>JBGSVY010000119.1:0-5116 GCA_041752715.1 Hyphomonas sp.
GCGCCCGCACGGCAGGATCGCGCTGCACGCACACTCCCCGACTGCCCGCGCGTGTTGGCCGAGCCACACCACAAGCCGCCTTAGCCCCAAGGCGACCGCCGCAAAACATCCTACCGCGCCTCTCACGAGGACCGCGGACGCACGTGCTGGCCTGAACGGATCAGCCCGGCAGCGCGTTGACGCCGAACAGCACCGGGTGAAGCCAGAATGCAATCGCCGCGTACACGCCAAGCCCCACGACAACCGCCCCGATATCCCCTGCCACCGAAACAGCGGCCCCGGGCCCCGGCCCGTTATCGCCGCGCCGTTTGGCGGCAATCCGGGCGAAGACGGCATAGGCGAGGAAGCTGCCGAACAGCAGAACCGCGTTCAGCTCGCCATTGGCCAGCAAATGCCCGAACGCCCAGAGCTTGACGGCCGCCAGCATCGGATGCTTCGCCAGCGTCTTGATCCGCCCCGTCGGCAGATAGGCGGACGCCAGCAGAATCAGCGCCAACGCCATCAGGATCAGGTTGAAATGCGCGAGGAAAGCCGGCGGCGTGTAGAGGATCTGCGCCGGCCGCGCCGCGCCGAACCCCCAGATGATCAGCGCAAACCCCGCGAGCGAAACGAGGCTGTAGACGCCCATAAAGGCGCCTTCATTCTTGCGGCGCAGGTCCGCCCCGTCGGCACGGCTGCGGACAGCGCTGAAGACATGCGTGCCGAAGAAGATGACGAGACCGAGGATCAGATAAATCATGGCGAGGCCCTCCCGAAGCCGCACCTGACGCTAAGCCGATCTGTGCGCGTTGGAAAGCGCTGGCCTAAGGCTCCTGCTCCGGGCTGCTGCTTCCATAGCTCGCCGCGCGCTGGCTCGACGCAGCCGCAAAGGCCTGCGCCATGCCGCGATAGAAGGTGATGCGCGCTTCGGCCGCCGGATCGATGACGAGCCCGCTATCGGCGCCGAACATCGGGCGCGGTGTCTGGCCCTCATGGACGATGTCCATCACGTCGGACCAGAGGTCCGACGGCAGCCCTCCGCCGGTGACCTGTTTCATCGGGGTGTCGTCATCATTGCCGACCCACACCCCGCCGGTATAGGCCGAGGTGAAGCCGATGAACCAGGCATCGCGCCAATCCTGCGACGTACCGGTCTTGCCTGCGACGGTCCAGCCCTTGATCCGCGCCTTTTGTCCCGTCCCGATGGCGGCGTTGACGACACGGGTCATGACGCCGTTCATCTCGGCAGCGAAATCCTCCGGATAGACCCGCTCGCGGGGATAGTCCTCGCGCGCAAACAGCACGTCGCCGCGCGAATTCGTGATCGTTTCGATCAGCACCGGGTCCATCCGCAACCCGCCCGACTGAAAGGCACCATAGGCCCGCGTGATCTCCCAGAGGGTCACTTCCTGGCTGCCGAGTGCGGTGGAGGGAAACGGCTTGAGGTCGCTTGTGATTCCGAAGCGATTGGCGAGGGCAACCACACGGTCCATGCCGACGGCCTGGCCAAGTTCGGCCGCAACCGTATTGGTCGAGCGCGTCAGGGCCTCGCTCAGCGTCATCGGGCCGAGATAGGCGCCATCATAGTTCGTGGGCCGCCATTTATCGATCGCGATCGGGCGGTCGACGAACACATCATAAGGTGAATAGTCCGATCCGAACGCGGCGGCATAGACAAAGGGCTTGAAGCTCGATCCGGGTTGGCGCTTGGCCTGGGTCGCGCGATTGAAGGGCGAGGCCGTATAGTCGGTGCCCCCGATCAGCGTCACCACGCGTCCGTCCCGGTCCATCACCACGGCGGCAACCTGGGACGCGCCAGCGGCCGCCCCCTCTTTCGCCATACGCGCGGCGAGTTGGGCTGCGACCCTGCTCTGGACATCGGGATCAATCGTGAGTGTCACGACAAGGTCGCCGGGAATCCGCGGCAACATTGTGCCGAGGCGCTCGGCAGCCGCATCGAGCGCATAGCCAAGGCCGGGATCAGAAACCGGCGGGGCAACGATCTTGATGTCTGCTGCGCGGGCAGCAGCGGCCTCGTCACGGGTGATGAACTTCTCATTGACCATCTCGGTCAGCACGTAACCCTGGCGCTGTTTGGCCCCCTCGAGATTCTCGCGCAGGTTCAGCTTGGACGGCGCCTTGGGCAGGGCCGCGAGCAGCGCCGCCTCGTGTATCTCGAGCGCGGCCGGCGGCTTGCCGAAATAATAGCGCGAGGCGGCATCAATGCCGTAAAGACCCGCACCGAAATAGATCCGGCTGAGATAGAGGCTGAGGATCTCGTTCTTGGTCATCCGCTTCTCAAGATCGCGCGCGAGCGAGATTTCCTGCGCCTTGCGTTCCATCGTCTGGCGCGAATCGAGCACAAAGTTCTTGATCACCTGCTGGGTAATCGTCGAGGCGCCCGACACCGTCTCGCCGGCCGCAGCATTCGCCATGACAGCGCGCGCAATGGCCGCTTCATCGGCCCCATCATGCTGGTAGAAACGCTTGTCCTCGGCTGCCAGGAAGGCCTCGACGACATGCTCTGGCAAGTCTTCGACCCGCACGGCCCGGCCATAGCGCGGGCCCCGCACGGCCAGCGTGCGGCCCTGAATGTCCACAAACTCGATCGCCGGTTCGCGATTGGCAGACCACAATTCCGCCGGATCCGGCAGGCGCGGCATCCCGGCATAGAGCGACTGCCATTTCAACAAGGCCCAGCCACCGCCAAACACGATCAACGCGCCGACCGCGATCAGCCCGTATTTGCGGCGCGACAAGCTCGCGGCGCTCGGCACGCTGACGATACGTGGCATGTGAGGTGGCGGCATGGATGACCTTGGCGTTAGGTATTGGCCCTGATGCAAGCGCCGGTCTTACATGCTAGAAGATTACGGCGGCGTGAAGGCGCTGAGCACAGGCCGCCCGACGATCACCCCAGGAGACGCCGCATGCGACCCACCCTACTGAGCCTCGCCTGTCTGGGCGCTTTGGCGCTGACCGGCTGCGAGCGAACCGCTGCCACGGAGGGCACCGCACTTTCCGATGCGCCGGTCGCAGCCGAACCCGCCCCCGCACAGCCGCTCTTCGACGCCGCAGCCCTTGGCATCCCGTCCGACGCCGACTCGATTGCCGACGGACGCGCCATCGCTGAAACGCAGTGTTCCAACTGTCATGGCCTCAACGGCGATGCGAGCCTGCGGGCCGATGCCCCGCCGCTGCGCTACCTGCTGTCACAACTTCCGCCGGAAACGCTGGCGGAGGACTTCCGCAACGGAATCCATGTCGGCCATGAAGACATGCCGGACTTCGTGTTCGGTGATCTCGGCATGGATGTGCTGCTCGCCTATCTCGTCTCCATTCAGGAAACCCCGCCCGCCGAGTAGGCTACACCTTGCCCGTCACATGCGGCAGGCTTTCGAGCCGCCGCCAGACCTGCGACTGGCAGAACACCAGAGCGCAGCCCTCAAGGTCCAGCATGTTCGGCGAGTCCTGCCGGATCTTGCCGGAATAGACCCGTCCAGTGGCCGGATCGGTCAGGCGGCCCTTTCGCCATTCGCCGTCGCTGAACGCGCCGCCTGACAGCATCAGCATGCCGATGGCGCCGGGTTTGATTTCGGCCGGATCCCACGCCCAGACCAGTGTGCCGCAAAGTTCGGAGGGGTCGCCCGCGCAAGCGTGCATACGGACGATCGCGCCATAGCCTTGCGTCGCCCACAAGCCCTCGATGTCGGCCATCGCCTCCGCCACGGGCCGCTCCTGCGCATGGGCCGCACGGTCCGGCAGGGCGACACGCGTGGCCAGCAGCATCGCGCCTGCCAGCAGACCGGCGCGGATGACCTGCCCCGGCTTGCGGGTCTGCGCCCCGGGCTTGCCCACGGCGCGGGCAAACGCCGCGAGATAGTCAGGATTTTCCGTGCCCATCCAGCGGTCCCAGTGCGTGAAGTAGAGGCCGTAATTCCAGCCCGCCTGCGCGTGGTGGAGATCGTGATGCGTCACGGTTGTCATCCAGCCGAAGAGGGGCCGGCCGTCCCGCGTGCGGGGGAACACCTCATACCCGCAATGGCCGACGGCATTGCGCAGCATCATGTGCACGAGGAACACGAACCCGGCGAGATACGAGACCGGCAGCAAAAGCCCCGCGAGGAAGAAGAAAATCGCATTCACGAAGGCCTCGCCGCTATCGAAGGCATAGGCGGTGAACGGCGTCGGGTTCTGTGACAGGTGGTGGGTGCGGTGCCAGCGGCGAAACAGGCGCGGGTCGTGGATCAGCCGGTGCGTCCAGTAGAACCAGGCATCGTGCAACACGATCAGAAGCGGGATCGACATCCAGAACCACACCCAGCCATGCCGGGCAGGATCGGAGTCAAAAAGGGGAAAGCCAAGCCGCTCGCTGAGCCAGATCGAGAAGCCGACGCTCGCAAAGATCACCACCGTGCGCAGCGAGGTCAGCAGCTCCCGGCGGATCTGGGCGCCGCGGATCGCCCGGTCGCGGATGCGCCGCCCGCCGAGCCATCGCGACAGCACGATATTGATGACGAGGAACATGCCCCCGGCGCCGATCGCGTAGCGCAGGAAATCCATCATCAGGATCTGGGGAACGACAGTGGCCGCATCGGCCAGCACGGAGTTGAACAGTGTCATCAGGGTCTCCTTCGGGTGACCCGGATCGAATGTCAGAGCGCGGCCTGCCACGTCTTGCCGCTACCGGAACCGGCCTGACTTTCAAACAAGCAGCAAGGGATTTCAGGTTCCGGCGAGCGCCTTGCGGCGAAATTCGGTCGGGGTCAGCCCGGTCTCGAGCTTGAAGGCGCGGTTGAACGGGCCGACCGAACCATAGCCGAGATCGAGCGCGATCTGGGTGATCTGACGGCGGGCCTCGGCTGGGTCAGAGAGGATCGCCCTCGCCTCGCGCAGGCGGTAGCTGTTAAGGAAAGCGTGGAAATTGCTGAACCCCAGCGCGCCGTTGATCAGCCGCCGCAACCGGTATTCGGGCAGGCTCAGCCGGTCAGCCAGCGCCTTTATGGTGAGGCCCTCCTCGGCCCAGGCGCGGTCCTGCATCGCCCGTTCGAGCCGCACGAGTTCAGCCCGCATTTCGTCCGGCACGTGCGGCGCAGCGCCCGTCACAACCTCCGGCGCCGGGCGCAAGCCTGCCGGT
>JBGSVY010000120.1:0-7263 GCA_041752715.1 Hyphomonas sp.
AATACAGCTCCACGCCGTACATCCTTCCGCCTCCAGATCACCACGGTGATCCAGAGACCTGCCACTGGCGGGATTTTACGCCGCCCCAGCCCGGAAAACCCGGGCGGTCCCGTGGCAGGTTATGCGGGCGCCGTTCTCACCATTTCAGACCGCGTTCTGGTCGAGGTGCTCAATGCCTTGAGTGAAGAACCAATTGCCAAGTTAGCTCCATGGTGCATGCCGGGCCAAACAATTGCATTTCTGGGGTCGTCTGGTGTCGGGAAATCGACACTGGTCAATGCTCTCTTTCGGGATGGTCTGGCCGATACGGCTGCCATTCGCGAAGATGACAGCAAGGGTCGCCACACGACGACGCGCCGGCAATTGCACTTTACAGCCGATGGCTGCGCGGTGCTGGACACGCCCGGAATGAGAGAGCTTCAACTCACCGATGTCGAGGCCGGAATTGCAGATGTGTTTGCTGACATCGTTGTCTTGGCAGGCCAATGTCGTTTCAGCGATTGCAGACATGACAGCGAACCTGGTTGCGCCATCCAAGGTGCATTGAAGCGCGAAGAGATTGATCCTGACCGATTTGCGCGATGGAACAAGCTGGCAGCGGAGGAACGCTTTAACGCGTCTACGTTGGCCGAACGCAAAACAGCCGACAAATCTCTCAAGAAGATAATCAACGCGATCCAGCGTAAGAGTAGGAAATAGAACAATGATGCGTGAATACAATACCGACGACACCGATGCGTTGATCACAATCTGGGATAAAGCAGAACCACTCGCGCACCCCTTCTTGTCGGATGAAGTCAGGGACCAGGTGCGCAGGGACACGGTTAACATCTATCTGCCAAACGCCGAAACATGGGTTTTGGAAAACGATGGCACGCCGGTCGGATTTATTGCAATGATTGGCACGGAAATTGGAGGCTTGTTCCTAGAACCTTCTAAACAAGGCAAAGGGCTGGGGCGTCAAATGGTAGACCATGTTGTCGCCATCAAAGGTCCACTGACTGTCGAGGTATTCAAAGACAACAAAATCGGTCTGCCGTTCTATGAGCGATACGGCTTTGTGGTGACCGGCGAAGGCGTGTTCGACGCCAGCGGCGACGAAACCTTCAAGATGGCTATGCCCGGTTCCTGATAATCACTTGGGAGGCGCTGATCATCAGTGCCTTCCAACAACGGTGCCCGCCGCAAGGAGACCTGAACTGTTGTTGATCCAACATGATTAGTCGAAAAAGCGGTGGTATAGCGACGACCAGGCTTTGGTTTGGCCAGCAGGAAGATCAATGATCACTTTGCCCCTCGTTTGGCTCGTAAGTGTTCTGACGACAATCGCAGCGTTTGCATTGGCGCAGGATACCCGCATGCCCTTTCAAGCGCGCCTTTTTCTGTGCGTTTTTCTTCTGACCTTGGCGAGCATCGGCCTGCTGCTCGGGCTCCGACTTTCATTTGACGTGCCCTGGGCCGCATGGCTCCAGCCGTTGGTGGCCGTGATGGTCGCACCTTCGGCCTATCTCGGCTTCTCGGCTCTGACTCAAGACCTGGGGTTGAACTGGCGCAAGAGGCTCCTTTTGAGTGCGGCGCCAGTCGCCGTCGCGCAACTGGCAATACTGGCAAACCTCCCGGTCTCGGCAGATGTGTTTGTTCTTGGGATCAACAGCATCTACCTGGTTTCGATTGCCCGCCTTCTGCGTCGCCAACCAGATGACTTCGTCCATGTCGCGCCGCACGCCTTGATGATCGTGCGCTCCGCGATCAAAGCCACCATTGTCCTGCTTGGCATGATGGTGGCCACGGATCTTTCGATTGTGGCCGCGAGCCTGTTCGCAGGCGATGCTTATATCCTGACATTTCTGACCGGGGTGTCAGGTGTTTTCACAGCATTCGTTTTTGTCGTCGCTCTGGTCGGTGCACCGATGTTGCTTCAGGTCACAAAGGGCGGCACAGCCAAAGTCGAAGGGCCGACCGACATCGATCGCGCGACACGGGCTGTGCTTGATGCGCTGATGAACGACACCCACCTCTACACGGACAGCAATCTGACGCTTGCGCGGGTCGCGCGCCGGTTGTCGGTACCTGTGCGGGATGTCTCCAACTCCATAAACAGAACGACGAGCGAAAATTTTTCTCGATATATCAACGGCTTTCGCATACGCCACGCGCAAGAAGCCCTGCGCGGGACCGAGTTGTCCATCACGGAAGTGATGTTTGAAGCGGGCTTTGTCAGCAAATCGAGTTTCAATACCGAGTTTCGCCGGGTGACGGGGAAGACTCCTTCACAATTTCGCGCCGAAACGGCGACCACCTGACGGGGCGCAACGATGGAAATGGTCGTGGCGAGCCTACAGCGCGACGGCAAGCGCCCAAAATGCAAGGTGGGTGGCAATATGGGCAACCATCGCGTGTTCGAGGCCACGCCGCCAGAACAGCCAGCCAAAAGCCAAGCCAAGCAGGGCATTGAGCCCGACAGTGCGCAAAATCAAGACCGGTGTCAGTGGGATGAGCGCCGCCATCGCTGGCAGGTGACCGGCTCCGAAAAGGACCGCCGAAACGAGCAAGGCGCCGAAGTAGAGCCCGGGCGGGAGCGTCGTCCATACTTTTGCGCCGACCCAGACAAGAAACGTCATCAGGCCGTATCGCAGTGTAAGCTCTTCGGTAATTCCACCGTAGCTGATCGCCATGATCGCCGTGCCTATATCCGGAAGGCTCGCGACCGAGGGGAGCCCGATCCAGGGCGCAAACAATCTGTCGAGCACGACGACAACCGCACCTGTGCCGAAGCCGACAAGCGCGGCGTGCGCCAGTCCCGACACTTGCATCAAAGGCGGCGGGTCGCCCCGTAACCGCGCGGTTACCCAGGACCGAAGCCCAACACCTTCCCCGAAGGCCACGCCTGCTCCGACCCCAGCGACCAGAAGGATAAATGGCTGCACGACGATCAGCGCACGCAAAACGTCGTCAGACACATCAGGGAAGACTCCGAGTTCACGCAGCGCATTGATGTCCTGGCCGAAGGCAAGCGCTACCAGGCCGAGACTTCCAAGACACAACCATACGAAAAATGGGACAAAGAAGGGGGCAGATTGAGCGCGCATAGCGGGTCCTTTTAACTTCGTTAAGCGATCATCCCTTCCTCGCCCAAGGGCGGTTCAGCGACGAAGCCGGAAAGCAGCATGATGATGATCGCGGACCGAGGTCATGTTCGCCCCGCGTTCCGCGAAGCACTGAACGATCTCGGCATCAAAGCCTCGATCGGCGGGCGCAAAGACCGCAACATACCGGTCGAGGACGGGACGAAATGGCACAAGCCGCGCAAAGAGGTCGAGCGCATGTTCGACCGCCTCAAGGACTGGCGATGCATCGCCACCAGCTTCGACCGATGCACACACGCTTTCATAAGCACATGTGCATCGCCGGGGCTGTCATCTTCTGGTCATGAGCCCTGAGCCCGAAGCTCAGAGCACGCGGTCCGGCCTGTCGTTGCGCCGAAGATGTCGGCTACGATGGAGCTTCCCGGATTGAGAACGAACCCATGACTTTCACTCAATCCTGTCTGAATGATGATGTCCGCCTCAGGGTCATCCAGCTGGGCGCTGATGCGGTACATATCGCTGACCACGTCATCGCCAGCCGCCAACGCTCTGGCGACCCGCGCGGATTGGAGGATCAGACGAATTGGAAGGGTTTCGTTGGTAGAGATGCCTTCCCCTCCGAAATCGCCCGCGACGAAACGTATGGGGACGGTCAGGCAATCGTGGCTGTCATCGCTCTTCAAGACTGCGGTGCCGCGTCCCGTGACCCCCCTCAGCTGTAGCAGCGTCGCCACGCGCGGGGCATCAACGTAGGCAACCCCATAGGCCCCGGCGGGTATTTGTTGCCCTGCCTCCGACTGGACAGAAGCGCTCACGGGCAAGCTGGTTTGCTGATCTGCCTCCTGGGCGCTCGCTCCGAGCGACGTGAGAAGCAGCGCGACCGGGGCGGTCAGAAGAAGAGTGAATGTGCGGTGGATCGACATGTCTGGAGTTCCTTGGTGCGTGGCTGGTTGAGTTGCGCAACTTGCTGCAACGCCTTGCACATGAAGGATGACGCTGGGCAAAGAGCCCGAACACGCGATCCAGAACGTTCGGAATCGCAATTTCGAACGCGGTTCGTACGATCCTTGACGTTCGCCACCTCCGCATTGCGGTCAAGTTAGGGTTTCCGGGTCGCGGACGGCTACTTCGCTGCCGATCAAACGTCCTTCTGGGGCTCCAAGATCTTCTGAGCGGCGGAAGCAGGATCCCGATGAACCCACCCCGACCGGAAGGCGCGGTCAGGGTTCGATAGAGGTCGCAACGATCTCCCGGACCAAGGCCGCTCCCAGTTCCGCGACGGCGTCGGCCAGAATGTCGAGGTCGGCGCGCGTGGTTCGGTGGTTGTTGATCGCAGCGCGCAGGCAATGACGGCCGCGCACCGTGGTGTCGGAGATTGCGGCGAGGCCGGATTCCTGCATCCGCACCATGATTTCCGTATTCACCTGCTTCAGCGAGGCCTCATCCAGCCCGCCGGGATCGTAGCGAAAGCAGACGATGTTGATCGACGTCGGAAAGCACAGGTCCAGATCGGGCGTGGCGGCGATCCGTTCCGTCAGATAGCGGGCGTGGGCGAGGTCCTGCTCGATCAGGCGGCCGAACTTGGCCACGCCGTGCTGCTTCAGCGCCATCCAGACCTTGAGCGCCCGAAAACCGCGTGAGGTCTGCAGCCCGTAATCGTGCAGCCAGGCTCCCGACGCGATCCCGCGCGGGGCTTTCTCGAGATACTCCGGCGTCACGGTGAACGTGCTCAGATGCGCGCGGGCATCGCGGACGAGGGCGCAGCCGACCTCGAACGGCGCATGCAGCCATTTGTGCGGGTCGAGCGCGATGGAATCGGCCCGCGCGATCCCGTGCACCAGCGCCTTGCCCCGGGGCGCGATGGCCAGAAGCGCGCCGATGCAGCCATCCACATGCAGCCACAGACCTTCATCGGCGCACAGATCCGCTATCGCCTCCAGATCGTCCAGCGCGCCGGTATTGACCGTGCCGGCGGTGGCGATCACGCAGGCTGGCTGCGTTACGGCCGCCCGGTCGCCGGCGATGGCCGCGCGCAGGGCTGAGATGTCCATCCGGCAGGCCGCGTCGGTGGGCACGCGGCAAAGCGCCCGGTTGCCCAGCCCCATGGCCTCCATCGCGATCCGGTGACAGGAATGGATCTGGTCCGAGCCGTAGAACCGCATCGGCGCGGTCAGTGCGCCCACACCCTGTTCGCGCAGGTCGATCCCCGACATCCGGTTGCGCGCCACCGTCAGCCCGATCAGGTTTGCCATCGATCCGCCCGAGACCAGCGTGCCGCTGGCCTCCGGCGGGTAACCGATCATCTCCTTCAGCCAGTTGACGACCTGGTTGTCGATCTCGGCCGCGGCATGGTCGCCAACGCCCAGATTCGAACCCAATATCGCGGCTAGGAAATCGCCAAGCGCGCCGGTAAAGTTGCTGGACCCCATGTACCACATCCAGAAGCGCGGATGGATGTTGCCCATGGGGTAGGGCAGCATGTTGGCGACAAGTTCCTCATAGACCTCATCCAGGGGCTGGCCCGATTGTGGCGCGGGCGTCCGGAAGTGCGCGCGCACCTCGAGCGGCATGTCCTGCCAGAGTGGCCGGTCCCGCAGGTCGCGAGTATAATCGACGGCATCGTCGACGATACGTCGCGCGAGGATGCGCAGGGGCTCCCAATCCGCGGGATCAAGGGTCTCTTCCTCGGCGAGACGGTGGTCATTCGCGCGCAGATCCATCTCAGCCTCCTGTCGGGCCGGGTCCGGCAGCGCCGCCCTGTATCACGCGTCCCCCGGATCGGGCCGGATCACCACGGTTGCGGCGACCGCAAAGAACTCGTCGCCCGGCATGCCGACGCAGCGCGCATGTTCACGGATCGCCTCGCCGTCCACGGCCTCGTAGATGCAGCAGGTGCCCAATCGCCCGTCGGGCTCGTTGATGACGTAGGAGCGGATCCAGCGCAGCTTGTCGGCCATCTCCTCTTCGCCGATCCGTTTCGAGATCGCGGCGGTCTTCTCGAGCTCTGCGGCGTCTGACCAGGCGCTGCGGCGCCGTATCATGTAGAGTTGCATGACTGTCTCTCCTTCAGAGTCAGGGAAGTGAACGGGGACGCTATTGTGCGGGGTCTTTCGCCTGGATCGGCAGCATCACATGCCAGAGCGGCGTATCACCCCACATGACGTAGGGCCCACCGGCAAAGGGATCGCGGGTGAGGCCGGCAACCATGTCCCGGTTCGGGAAAAGCATCATGATATGGGGGCCGTCCTGGACCCAGATTCCGCCATCGTTTGGATCGGTTGCCATCGGGTCCGCGTTGTTGACCATCGCGTCGCCCATCAGCATGTAGGAAATCCCGATGACGTCGGTGGAGAATTCCCCGCCGGATGCGGCTGCGGCCATCCACGCCATCCAGACGGCGTCGTTGCACATCGGATGGGTATCGCCCGGAATGAGCGGGATGCCCGGCAAACAGGTCCAGCCGTTCGTTCCCTCCTGAAGAACCGTCCCGTCGACGTCCACGAAGGTTGCCTGATCGGTAACATCGGTGGGTGCGGCGGTCATCGCCCGCGCGATCTTGTCAGCGGTGGTCTCCGCGGTCGCGCCGGTCGCCAGGAGGCACAGAAGCGACGCCGCCACTGCGGGTTTCAGCGGAAGATTGGTCATTCCAAACATTGTCTTCGTTCCTTATGGGTTGAAATTTTCGGGTCACGGTGCCGGCATCTGGAAGCCCGGCGTGGACCGAGACAGCGCATTTTCCTCGTCGGTCATGTCCGCCGGGATCGCCTCGAACAGCGGTGTGGACATGTAGCGTTCGCCCGTGTCCGGCAGCATGCACAGGATGACCGTGCCCGGATCGGCCCGTTCGGCGATCTTCATGGCAACGGCGAAACTTGCGCCGCCCGAAATGCCGGTCAGGATGCCTTCGCGCTGCGCGAGTTTCTGCGCCCAGGCGATGCCGTCCGGTCCGGCGACCGGGATCAGCTCGTCATAGAGTCCGTCGTCCACCGCTTCCTGAAGCACATGCGGGATGAAGTCGGGCGTCCAGCCCTGGATCGGATGCGGCTCGAAGGCAGGGTGGCTGGCGGCGGGCGCGTGAAAGTCTCGGTGTTCCGCCAGACCAATGAGGGCGGCACTTGGACCGATGCGGCGGTTGATCCCGAGACGGGCATCCAACTTGAGAATGCGATCCTCGACC
>JBGSVY010000121.1:0-2548 GCA_041752715.1 Hyphomonas sp.
ATTGGCGGCGCCGTCAAGAACGTCCTCGCCATCGCCTGCGGCATCGCGCTCGGCAAGGGCCTTGGCCGCTCTGCCCACGCCGCCCTGATCGCGCGCGGATATGCGGAGATGACGCGCCTCGCCCTCGCGCTCGGCGCCGAGACTGAAACGCTCACCGGCCTCTCCGGCCTCGGCGACCTGGTCCTCACCTGCTCATCGGAAAATAGCCGCAACATGTCCCTCGGCCTCGCTCTCGGCAAAGGCGAAACGCTGAGCGATGTCCTCGGCGCCCGCCACTCCGTCACAGAAGGCGTCGCGACCGCCCCTGTCCTGCGCCAGCTCGCCGCCCGCCACGGCATCGAGATGCCGATCAGCGAAGCGGTGGCCGCCGTCATCGAAGGTGAAATCAGCGTGGACGAGGCGATCCTTGCGCTCCTGATGCGCCCGGTGAAAGCGGAAACCCCCCGGACTTAGCGCCGCGTCACCCCTCCCCGCGCCCCGCCAGCCTGCTACACTCCTCTCCAAACGGAGGAACCGCCATGCTCAAGACATCCTACCAAGCCTTCAAGGTGACCATCGAAGACAAGGTCGCCCACATCCAGATGTCGCGCCCCGAGGCGATGAACACGATGAACAAGGCGTTCTGGAACGAGCTTCCGGACATCGTGCGCACGATCGACACCGAAGCCCTCGCCCGCGTCATCGTCATTTCCTCGACCGGCAAGCATTTCTCCGCCGGCATGGACACCACCGTCTTCACCGGCCCGCGCCCCGCCGCCGAGCATGACCGCTACGTCGCCGCCGAAGCCTTCCGCACCAACGTCAAAGCCATCCAGGCTTCCTTCAACTGCATGGAAGAAGCCCGCATCCCGGTCCTCTTCGCCCTTCACGGCGGCGTCATCGGCGGCGCCATCGACATGATCACGGCGGGCGACATCCGCTGGTGCACGAAGGACGCCTTCTTCTGCATCATGGAAATCAACATCGCGATGACCGCCGATGTCGGCACTTTCCCCCGCCTGCAGCGCTACATCCCGGAAGGCTGGGTCAAAGAAATGGCCTATACCGGCCGGCGCATCGACGCCGCGAAAGCCAAGGAGATCGGCCTCGTCAACGACATCTTCGACACGCAGGAGGAACTCCTCGCCTATGTCATGGACACCGCCCGCGAGATCGCCGCGAAGAACCCGGTCGCCGTCACCGGCTCGAAAGTCCTGATCAATTACGGCCGCGACCACACCACCGCCGACACGCTGGACTATATCGGCGTCTGGAACGCCGCGATGTTCCCGCCGACCCACATGGCCGAGGCCTTCGCTGCCCGCGCCGAGAAACGTGAGCCCGTCTTCCCGGACCTCGCGCCAATCCGCACCGAGCCGATGTAAACAACCTGACGGCGTTTTCCGCGATCGTGTATACGAGAGTTGGCAAAGCGGCGCGACGGTCGCGCCTGCCACCACGCAAGGGGAAATACAATGTCACTCAATTCCATCATGGACCTGTTGTCGGCGCCGCAGGCGGCAGGCGCCCGCCAGCAGATCGGCCAGCAACTCGGGCTCGACGACGCTGCCACCAGCAAGGCGATCCAGGCCCTCCTGCCCGCCCTTGCGGCCGGCCTCGCCTCCAACGCCCAGAAGCCGGGCGGCATCGAAGCCCTGCTCGGCGCCCTCTCGAGCGGCCAGCATGACCGCTACCTTGACCAGCCACAGAGCCTCGCGCGGCCCGAAACCGTCGCCGATGGCAACGCGATCCTCGGCCACCTCCTCGGCTCGAAAGACATGAGCCGCGCCGTCGCCGGCGCCGCTGCCCAGAAGACCGGCCTCAGCGACCAGGTCCTGAAGATGGCCCTGCCGATGGTCGCCACAATGGTCATGGGCCAGCTCGCCAAAGGCACGCAAGGCAAGCAGTCCGCTTCCGCCAACACGTTCGGTCTCGACGACCTGATGGGCATGATCGGCGGCGCCGCCGGCGGACAGGCTAAGCCACAGGGCGGTGGCGGCCTCATGGGCATGCTCGGCGGCATGCTCGACAGCAACAAGGACGGCTCCGCCGTCGACGACATCTTCCGTATGGTGATGAAAAGCAAAAGCTGACGCGGGGCAGATGTGGGGTGGGTTGAGCAAAGCGATACCCACCCTCCAAGCCCATTGCCCCAAATCCTCCAGGCGTCATCCTGATCTCTCACAGCCTCACCCTGAGCCTGTCGAAGCCTCATCCTGAGCCTGTCGAAGGACGAGGCGGGCTCACTCACCCCCAAACTTGAGGGACAGCCCCCGCCCAATCCACCCCCTCATCCAAGCCCCCACGCCAGATCCCGCGCTACCAATCCTCTGCACAGAGACCCGTGCTAGTCTCCCCGGCATGATTGCGCTTGATCTCGGCAGCCGTCCCTATCCGGAATACTGGCGCATCGGCCTCGCGCTCTACGCCCGTGTGCGCGACAAGGCCGCCGAATATGTGCTCACGTGGTCAAAGGAGATCCGCCGCGCCGCCTGGCTGGAACTTGCGGTGCTTGAATCCCTCGTCCGGCGCCTCCTCCACCTGATGGCCATGGGCCTCATCCTGCCGC
>JBGSVY010000122.1:0-5349 GCA_041752715.1 Hyphomonas sp.
TCGCCATCGGCGCCCATCGGCACGTTCAGCGAGGCATCCGAGCCACTCATCCGCCCGTTCATCGAATAGACTTCGGCTTCGGTGACGTTAAGTTTTTCGGCGATCAGCTGGGCCTGCTCGGGGCGCAGGTCGCCCTCGTCAAGCGCCTTCATCTCGCCCTTCAAGCGGCGCAGGTTGAAGAACAGCTTCTTTTGCGCGGCGGTGGTGCCGAGCTTCACGAGGCTCCAGCTGCGCAGGATATATTCCTGGATGGCGGCGCGAATCCACCACATCGCATACGTGGCCAGGCGGAAGCCCTTGTCGGGGTCAAATTTCTTCACCGCCTGCATCAGGCCGACATTGCCCTCCGAAATCACTTCCGCCATCGGCAAGCCATATCCGCGATAGCCCATGGCGATCTTTGCGACGAGGCGCAGGTGGGACGTCACCATGCGCTCGGCCGCGCTGGTGTCGCCATCCTCGGCCCATTTACGGGCGAGCATGAACTCCTCGTTCTTCTCGAGCATCGGAAACTTGCGGATCTCGCTGAGATACCGGCTGAGGCCTTGTTCGGGGCTGAGCGCCGCCGGCAGGCCACCTCTTGGCGTATTCGCCATCTTTCGTCCTCCTCTTGAGGGCATGCCCCGCTATCGGCGGCCGCCCACATCGCTTGTGGAACTTCCCCGGCACCTTAGCCCTGCCTGGCAGCAACGTCGCCGCCGGGAAAACGCAACTCACTCATTACGCACCTGCATAAATAGGAAATGTGGCGGCCTTGGGGAAGGGGCGGGTCACGTTTTTGTGAGCGCTTCCTCACAATTGGCAGGTGGCCGGGTCAGGTGTCCATCACCGAGCGCCGTTCCTCCGCCATGTAAGCGGCCGAGCGCATTTCATAGAGACGGCTCGCCGTTCGCTGGAACTCGAACGCGCCATCGCCTTCGGGATAGAGACGGTCCGGTTCAGCCGCCGCGCTGGCGATCAGCTTGGTGCGGGCTTCATAGAGTGCATCGATCAAGGCAACGAACCGCGCCGCTTCATTTCGCCGGTCGGGCGTCAGCAGCGGCACGCCCTCCAGCATCACCGTGTGAAAATTGGAGGCAATCACAAGATAGTCGGCTGCGCCAAGCGGCCGTGCGCACAACTCATCGAACGTGAACCGGGCGACTCCAGCGGCTTCCCGCGTTACGTCCAGCTTGCGGCCCTTCAGCGACAGCCGGCACGATTGTGGCGCCGCCCCAAGCGTCAACCGCGTCCACGCAAGATACAGCGCAGCCGCGCTGCCTGCTCCGAGCGGTGCATACCAGACCGGCGCCTCGGTCAGCCGCCCGAGGCGGTAGTCCCGGTCGGCGGCCAGTTCGACCACCTCGCAAGCGGCCTTCAGACGGGCAATGAAAGGCAGGAAGAGCTGCCGGTTGATGCCATCCGGATAGAGATCATCAGGGTGGCGATTGGATGTCGCCACCACCGTCACCCCGTTCGCGAACAACCCGTCGAATAGCCGGCCGAGGATCATCGCATCGGCAATCTGCGTCACCTGGAACTCGTCGAAGCAGAGAAGGCGCGCTTCGCTCGCCACCTGCTTTGCCACCGGCGCAATCGGATCATCGCCCGCGCCACGCACACGCCAGGGCGATCGCTTGCGCGCGTCCGCGCTCATCGTGCGCCAGGCATCGATTCGTTCTTGAACTTCGGCCATGAAGGCATGGAAATGGACGCGCCGTTTCGGGTTGATCGCTGTTGAGGCGAAGAACAGGTCCATCAGCATCGACTTACCACGCCCGACGCCGCCCCAGAGGTAGATTCCCCTGATCGTCTCGGGCTTTGCGAATAGGCGTGGGCGCGCGGCGGCCTGCAAAGTGTCTGACAAGGCCCCGAGGCGCGCTGCCGCCGCTGCCTGCACAGGGTCAGCGTCGAGGGCGCCGGATTCAAGGCGCGCCGCATAGAGGGCTTCGACCGCGTTCATCCGAACCGTTCAGCGACCTGCGACATGAAATTGCCGAGCGTCTCCGGCCGCACGACAAGCGTCGCCACGATACCTGCAAGGGCGCCACCCAGATGGGCCTCATGTCCGATCACCCGATCGGCGCGCTTGGAGAAAAGGTAGCTGAAGGCGACATAGGCGATGCCGAACACGATCCCCCACATCGGAATGATACCGAGCAGGTAAAGCATCGCAAAGGGCGCAAAGAGGCAGAAGGCGAGTGTGATGCCGGACAGCGCGCCAGAGGCGCCCGCTGCCCGGTAATCGGGGTTGGTGCGGTTCTGCGCGATGGCATAGGCGCTGCCGCCGAGCAGCGACACGAGATAGACGATCGCAAAACCGAGCCCGCCCATGACATATTCGACCACGGGGCCAAAAAGGTAGAGCGCGTACATGTTGACGATGAGGTGCAGTGTATTGACGTGCAGGAAGCCGGACGTGAACGCCCGGTGCCATTCCTGCTTGTCGATCATCGGCCCGATCCAGAGCACGTTCTCGTTGTAGAACCGCGGATTGCTGAAAGCGATTAGGCTGGTGGCGATGTTGAGCGCGAGCAGCCCCATCGTCACTGGCGAAGCAAAGAGGTCACCCATGCGCTACATCCCTTGGCCCGCAAGCGAAAGGCGCCCGGGACGTGTCATCCCGAGCGGCTTAGCAAGTTGCGGCAGGGTGCAGCAAGCGCTGCCCGTGTCTCAGGCGGCCTTGCTGGCGGCCGGGGCTGGCATCTGGTCGAGCAGGAAATCGTAGAAGGCATCCGGGCGTTGAATGAACCGGTTGAAGGGCAGCGTGGCCTTGAACACGGCTTTGGGCGCAATGTTCGCCCCGCAGCGCACCGCGGAAGCAACAGAGGCATCCCGGCTCTCGTTGGAAGAAACAACAGCGATCCGGAACTTGCCCATATTTGCCATCGACGCGATCGTCATATCGTCATCAATGCTGTCTGGCAGGCCGAGGTCGAGCACCACGAGATCGAACCGCTCAAGGCGCACACGTGTTGCCGCTTCACGCAGCGTTGTCGCCATCACCAGATCGATCTGGATCCGCGCGCGCGCAGCCTTGTCAGCCGCCGTCAGCAGCAATTCACGCACTGGCGCATGATCCTCGACCCAAAGAACTTTCATTTACGCTATCCCGTTTGTCATCTGTTGCCATGCGGCGAAGGCTTAATCCCGGCCGCCGATGGGTTCACAATGCCACAGGTCCCTTTCGCCTTTGTAAAGCAGACCTTGCCGAAGCATTGAAAATCCAACAGATCGTGGCAGCACCGCAAATTTTCCTGTTGCTGCGGCCGCATGGACTTCACTCTTCCCCAAGCGTTCACTCGGGCTTATGGTCCCGGTTCCAGAAATTGGTAGCGGGCGCTTTTTCCATGTCTGACGATACCCTCGTCCCCGCCCGCCGGCGCTCGGCCTTCCTGCAGGCCGACGAGCGCCGTACCGGTCATATTGTTGATATCCTTATCGAGGAACGTTGCCCGAAACTGCGGGCCCATCCACTCTGGCCCGTTTTCAGGCCAGCCCTCTACCAGCTGCTGGGCTATGCCAAGGCGCGACGGATGGCCGACGAGTTGATGCAGCTTGATGGCCGCAATTCGTTTGATCGGCTCGCCGACCAACTCGCCTTCGACATGACGGTCAATCACATCGAGAGGCTCCCGAAGACAGGCCGCGTTATCGTAGCGGCAAACCACCCGACGGGTCTCGCTGACGGTGTCGCTGTCTGGGATCTCCTGAAGAAGGTCCGTCAGGATATTGTCTTTTTCGCCAATGCCGATGCGATCCGTGTCAATCCGCGCTTTGATGATGTCGTCATCCCGGTCGAATGGGTGATGGCGAAACGCACCCCTGCCAAGGCTCGCGAAACGCTGCGCCGGGCTGCTGAGGCCTTCGCGGAAGAAAAATGCGTCGTCATATTCCCGTCGGGACGGCTTGCTCGCAAGTCGGGCGAACGCCTCGAAGAGAAGGAATGGTTCCCGACCGTGGTCGGCCTCGCCCGGAAGCAGGATGCCCCGATCGTTCCGCTCAATCTCGATGCGTGGAATTCCCGGCTCTACTATCTCTTCTGCGATCTTAATCCCGAACTGCGTGACATTACCCTGTTTCACGAGCTCCTGAACAAGCGCGGCTCACGCTTCGAGATGACCTTTGGACAGCCGATCAGCCCGGGCGACCTTCAAGGCGATGCAGCCAGGGTGACGGAGCGTCTGCAGCATTTCGTGGCCTACAGCCTTCGCGCAGATCCGCATGCGGTCTTCACGCCTTGATCTTGCGCCTCGGTGGTTTGTGCCCTAACCGCCGCGCGCCATGCTTCAGATCATTCCCGAAACACCGAGCGCCCATGCTGCCGCCATCGAAGCCCTCTTCGATTTGACCTTCGGCCCGGGTCATTTTGCAAAGACCGCCGAACGGCTGCGCGAGTTTTCCCGGTCATTGCCGGACATCACGCGCGTCGCGGTGCGTGATGGCACAATCATCGGTGTCTGCCGGGTCTGGCCCCTGATCGTCGGAGAGGCGCGAAGACCCGCGCTATTCTACGGCCCGGTCGCGATTGCCCCCGCCCACCGTGGGAGCCGCCTCAGCTTGACGGTGACCGGCGAAGCCATCGAAGCTGGTATCGCGGCCGGTTGGCCTGCCGCAATCCTGATCGGCGCGCCGAGCCTGTTTGGCGAGGTCGGGTTCGCGGTTGCGCCCAAAAACCGGCTCATCTTTCCGGGCCCGCAGGATCAGGCGCGCGTCATGGTGCGCGATCTCGCCGGCGAGGCCGCTCAGCTTGAAGGCCTCGTGACCGCTCCCTGACGTGTATTTCGGCCCATCAGCCGCCTTCGGATCTTCAGCCCGCCAGGAGGCCAGAAGCGCTCACTGCGAACCAGAGACAAGCGCCAGCCGTCGCAAGTTGCGCAATCAGGCTCAGCATCGTTCCAGCAGCGCGTCCAAAGCTGAACCCGCTTGATCCGGCAATGCCGACGGCGTGCAGAACGCGGCCAACAAGGAACGTGCCGCCGAGCGCATGGATCAGCCAGACCGGCGCAGACAGCATGGCGAGGGCAAAGATGCCGATCACGACGATGGGCACGTCTTCCACCGCATTTCCTTGCGCGCGGATCGCCCGCTGCAAAGGCTCATTGCCGCCGTCCCCGAACAACACTTTCTGGGCGCTGCGGACCCGCCCGACATTCAGTTTGAGCACCAGCATCATCAGGACAAAGAGACCGACATAAAGCACGGCTGCGGCGATCGAAGACATGTGATTCCTCCCAGAAGTCGTGGGGACCTTAGCGCAATTCACTGAAAGGTCAGCCCAATTTCGCGGGCTTTGCGCGCCGCTAGCGGCCCTCGCGCCGCCACGCGAGCAGCAGGAACAGGATCAACACGCCCGCCGCCGCGATGCCG
>JBGSVY010000123.1:0-5684 GCA_041752715.1 Hyphomonas sp.
CGTGCGAGGGATTGTGGGCCAGCACCAGCCGGTCAAAGAAGCGCCGGCGGTCGGATGCGCCGCCCCGGAACACCCCATCCATCGCCGGGGTCAGCCATACAAGGCGCACCCGTTCGGCAAGGTCGCCTGCCGTGGCGGGTGCACCATCGATCCGTACACTGCGCTTGGCCGTGCCGCTCTCGTCGAGCGCAACGCCGATCTTCTGCTCGCCGCCCAGGATCGTCGACACAACCCAGCCGCCCGGCGCGTCGCGGCGGCTCATCTCGGTCAGCGACGCCCCACGCAAGCCGCGTCCCGGACCCAGCTGGCTGACGGCTTCAAGCAAGTTTGTCTTGCCAGACCCGTTCGCTCCGAAAAGACAGACAGGCCGCGCGTCAAGGTCCAGCGCAAGGCTCGCATAGCTACGAAAGTCAGTCAGGGCGAGACGCGTCAGGGCCGTCATGTCAGTCCGGTCCTGTGCGGCGCGGGGCGGTCAGCCTGCTGGAGACAGGCCATGCCCGCCAACGGGTTGTGTCTGCGCAATGGACTCCATTCCTACGATGATCGGGCGCGCCTTCTGGATCGCCGCCTGAACTGAGGGGAGGGCAAGGCTCGCCTTGTGGCTCTCCGCGTCTACCCAGACCTCGGTGATCCAGATCGCATTCGCGTCAGCCGGATCGATGGCAACCACATAGCTGAGGCAGCCCGGCATGTCGCGCAGGCCTTCCAGCAGATAGCCAATCAGGTCGTCGCGCTTGCCTTCCGCCGAGGTGAATTTGCCAATCAGTCCGTACATTCCTGCCTCTCCAATCCCGCGGGATGCGCAGCCACCGGCGAACACGACGATCGCCGACGCCCCCGAAACAAACTGGCGCCTGTCAGCCCGCAAGGCTTACACCCTGAGCGGCATCAACACATAGCGCGCCGCATCGTCAGCCGGATCCAGCACAAGCGCGGGTGAGGCCGGATCGTTGAACATGAACTCGGCCTCTGGTGCCTCGATCTGCCCGGCAATGTCGAGCAGGTATTTGGCATTGAAGCCGATTTCCATTGCGTCGGAACTGTAGCCGGCCTCAAGCTCTTCGTTGCCCGCGCCGGTCTCGGCATGGTTGACCGCCAGAGTCAGCTTGCCTTCCGACAGCGACATCTTCACCGAGCGCGACCTCTCGGCCGACACCGTCGACACCCGGTCGACCGCCGCTTCGAAGGCCTTGTTGTCGACGGTCAGCTTCTTGTCATTGCCCTTCGGGATCACGCGCGCATAGTCCGGGAACGATCCATCGATCAGCTTCGATGTAAGGATCGCACGTCCGGCGCGCAGGATGATCTTGGTGTCGGAGATTTCGAGCTCGATCGTATCGTCGCGGCCTTCGACCAGGCGGCGGGCCTCGTTGATGGTCTTGCGGGGCACGATCACGCCGGTCAGCTTTTCCGATCCCTTCGGCGCCTTGACGTCGGCAAGGGCGAGGCGGTGGCCATCGGTCGCGACCGTGCGCAGCACGGCTTTGCCAGCATCATTCTTGGCCGCATGCAGGAACACGCCATTGAGATAATAGCGCGTCTCCTCGGTCGAGATCGCAAACCTGGTCTTGTCGATCAGCCGCGCAAAGTCCTTCGCCTCGAGCGTGAACCGCACCGCGCCTTCGTCCGGGGTCATCGTCTGGAAATCGTCGGCCGGCAGGGTCGGCAGCTGGAAGTCTGAGCGGCCGGACGTGATCGACAGGCGCTGGGTGCCGGTGTCGAGTTCGATTTTCACATCGCTGCCGGAGGGCAGCTTGCGCACGACATCGAACAGCGTGCCGGCGGGCGCTGTCACGGCGCCTTCGCGCGTCACCTTGGCGTCGGCGGTGTCAATCGCCTCGATGTCGAGGTCGGTCGCGGTCAGCGTCAGCTGGCCCTTGGTGGCGCGCAAGAGAACGTTGGCGAGGATCGGGATCGTGTTGCGCCGCTCGACCACGTTCTGCACGTGCGATAGGGCGTTCAGGAGATCGCTGCGTTCTATGGTCAGTTTCATTGTCTCGTCCATCCATCCGGCGCACTTCGGGGCGGCGCCACCCTGTCTTCTGCTTTTGCCTGTCCGATACATTCTGGCCCTGGCAGATGCCTGCACAAGAATCAGCCCGCTCCGGGCGGGAGCGGGCTGGGAAGCCTTAAACCACTTGCGAGAAAAGCCAAGTGATTGCTTGGCGCTCGCGCTTCAGTTCGGGTTCGTGCTCATAATGTCGATCACAGCTTCCTCCAGACGGGCGACATCCCGAACCAGCTGGTCATCCGTTTTGAGGCGCGCCCGCATCGTGCGAAGGCAGTGGATAACGGTTGTGTGGTCGCGTTTAAAGGCCCGTCCGATCTGCGGCAAGGATTTGCGGGTCATCTGACGGCACAGATACATCGCGATGTGGCGCGGATACACGAGGGCATGGGCCTTGCTTGGCCCCTCCATGTCGGCCTTGGAAATCGCGAACTCACGTATCGCCGCACGCTTGATCGCTTCGATCGTAGGCTCGCGCGCTTCCCCTTCATGGCGCCGGATGATGCGTTCGATCATCTCGGGTGTTGGCGGGCGTTCGCCGAAGCCAGTCTCTGTAAACAGGCTCCATACGGCGCCCGTCAGTTCGCGCCCCGGCCCACGGATCGCGGAGTTCAGCCGCGCGATCATCTCGCTGGTCAACACGAATTGAGGATGCATCGCGACGATATGGCGTGACAGCCGTTCAAGAATCTCGCGCCGCATGTCGGTATCCGGAAGGCCGATCTCGATCGCGATCGCGCCTTTGATTTCCGCCCGCATCCTCGGACCAAAGCCGACGACATCGGAAGGCGCCTGATCGCCAACGAGCAAAACGTGCCCGCCATTCGAGGTGACTTCCCTGATGTTCTGATACAGCTCGGTCTCTGTGCCCGGCTTGCCAGCAATCCGGTGCAGGTCATCGATCAGCAGCACGCTGGCAGAGCGCAGTCGTTTCTTCAATGCACTCGTGTCGCGGGCACGCACGCCCTCATGATAGGCAGACATGAATTCCTCCGCGGTGAGATAAACGATCTTGCGCGCCGGGCTTAGCAAAGCTGCTTCAGTTCGCAGAGCGTGCATCATGTGCGTCTTGCCGGTTCCCTGAGGCCCATAGACAAGGATCGTCGATGTGCCGATTGGCTGGCCGCTTGCGAGCCGCCGCGCGAGCCCGATTGCAATCTCGTTCGACGGACCAGCGACGAGCGTGTCGAATGTCATTTGCGGGGAACCGGTCTCAGGCGCCTCCGGTTTTTCGGGTTCGGGCTCCTCGATCTGTTCGGCTGCTGCCCAGGGATCGCTGACGAGACCGCGGACGTCCGCTGGTAGTGTCCGCCAACAAATGAGACGGATCTTGCGGCCAGCAGGGTCAAGTGCTTTCCAGGCTGTCTTTATGGTCCGTTCGAGACGGCCCGTAACCCGGTCGAAGGCAAGCTGATCAGCAGCGGCAAGCATAAGCTCGCCATCAACTTCGGCAACGAGGCGGAGGTCACCGATCCAGCGCAGATCATCGGCATCGCGCACCCGGGACTGAAGTTGCTTGTGAACCAGACCCCAAACTGCGGGTCCTGTCTGCGTGCCTTCATCCCCTCCGTCGTTGATTGGATCGTTGGAATCAAACATGTTATATCGGTCCATCACCGAACCCCATTTTCTGGTTGTTATAATACTATCCAGCTTCTACGCGTCTTTTCCCGACAGGCCCCAGCCTGTAACACAAAATACTCAGTGTCGGGACGAATTCAGCTGACATCCGGAAACTATTCGGGCCGTGATTTTCTGGCAAGCCATACTTTTTTATGACAGCCGCGATTCACTGATTGACAGTTGGGTGCTCATGCCAAATTCCGCAATGAGTCAGGGGGTTGCATAATCCGTAGACCACTGATTCTTTTTTGGAGTGAACGCCCGCTGACTTTTTCGCATCCAAAAATGTCAATTTGCGTGGACGTGCGAAGATTGTGGATTGCGCAAATTTTCTGTTGCAAATGGTAACGCGGCCACAGGCCTGCGCGCTGGTGCACAGCTGGCCTTTTGCGATGTCCGGATTCGCATGGGTCGAGCGGTCATCCCACCCTCCGTCGAGGCTCCGATCGGCGCACGAGCAGGTCCGTTCGCGTGCAGAATTCGGGCATGAAAAACCCGCCAGGCAGGTGCCGGGCGGGCTTGTCGTCGTCCCTGAAAGGAAGCCGTCCTTCAGGCCATCGCTTTGACGCGCGCCGCCAGGCGCGACACTTTACGCGACGAGGTGTTCTTGTGCATGATGCCCTTCGTTACGGCGCGCATCAGTTCCGGCTGGGCGGCCTGGAAGGCGGCCTGAGCAGCGGTCTTGTCGCCCGAAGCGATTGCTTCCTCGACCTTGCGGACGAACGTGCGCACGCGTGAGCGGCGCGAGGTATTGACCGCCGTGCGAGCCGCAATCTTGCGGACCATCTTCTTGGCGGAACGAGTATTAGCCATCGTGAACTCCAGTTGCTTGGGGGGCACGCCCGCCAAGCCGAAGGCGGGGGAATACATAAACGGCATGGGGGCGTCAACAGGGTCAGCGGCAGAATATCACCCTGACGCTGCGCCCGGGGCCCGCGCTCGCCTACTTGTCCCGGAAATGCGCGCTGCGCTTCTCGAGATAAGCGCGCATGCCTTCTTTCTGGTCATCGGTCGCAAAAAGCGACTGGAACAGGCGCCGCTCGAACTGGATGCCCTGGCTGAGGGTTGTTTCGTATGCGGCATTGACCGCTTCCTTTGTCATCATGGCGGCGGCCTTGGGCATGCTGGCGATGGTGCGCGCCAGCTCCCTGGCCTCGTCCATAAGGTCATCGGCAGGGACCACCCGGCTCACCAGCCCGCAACGTTCGGCCTCGTCGGCTTCCATCATCCGGCCCGTCAGGCACAGGTCCATCGCCTTCGACTTGCCGATCAGGCGGGTCAGCCGCTGGGTCGCGCCGGCGCCGGGGATCACGCCGAGGCGGATCTCGGGCTGGCCGAACCGCGCAGTGTCTGCTGCAAGGATGATGTCGCACATCATCGCAAGTTCACACCCGCCGCCGATGGCATACCCCGCGACCGCCGCGATCACCGGCTTGCGGGCCCGCGCGGTGCGCTCCCAATTGCGCGTGATGAAGTCCTCGTAATAGGCCTGCGGGAACGTCTTGCCGTGAATTTCCTTGACGTCGGCGCCGCCTGAGAAGGCGCGCTTGGTGCCGGTCAGGATGAGGCAGAGCAGCTCATCCTTGCGCTCGAACAGGTCGATCGCCGCCGTCAGCTCGTCCATCATCTTCTCGCTGAGCGCGTTCAGACTGTCAGGGCGGTTCATCTGTATCGTGGCGATGCCGTCTTCGAGATCGAAATCGACCAGCAAGGTTTCGTATGACATGGGAAGTGTCCTTGGGAGGGGAGAGTCAGTCTGCAAACATGACGGTAAAGAAGGCGCGGGCCCCTCGAAGCGAACAGCGATCGGGCGGGGATATAGCGCCGCGGCCCCGGCTTGTCACCCACACTCACCTGGCGCGAGGCCCAGCGGCGCAGCGACACGTCGCCGCCACCTGCCAATCCGGGCCGAACAGCCTATATCGGTCAGCATGACCAATGAGCCCCTCCCCACCGATCCCGAACGCAACCGCCTGACCGGCCGGCTCGCCCGCACCGCAAAGGTCGGCGCGAACCTCTCCGGCGCAGGCCTCGCCTTCGCCGCGCAGTCGCT
>JBGSVY010000124.1:0-1501 GCA_041752715.1 Hyphomonas sp.
CCAGGCGATGAAAGCAAAGGCCAGCACCGCATATCCCGCAGGCGGCAGGCGTGGCCGGGCGAGCGCCAGCGCGGCAAGGCCCGCCAGCATCAGCAGCGCGAGGAAGCCCTGCCCGCCCCCGATCGCCATGACGGGCCAGAGGACAAACAGCGCTGCCAGCACGGGCGCATAGGACCGGACATCCTCGCGCGGGCTGGCAACGCTTGATGTCATCCGGTGCCCCTCATCGCAGTCGCTTCAGGTCAGGTGGCAGCGCCTCGTCGGCAAGGCTGACAATCGCCTCGTCCAGCGTCACGATCTGCTGGCCATTCGAGCCGAGCCGCCGCAGGGCGAGCTTGCGCTCCTCCGCTTCGCGGGCGCCCACCACGGCGATCACCGGTACTTTGGCCATCGAATGATCGCGGACCTTGTAGTTGATCGTCTCGTTGCGCCGGTCGACTTCGACCCGGAGCCCGGCCTTGCGCAGCTCGGCCGCAACCTCCTCGGCATAGCTTCCGGCCGCATCATCCGAAATCGCGGCAACAACCACCTGTACCGGCGACAGCCACATCGGAAACGCCCCGGCATAGTTTTCGATCAGAATGCCCATGAAGCGTTCAAAGGTGCCAAACACAGCACGGTGGAGCATGACGGGACGATACTTGGCGCCGTCGGATCCCGTGTATTCCGCATCGAGGCGTTCGGGCAGTACGTAGTCCAGCTGGAACGTGCCGCATTGCCACGTCCGGCCGATCGCATCTGTCAGGTGGAATTCGAGTTTCGGCCCGTAGAAAGCCCCTTCCCCTTCTGCGATCGAGAAGGACATACCGGCCGCCGTGAGCGCGTCGGCGAGCGCCTTTTCGGCACGGTCCCATGTCTCATCTGTACCGGCCCGCACATCAGGCCGTGTCGCCAACTTGTAGGAAATCTCGGACAATCCGAAATCGCCATAAACCGTCTCGAACAGCTTTAGGAACCGCAGCGTCTCATCTGCAATCTGATCCTCACGGCAGAAGATGTGAGCATCATCCTGTGTCATCTGACGCACGCGCATCAGACCGTGCAAGGCGCCATGCGCCTCGTTGCGATGACAGCATCCGAACTCCGCCATCCGGATCGGCAGATCGCGGTAGGAGCGCTGCGAATTCTTGAAGATCTGGACGTGCGCCGGGCAGTTCATTGGCTTCAGCGCCATCAGGTCGCCTTCGCCCGAAAGGACCGGGCCATCACCCTCCGTAGACGGCACTTCATCGGGGACCACGAACATGTTTTCGCGGAACTTCGACCAGTGGCCCGATTTTTCCCAGAATACCGAGTTCAGAAGCTGGGGTGTCTTTACCTCGACATAGCCATCGGCGTCCTGCTGCCGGCGGATGTAGGCCTCCAACTGGCGCCAGATCATGAAGCCCTTCGGGTGCCAAAACACCGAGCCCTGCGCCTCGGGCTGGAAGTGGAACAGGTCTAGCTGTGCCCCCAGTTTCCTGTGGTCGCGCTTCTCGGCTTCCTCGAGGCGCGTCAGGTG
>JBGSVY010000125.1:0-7911 GCA_041752715.1 Hyphomonas sp.
TCGATGTTCCAGTTCGGCGGCCTCGCGCTGATGCCGTTCGCGCTTATCCTGCTGTCGGGCGATTCGACCGGGCCCGCCTGGATCGGTCATGCTGGCGCAGCAGTCGCCTTCCTCCTTGTCGGAGCAGGGATCCACGTCACCCAGACAGCGGGCCTCGCCCTTGCCAGCGACCTTGCCGATGATGAAACCCGTCCGCGGGTCGTGGCGCTGCTTTATGTCATGCTGCTCGTGGGCATGGCGGTCAGCGCGCTCGTGTTTGGATGGCTTCTGCGCGATTTCAACACGCTGATCCTGATCAAGGTCATCCAGGGTGCGGCGGTCGTCACGATGGCGCTGAACCTGATCGCGCTGTGGAAACAGGAACCGCGCAACCGGGCGCTGACCGATCCCGCTCGTGACCGTCCCGGCTTTACCGAAACCTGGGCACGCCTCACCGCCGATCGCAGTACGGTCCGCCTGCTGCTCGCCGCGGGCCTCGGCGCCGCTGCCTTCAACATGCAGGACGTGTTGCTCGAGCCCTATGGCGCCGAGATTCTCGGCATGAGTGTCAGCCAGACCACAAGCCTGACGGCCCTGTCGGCGATCGGCGCCCTGATCGGCTTTACGTATTGCTCAGCCAAGCTCAGCGATGGCGGCGAGCCCCACCGCCTTGCCGGGATGGGCGCCCTGATCGGGGTGGCAGCCTTTGCCCTCATCATCCTTGCCAATCCGATCGGTTTCGTTCCGGCCTTCCTGCTTGGCGCCTTCCTGATCGGCTATGCCGGCGGCCTATTTGCTGTCGGCACGATGACCGCCGTGATGATGATCGCCAAGGCGCATGATAGCGGCATCGCGCTTGGCGCCTGGGGCGCTGTCACGGCAACCGCCAGCGGCGTTGCCGTCGCGGTCGGCGGCGCGATGCGCGAGATCGTGTCGAACATGGCCGAAGCAGGCGCCCTCGGCCCGGCGCTCAGCGGCCCCGTCGCAGGGTATGGTGCGGTCTACCATCTCGAGATTTTCCTGTTGTTCGCAACGCTCATCGTCATCGGCCCGCTCGCGCGCTACTCGCTCTCTAGCCCCACTACACCATCAACAAAATTTGGTCTGGCAGCATATCCAGGTTGAAGTGACCCCTAAAAAGGAGACAGGTCATGTTATTCAGAGGACAGTTCGTAAACGGAGTAGATCTCGTCGACGTCATTCTATGGGCGTTCGTTATCTTCTTCATCGCGCTGGTTTGGTACCTTCAGCGCGAGAGCGCCCGTGAAGGGTATCCGCTCGAGGACGATACATCCGGCCGTAAGGAACCGGACAGCATGTTCTTTTTCCCGCCGAAGAAGGTGTTCCGCTTGCCCCACGGCCGCGGAACCATCGATGCCTCGATCATCGGTCCCCCCGATACTCGTGAGCTCGCCCTCCGCCGCGCCGCTGCGTGGGATGGGGCACCTTACGAGCCGACAGGCGATGGGATGGGTGATGGGGTCGGCCCCGGCGCCTATGCCATGCGGGCCGATGTGCCTGACCTGACGGATGATGGCCGCGACCGGATCACACCCTTTCGCCTCAATCCGGACTACACCGTGCCAAAGCAGGATCTCGATCCGCGCGGCCTGCCGGTTATCGGCGCGGACGGCCATCATGCCGGCACCGTCGTTGACCTCTGGGTCGACCGGTCGGAAGCGATCATCCGCTATTTCGAAGTCGAAGTGACGGGCTTCAAGGCCAAGGGCAATGTGTTGCTTCCGGTCCCGTTCGCCAACGTCAACCGGCAGCGTCGCCAGGTCGAAGTGACGGCTGTCAATACCGAGCATTTCGCCCACGTTCCGCGCACCAAGTCGCCTGACAGGGTGACACGGCTCGAGGAAGACATGATTTCGGGCTATTATGGCGGTGGCACGTTGTTCGCGGATCCGAAGCGCCGGGAGCCTTGGCTATGAGCTTCCTGCACGACGAGGAAGACCATCCGGGCGAACCCGTCCGCGGGCTGCCGCAGGCGTTGCCAGAGGGCGAGACACTGCTCTGGCAGGGCCGGCCCGGCACGCTTGCCTTTGCCATCCATGCTTTCCATGTCCGCTTCATCATTGCCTATTTTGCGGTCACGACCCTCTGGCGGTTTGCCAACATGCAAAGCACTGGCGCGGAAGGCAGCGAGATTGCCGCGATGGCCGGCGCATCTGCTCTGGCGCTGATCGCGGCGCTCGGTCTTGTCACCGGCCTTGCCTGGCTGATGGCGCGCGCCACTGTGTATACAATCACGTCGAAGCGGATCGTGCTGCGTTACGGGGTTGCCATCCGCAAGTATGTGAACCTGCCGTTCGAGCAGATCGTCTCGGCCGACATGCGTCGCTATGGCAAGGACAAGGGCGACGTGGTGCTCAGCCTCGCGGCCACCGGCGGCGTCGGCTACCTGAAACTCTGGCCGCATGTGCGCCCGATGCGCTTCCTGAAGCCACAGCCGATGCTGCGCAGCCTTGATGGCGTGAGCACTGTCGCATCCACGCTATCGGGTGCGATCCGGACCCATGCACCCGGGACGACAATCGTCCGCGCGAACGATGGACCCGCGCAGGCACAATCTCCCTTCGGCGCGGGCGCGCCGGCAGGGATCTGAAGGAGAGAAGCGTCATGGCACACGAACACGACAAACATCCCCCGAAGGTTTTCCTGATGGTGATCTGTGGGCTCGTCGCGTTCACGCTGATTAGCGTTGCCGCTGTCCAGCTGACGGGCTCCGGTCACGTGTCTGACTGGCAATCGCGCTCGACCGAAGTTCTCGAGCTGCGCTTCGAGGATGCTGCTGATGGCAGCGTTCTCGCGCTTGACGCCGCGACCGGTGAAACCATCCGCGAATGGCCGCCGGCGACAGGCGGCTTCGTGCGCACGGCCATGCGTGCCCTCGCACTTGACCGCAAGCAGGCAGGCGTTGGCGAAATGCCCGCCTTCCGGTTGCACCGCATCAGTGGCGGCCGTTTTATCATGGAAGACCCCGCTACCGGCAAATGGGTCGGGCTCGACGCGTTCGGGCGCGACAATGTCGGCGAGTTTGCCCAACTGTTCGACGACAAGGCGGCCCAGCAATGAACCCGCGCAGCTTTACCATCCCCTGCACGATCCGTGTCGAGCACACGTATGAGTCGCTCGAAGCGCATGTGGAACTCGATGGCGGCATCAAACCCGGCATCGGCGATAAGGTTCTTGTCCATGGCGCGCCGGTCAGCGTGCCATTCGGCCGCAGCATCGTTCTGCAAAGACAGGCAACCGTCACGCGCGCAAACATGTTCGAGCGCCTATGGGTACGAATTCAGTCGATGTTTGAGCTTACCGAACTCTACGAAGTAAGTTTTTCTGATGGGAGGGTCTGAACCATGACCACGGCCGTAATGACAGACGAAGAAATGCGCGTGCTCGAAGCGCCGCCGGCCTTCGACACGAACAGCATCGCGATGCAGGAGACGATGCTCTCCCCACGCTTTTACACCACCGATTTTGCCGAAGTCGACAAGGTCGATATCTCCGGTGTGCGCGAAGAGTGGGACGCGCTGATTGCCGAGATGGAAGCTGATCCGAACCGCAACCATTTCAAGCGCACGGACGAGTTCGACAACATTCTCGGCACGCTCTCACCAGAGCTGCGAACCGAGTTCGTAGACTTCCTCGTCAGCTCACTGACATCTGAGTTTTCCGGCTGCGTGCTCTACCGCGAGATCACACGCCAGGTCGAGAACCCCGACATGAAAGCCCTGTTCCGCCTGATGGCGCGCGATGAGGCCCGGCATGCCGGCTTCATCAATTTCGTGCTGAAGGATTTCGGTATCGGCGTCGATCTCGGCTTCCTGACGCGCAAGAAGAAGTACACCTTCTTCAAGCCCAAATACATCTTCTACTCGGTCTACCTGTCCGAAAAGATCGGCTATGCCCGTTACATCACGATCTTCCGCCAGCTCGAAAAGCATCCCGAATTCCGCTTCCATCCGATCTTCAAATGGTTCGAGCAGTGGTGCAATGACGAGTTCCGCCACGGCGAAGCCTTCGCGATGATCCTTCGTGCGAATCCGCACCTCCTCGAAGGCGGCAACAAGTACTGGATTCGCTTTTTCCTGCTCGCCGTCTACGCCACCATGTACGTTCGCGACCATCGCCGCCCGGCCTTCCATGCCGCGCTTGGCGTCGATCCGACCGATTATGACTACGAGGTCTTCCGCGTCACCAACGAGATCGCCCGCCAGGTCTATCCGGTGGAGCTCAACATTGATGCGCCTCAGTTCCGCGCGGGTCTCGAGAAGATCCGTCAAAATACGGACAAGATGGAAGCGATCGAGGGGAACGGGCCCTTTGCCTGGCTGCAAAGGAAAGGCTACGTCCTTTCGAACGGCCTCACATTCCTGCAGCTTTACTTCATGCCCGTCCGCAAGAACGCCCTGCCGGCGAAAGTCCGGCTGCAACCGGCCTGGTAGGAAACACGCAGCCCACATGGCCGATTTCCTGCCCCCCATCCTGTTTGCAGCCTTTGCCTGGTGGCTGAGCACCGGCGCGATTTTCGCGCTGATCGGCTTGCCGCGGGCAACCTTCAAATGGACGGCGATGGGCGCAACGGCTTTGCTCGCCGGGGCAACCTTCCTGCTCGTCGCGCTGCGCGCCGACACCAGCGTGACCGGCGCCTATGCGGGCTTCGCCGCAGGCCTTGCCCTCTGGGCCTGGCATGAAGTGATGTTCCTGACCGGTTTCATCACGGGTCCCTCGCGTGTTCCGTGTCCGGAAGGTCTGAAGGGCTTTGCCCGCTTCCGCGCCGGCGTGGCGGCGGTGCTGCATCATGAGCTTGCGATCATTGCCCACGCGGCCATTATTGCCGGGCTGAGCTGGGGCGCGGCCAACCAGTTCGCGCTGTGGACCTTCCTCATCCTCTGGGGCATGCGCATCAGCGCCAAGCTCGTCGTCTTCACCGGCGCGCCGAACCTGGTGGACCAGTTCATGCCGCGCCACCTCGACTACATGAAAACCTACTTCTCGCGCCGCGCGCCGGGCGGCGTCTTCGCTGCCGCGCTCGTCACCATCACCACTGTCTCGGTGATGCTCGCGCTGACTGCCTTCGGCCACCCCGCCGGAAGCCACGCTTCGGCCGGCTTCCTGCTGCTGACCGCACTCGCCATCCTCGCCGTCATCGAGCACTGGGTGCTCATCCTGCCGGTGCGCGATCCATCACTCTGGGGCTGGGCAATGAAGCCCGCCCCGATCGAAACTTCTGCAAAACAAAAACCGGACTGGAGGGCCTGACCCATGAACTTCGAAGCATTCTTCGAGAACGAGCTGACGAAACTCAAGGAAGAGGGCAACTACCGCGTCTTCGCCGATATCGAGCGCGAGAAGGGGGCTTTCCCCAAAGCCGCGTTCTACGGGCCATCGGGTGTGAAAGAGGTCAAAGTCTGGTGCTCGAACGATTATCTCGGCATGGGCCAGCACCCGAAAGTGCTCGCGGCCATGCATGACGTTCTGGACTCCTGCGGCGCCGGCGCCGGCGGTACACGGAATATCTCCGGCACCAATCACCATCACGTCCTGCTCGAGCAGGAACTGGCGAGCCTTCACAACAAGGAAGCCGCGCTGCTCTTCACGTCGGGCTATGTGTCCAACTGGGCCGGCCTCGGCACGCTCGGCGCAAAGATCCCGGGACTGATCATCCTGTCAGACGCGCTGAACCATGCCTCGATGATCGAAGGCATCCGCCACAGCCGCGCCAAGTGCGTGGTGTTCCGCCACAATGATCCGGAGGACCTGCGCCGCAAGATCGCCGCGCTCGATCCCGCCGCACCGAAACTGATCGCCTTCGAGTCGGTCTATTCGATGGACGGCGACATCGCTCCCATCAAGGAATTCTGCGACATCGCGGACGAACATGGTGCGATGACCTATCTCGATGAAGTCCACGCTGTCGGCCTCTACGGCGAGCATGGCGGCGGCATCGCCGAACGCGAAGGCCTGATGGACCGCCTGACGGTCATCGAAGGCACGCTCGGCAAGGCCTTCGGCGTCGTCGGCGGCTATATCGCGGCCTCCAGCGCGCTCGTCGATTTCGTGCGTAGCTTCGCATCGGGCTTCATCTTTACGACTGCCCTGCCGCCGCACATCGCCGCTGGCGCGCGCGCCTCGATCCAGCACCTCAAGCAGAGCAACTGGGAGCGGATGCGCCAGCGCGACCGCGTCGAGAAAGTCCGCATCCGCCTGCGCGAGATCGGCATCCCGGCGATGGAAAACCCTAGTCACATCGTGCCAGTCATGGTCGGCGATCCGGTCAAGTGCAAGATGATCTCGGACTGGCTGATGGAGCGCAACGGCATCTACGTCCAGCCGATCAATTATCCGACCGTCCCTAAGGGCACCGAGCGCCTGCGCATCACGCCGTCGCCGGTCCACACCGACCAGGACATCGAAGACCTCGTGACTGCCCTGTCGGAACTCTGGTCCCACTGCGCCCTCGCCCGCGCGGTCGCGTAACCTCGTCCCCCCTCTCCCGCACGCGGGCGAGGGGGATGTGACGACTATCGGTCGAACAGCTTCGACACGCTCTCTTCGTTGGCAATCCGGCGGATCGCTTCGCCGAGCAACGGCGACATCGGCAGCACACGGATCTTCTTGGACTTTAGCGTATCCGCCGAAGGCTGGATCGTGTCGGTGATGACAAGTTCGTCGAGCACCGATTTCTCGATGCGCTGAACGGCCGTGCCTGACAGCACACCGTGCGTGACATAGGCGGAGACCGAGATCGCGCCCTGCTCCTTCAGCGCCGTCGCCGCATTCGCCAGCGTGCCGCCGCTGTCGCATATATCATCCAGCATGATGCAACGTGCGCCATTCACTTCGCCGATGATGTTCATCACTTCAGACTTGCCGGCTTCAGGCCGCCGCTTGTCGACAATGGCGAGGTCCGCGTTCAGCTTGTCGGCCAGCGCCCGCGCGCGCACCACGCCGCCGACATCCGGCGAGACCATCACGATCTTCTCGCGGCCAAATCGCTCCTTGATGTCGTCGACCATCACCGGCCCGCCGAACAGGTTGTCGGTCGGAATGTCGAAGAAGCCCTGGATCTGGCCGGCGTGCAGGTCCACCGTCAGCACCCGGTCGGCGCCCGAGGCGGAGATGAGATTGGCCACCAGCTTTGCCGAGATCGGCGTGCGGCCGTCGGTCTTCCGGTCCTGCCGCGCATAGCCGAAATACGGGATCACTGCCGTGATGCGCCGGGCCGAGGCGCGCCGCAGCGCGTCCATCATGATCAACAGCTGCATCAGGTTGTCGTTTGCGGGATAGGAGGTCGACTGGATGACGAACACATCCTCGCCGCGCACGTTCTCGTCGATGCGCACGAAGATTTCCTGGTCCGCGAACGTTTTCACCTCCGAGCGCGTCAGCCGCATGTCGAGATAATCGGCGATCGCTTCGGCGAGGGGGCGGTTGGCGTTGCAGGCAATCAGCTTCATGGCGTCGTCACCCCTTGTCGGCCCCGGCTTCGCGTCGCTTTTGTAACAGGCGCGGGCGAGTCGCAACTGCCCGCGTGTTGAATCATGAGGGCCGTCACCCGGTAAGCAGGATCACTGAGGCATTTCTGCCATAGTCGGGCTCGCCGCGCAGGTTCCTGCGGCGGTTGGAGAAGTAGGCGTCCTCCATCGCGCAGGTGTCATGGCCAAGGTTTGCAACGCTGGCGAGGCCGGCGATGCCAAGCTGGCGCGCGCAGAAACCCGGCAGGTCGAAATGGAACCGGTCGCCCTTGCCGCCGCGGAAGAGGTCTGCGCTGCCCGCATCCACGCCGAGAAAGCTGTCGCGAAACTCCGGGCCGACCTCATAGCTCGCCTGCTGGATGGTTGGCCCGATGGCCGCGTGGATGCGCGCGTGCTGCGCCCCGAGCGCCTCCATGGCCTCCACCGTGCGCAGCAGCACGCCAGC
>JBGSVY010000126.1:0-8597 GCA_041752715.1 Hyphomonas sp.
TAGCGCCCGCCCGCTCGGCAAGGCGGCCCTCGGCGGCCTCATTCAGCCGGCGGCCGGAACGCTCACCCACCGGTTCGGCGACAAATTGCCCGGCGGCGGCAAGGCCGAATGGATACGTCTCGAGACCCGCGAAGAGGCGCAGGTCGTCGCCCCGGTTGGCGGACAGGTCGATTATGCCCGCCCGTTCCGCAGTTATGGCGCAATGTTAATTCTGCGCACATCTGATGGTTATGACGTTGTGCTGACCGGGATGAGCCGTATCTATGTTTCGGAAGGGCAAGTGGTCGCAGCTGGCGAACCAGTCGGCCGGATGCCTGACAGGACTGATCCCGCGCCGGAACTGACGATGGAATTAAGGCTTGGCGACAGGGTGCTCGATCCTGCAGAGTGGTTGCCAAGGGATCGATGAGGTTTCCTGGATGGATATGGAGTGGAATATGCGTTCTCTGCTGACCGGTACCCTGTTTGGCAGCCTGATCGGCGCGGGCGCCGTTGGGTTTGCAGCGCTCGCCTGGCCGCAGGCGAACGAGACGCCGCCCCCCGCTGATCCGCGCACGTTGACCTACCAGCAGATCGAACTGTTCGCCGAAGTCTTCGCCCGCGCCCAGCGTGACTATGTCGTGCCCATCGATGAAACCGAAGCCATGGAAGCGGCCATCAACGGCATGCTCACCTCGCTTGACCCCCATTCGGGCTATCTCAACCCGGATGATTTCCGCTCCCTGCAGGTCCAGACGGCAGGCGAATATGGCGGGCTTGGCATCGAGGTGACGATGGAAGACGGGTTCGTGAAGGTCATCTCGCCGATGGATGACACCCCCGCCTCCCGGGCCGGCATCCAGCCCGGCGACCTGATCACAGCCATCAATGGCAAGCCGATCGTCGGCCTGACGCTGAACGACGCGGTCAAGGAAATGCGCGGCGAAAAAGGCACGCCGATCGATGTCACCCTGCTGCGCGAAGGCCTCGACCCGTTCGATGTCACTCTGGTGCGCGAAGTGATCCAGCAGAAATCTGTCACCTGGCGGATGGAGCCGGGCGAAATCGGCTACCTGCGCGTTGCCGCCTTCAACGAGCGCACCACGCTGATGCTCGAAGAGGCGCTCGACGCGGTCGGTCAGGCCACCGGCGGGCGCCCGAAGGGCCTCGTCATCGACTTGCGCAACAATGGCGGCGGCCTGCTCGATCAGGCGATTTCGGTCTCCAGCAAGTTCCTCTCCGGCGGCGAAGTCGCCTCCACGCAGGGCCGGCGGGCGATTGACATCGAACGCTATTCGGCCACCTCCGGCGAAGTCTTCAAGGGCGTGCCGATCATCGTGCTGATCAATGGCGGCTCGGCCTCGGCCTCTGAAATCGTCGCCGGCGCCCTGCAGGACCGGGGCAGGGCAACCGTGGTCGGCACCACCAGCTTCGGCAAGGGTTCGGTCCAGAACGTCATCCCGCTCGGCGCTGACCGCGGTGGCATCCGGCTCACCACCGCCCGCTACTACACGCCTTCCGGCCGGTCGATTCAGGCGCTCGGCATCGAACCTGACATCGAGATCGCGCAGGTCCGCCTCAATGAGGACGAACTGAAAAAGCTCCAGCGCTGGTCGGAGGCAGACCTCCCGAATGCGCTGGAAAACGAATCCGGCAGCGCGCGGCGGGGGCCCCACCTGCCTGACGAGCAACCCCCCGAAGATTATGCCGGCGAGGACTTCCAGCTCGATCGCGCCCTCGAGATGCTGCGCGCCGGAAAGCTGCCGCGCTCGCGCCTTGCCATGGCGGACAAGTAGGCGCCCATCCCTGCCAGCCTGAAGGGCATTAACTGTTGCGTCTGCGGCTGTTTATGGGCTGCACAGCCAATGTGTTTGCTAGCTGTTAACCCTCTCGATGCACTTTCCTCATCTGTGCCGTCCGGCAAACCAGCAGATGAGGAAAATCCATGGGTTATCGGCGCGAGTCCGATCCTTCGCCTTTTCGTACCGGCCTTGCGCATGCGGGATTGAGCCTGGCTGTTTTTGGCGGGCTCTCCCTGGCGCTGGGCACGGGCATCCATGTTGTCGGCGATCCTGGCGCGGCAGGCCCGCAGGAGACACTCGCCCTGTTCGAAGTTGAACCGGTGGAGACCGCGCCGATGCGCGTTGCATCGCTGCGCAGTGAGGTATCGGCGCCGGTTGCCATCACGGTTCCCGACGAGGGAGACGTCATTCCCGGCGATGAATTGCAGGTGGCCTATTCGGACATCGAAGGCGACGGCCTGCGGATCGACATTACGGGCGGGCAGGGCGGCCCAATGGCGCCGGCTGAGGGTTTGCGGATCAATGGCCGCTTTCTGGGGCCAGGCCAGTCATTAAGCGATCCGGGCCTTTCGACCGCCGCCGATGGCGTGCAAACCTTGCGCATCGCTGCGGCAACGCCTGCCTCCACCCCGCCCGCAAGCCGGTCCAAGGCCCCCGCAGACGTCTATGCAAGGCCTTTCTCGAACCCGGACGGCAAGCCCGTTGTTTCGCTCGTCATCGGAGGCCTCGGCCTCAACCCGGCGCAGACAAAATCCGCGATCGAGGAATTGCCGCCCGAGATCACCCTGTCATTCGCCCCCGATGCCAAGCGGCTCGACCACTGGATGCAGGAGGCCCGCAAGGCCGGTCACGAAGTGCTGCTTGAAGTGCCGATGGAGGCCCACGACTATGGCCGTGTCCGCATGCACCCGGACACGCTGCTTGCAGGCGAAGGCGCTGCGGGCAATCTCGTCCGCCTTGACCAGATCCTGCGCCGGACAACCGGCTATTTCGGCATCGTGAATTATCAGGGCGCGAAGTTCGCGGCCGACGACGCGGCAGCGGGCGCCGTGCTCGAAGCGCTTGCGACGCGCGGCCTTGCGTTCATTGATGATGGCAGCGTCCAGCGCAGCGGTTTTGGGACACTCGCGGCTGGCCACGGCCTGCGCTTTGCCCGCGCCCGGGGTCCAATCGATACCCGCCAGACATCTGAAGACATCAGCGGCGAACTTATGGAGCTCGAAGCCCTCGCCCGCGAGAATGGCGCCGCCTTCGGCACCGGCTACGCCTTCCCCATCACCATCGAGACAACCCGGATCTGGATAGAGGACCTTGCGGAAAAGGGCATCGTTCTGGCCCCGGCCTCAGCGCTGGTAACACGCCCCGCAGCCACCCGGACCGTCCGCACTGGCAGCCTCACGACGGATGCAGTAAATACCGGCGGGTGACCACCGCAAAGCTCGATCCCGCCCGCTATCGGCCAAATGTCGGCCTCGCCCTTTTCTCGAAGGCGGGGCACGTCTTCATTGGCCGGCGTATCAACGGTCGCGGTGCCTTCCAGTGGCAGATGCCGCAAGGTGGAATTGATCCCGGAGAAACGCCAGCCGAGGGGGCCCTTCGCGAGCTTGAGGAAGAAATCGGTGTGCCCGCCAAGCTCGTTGATCTGCTGGAGGAAACGCCGGATTGGATGTATTACGAGTTCCCTCCGGAACTAAAAAAACGCTTGCCCGGTCCCTATATCGGCCAACGCCAGAAATGGTTTGCATTGCGCTTCAAGGGCTCCGATAGCGACGTGCGCCTCGATCGCCACACCCCTGAATTCGACGCCTGGCGTTGGGCGCCGCTGGCTGACACGCCTTCACTGATCGTGCCTTTCAAACGCCCGGTCTACCTCACGGTCGCCGATCGGTTCCGTCCATGGACCGAGCCCGTCCTTGGGTCCCGCGTGCCGCAAGGCTGATGCCAACTGAAACGGAGACCACCCGATGCCGGCCTTGCTTATGATCCATGGCATCGGGTGTGATGCCGGCGCCTGGGATGCGATGAAACCCGGGTTTGAGGCGGCCGGCTGGACCTGCGAAGCGATCACGCTGTTTGCCAGCCAGCGTGTCCGCGAGAACCCGCCCGCTGGCCTGCCCGAACTTGGCCTGTCGGATTTCATCGACGCGGCCGCCGAAGAGGCCCGCCGGCTCACCGCGCGGGACGGGACAAAGCCCGCCGTGATCGGGCATTCGATGGGCGGCCTGATCGCGCAGGTGCTCGCCGAACGTGGGGACGTCTCGAAGGCCATCTTCCTGACGCCCGCCCAGACAAAGGATTGCGCTGTGATCGGACCATCGGTCGCGTGGACCTTTCTTAACATCCTTGCCCGTCAGGATCGCAAGCGCGCCTACAAGGTCTGGAAGACGGGTTTCAAATGGGGCGTGCTAAATTGCGTGCCGGCGGCGCGCCACGACGCGATCTATGCAACCGCCCTCTACGATTCCGGCAAGGTCTATGGCGACATCAGCGATGGTATATCCGTAAACGAACAAAAAGTAAGAATCCCGACCCTGACCATCGCCGCAGGCAAGGACCGTGCGACGCTTCCGCAAGCCGTCAGGAAGGTTGGCGCCAAATATGCCCGCAGCCCCGTCAAAGGCGACTTCATCGAATATCCAGATCATGCCCACTGGATTGTCGATGAACCCGGCACCGGCAAGGTCGTCGCCGACATTCTCGCCTGGCTGGCACGCACGCCATGACGGAAGAGGAAGTCCACGGCGTCCACGACTATGTTGCCGATCCGCGCAACGCCGATGTGTTGATCTCTGTGAACGGCGCGCTGAAGCGCCGCGAGGACGCCGTCGTCTCGGTCTTCGATTCCGGCTACCTTCTGGGCGACGGTGTCTGGGAAGGGTTGCGGGTCATGGATGGCGGCGTGGCTTTCTGGCCGGAGCACATGAAACGTCTCTATGCCGGCGCCAAGACGATCGACATGGACATCGGCCTCACGCGCGAGGAACTCACCACACGGCTGATGGACTGCCTCAAGGCCAACGGCATGACCGGCGGCGTGCACATCCGCCTGATGGTGACGCGCGGCATCAAGAAAACGCCCTATCAGGGCCCACGCTTCACGATCGGCAAGGCCACCATCGTCATCATTCCGGAATACAAGACGCCGGTGCCCGAAGTACAGGCGCGCGGGGTCAGCCTGTTCACCGTGCACGTGCGCCGCACCGGGCCGGCCGAGCAGGACCAGAAGATGAACTCGCATTCGAAGCTCAACTGCATCATGGCCTGTATCCAGGCCGACAAGGCCGGTGCCGATGAGGCGCTGATGCTGGATCCGGCCGGCTTTGTCGCGACCTGCAACTCAACGCATTTCTTCCTCGTGCGCGACGGCGAAGTGTGGACCTCGCCGCCCGACTACTGCCTTGGCGGCATCACGCGCGGCAATATCCTGCGCGTCTGCCGAGAAGCCGGCATCCCGGCGGTGGAGAAGAGGTTCTCGCTGTTCGATGTCTACTCGGCGGACGAAGCCTTCATCACCGGCACGTTCGCGGGCGTCATGCCCGTGCGCGAAGTCGATGGCCGGGTGATCGAGCATCTCGATGGCCCGGTCTCGCAACGCGTGCGCGCCCTCTACAAGGCCCTGCAGGCCCGCAGCCTGACGCCGATTGCATGAGCCAGCCGATCCGGATCGCGATGTGGTCGGGGCCGCGCAATCTCTCGACCACGCTGATGCGCAGCTTCGGTGCGCGGGCTGACACGACTATTGTCGACGAGCCCTTCTACGCGGCCTTTCTGAAGGCGACCGGCCTGAACCATCCGATGACGGATGAGATCCTTGCAGCGCACGAAGCTGATCCTGCGCGGGTCATCGCTGCGATGACCGGCGACGTGCCGGATGGAAAGGCGATCTTCTACCAGAAGCACATGATCCATCACATGGTCGACGCCATCCCGATGGATTGGCTCGGACGCATCGAGCGCCACGTGCTTCTGGTGCGCCATCCCGCCCGCGTCATCGCCTCCTACCAGCGCAAGATGGAGACGCTCAGCCTCGAGGCCCTCGGCATCCCCCAGCAGATGCACCTGTCGCAACGCCTCGGGCCCGTGCCGGTGATCGATGCCGACCGCGTGCTGGCAGACCCCGAAGGCGTGTTGACCCGTCTCTGCGCCGCGCTCGGCATCGCGTTCGACCCGGCGATGCTTCACTGGCCCGCGGGTCCACGTGCGGAGGATGGTGCCTGGGCGCCGCACTGGTACGATTCAGTCTGGGCCTCCACCGGCTTCGGCGCGCCGCCCGGGCCCTTGCCCGTGCTGTCAGGCATCGCCGCCCGACATGAAAAGGAGGCGCTCGCGATCTACGAGCGCCTCCTTCAATCGCACGTCTGACGCCGCGCCTATTCGGTCGCCGCCGTCACCGTCGCCGTGCCCGACGATCCTGTGTTGGTGGTGTAGGGCGTCGAATGACCCGGCGTTGTGCCCCATGTCTCGAAGGTCGCGCAGGTCTCCGTGCCCTCGAGGCTGGAGCAGATCGTCCGGGCCGCTTCGTCCATCTTATAGGCAACGGGCGCGCCGCCATTGAAACTCACGGTCTTATCATCGGAAAATACAGCGATGACGGTCGCACCCTCCGCAGGCACGAACTCGACCGTCGTCGTGGCGGCCAAGGCTGGCAGCGCCGAAAGGCAAAGCGCGATCGCGCCCAGTGAAATCAATCTCTTCATGGTCTCTCCCCAATTGTCCTGTGGTTTGTTTCATCCAAACTCTACGCGATGGCGTTGGTTAACAGCCCCGCGTGACAAGCGGAATACACCTCGTGCCCAAAACAGCAAAAGCCCCTCCCGGGCGCGGAAGGGGCTTCTCACCTGTCGCCGGCCCGAAGGCTGGCGGAGATTTCAGTCTTGCCCGCACATCTTCAGGAAGCGGTTGCGCAGGTCGGCATCGGATTTGAACACGCCGGTGAACTGTGTCGTCACCGTCGTCACGTGCCGGTGATGCACACCGCGTGTCGACATGCACTGGTGCTCGGCCTCGATGAACACGGCCGTGCCCATCGGTGCGAGGCTCTCGGTGATCGCATCGCAGATCTGCGCGGTCATCGTCTCCTGCGTCTGCAGGCGCTTGGCAAAGATCTCGACAACGCGGGCGAGCTTCGAAATGCCAACCACCGCGTCCGAGGGCTTGTAGGCGACAAACGCCTTGCCGATGAACGGTGCCATGTGGTGCTCGCAATGGCTCTCGACCTCGATATTGCGCAGCATGACGATGTCGTCATAGCCCTGCACGTCCTCGAAGGTGCGACTGAGATATTGCACCGGGTCAACCCCATAGCCCTCAAACCATTCCTGATAGGCTTTGACGACGCGCTTTGGCGTGTCGAGCAGGCCTTCCCGGCGCGGGTCATCACCCGCCCAGGCAATCAGCGTGCGAACCGCCTCTTCGGCTTCGGCCTGTGTGGGGCGGCGAACGTCATCTGCGCGCACGATGTCTTTCTTTGGGGTCAAGGCGTCCATAGCCATTTTGGCGGTTTCCTACGCATGAGGGACGGGGGTCGAGCCGGGGCGATTGACTGCCCGGACTTAACGCCCGCCCGGAGTTGTTACCCTCAGGGCGATTGCAGAAAGATAGGACCTGTGTCCGTTCGTTTCCAGCGCTTTCTACGGAGAGATGATCAAATCGGATGAGAGGCGCGATGCTTGACGATGGGGAAGGGCCGGTGCTCTTGCTCCGCGTGCAGGCTTCATGATAGCCGGCGCGCTTTGAGATTGGTCCCGTCATGGCCCTGCGACTCTACGACACTGCAGCCCGCGAGAAGCGGATCTTCACGCCGCAGGATCCCGCTCGCGTCACGATGTATGTCTGCGGACCGACCGTTTACCATCACGCCCACATCGGCAATTTCCGGCCCGTCATCGTGTTCGACACGCTGTTCCGCCTGCTGCGGCACGTCTATGGCGAGGCTCACGTTGCCTACGCGCGCAATATTACCGATGTCGACGACAAGATCATCTCCGCCGCCGACGCCAGCGGCGAGCCGATCAGCGCCATCACGACCCGCTACGCTGCGGCCTACCATGCCGATTGCGCAGCCGTGAACGCGCTTCCGCCCACGGTCGTGCCGCGCGCCACCGAACACGTGCCTGACATGATCGCCATGATCGAAAAGCTCGTGCGCACGAAATATGCCTATGCCGGAAAGGAAGGCGTCTGGTTCTCCGTCGCCGCCATGCCAGACTATGGCCGCCTGTCGCGCCGCAAACCGGAAGACAACGAAGCCGGGGCCCGCGTCGCCATCGAGGCCGACAAGCGCGCGCCGGAAGACTTTGCGCTGTGGAAGTTCGCAAAGCCCGGCGAACCGGACGATGCCATCTGGGACAGTCCGTGGGGCCGGGGGCGCCCTGGCTGGCATATCGAATGCTCGGCAATGGCCGCGAAACACCTCGGCCGCACGCTCGACATCCATGCTGGCGGCATCGATCTCGTCTTCCCGCACCATGAGAACGAGATCGCCCAGTCCGAATGCGCGCATGGCGAGGTGATGGCCAATTACTGGCTGCATAACGGCTTCCTCGACATGGGCGGCGAGAAGATGTCGAAATCTACCGGCAATGTCGTTCTGCTGCATGACCTCCTGCAGGATTGGCCGGGCGAGGTCATCCGTTTCGCCATGCTGACAGGCCATTACCGCGCGCCGCTCGACTGGACGCCCGCCCTCCTTGCGCAGGCCAAGACCACGCTCGACCGGATCTACGGCGCCCTGCGCCGGGTCTGGGCAGAAGAGGGTGGACGCGCGCGCGACAAGGGCGTGATTGCGGCGCTGAGCGACGACCTCAACACGCCCGA
>JBGSVY010000127.1:0-2230 GCA_041752715.1 Hyphomonas sp.
GGCCCCCGGCAGCACGACATCATGCCGGGCGAGCGCCGTGCCCGCGCGCATCAACCGCCAATAGTCGCCAAGCGCGCTCATCTAACGGGCAACCACGCGGATGGAACCGGCGGCAGCCCTCGCGCGTTGCACGGCATGGACCCTGAATTCCAGAGAGAGCAACATCATGTCTGAATCCCCCTCATCCAACAAGTTCCTGTACCTGATCGTCGGCGCGCTTGTCGCAGCGGCTGTCGCGTTCGGCATCTACTATTTCACCGAAGGCCAGGGCGGCCCGGACAAGGTCGAGATCTCGGTCGGCGAAGACGGCATCAAGATCGACGGCAACTAGACGGGCCATCGCTCAGGCCGCCCAGCCAAAGTGCAGGGCGGCGATCCCGCCCGAATAATTGGTGACCGAGACCTGGCGGAAGCCGGCCGATTCGATCTCGGCCTTGAACACTGACTGTTCCGGGAACTGACGGATCGATTCGACGAGATACTGGTAGCTCTCCCGGTCGCCTGCGATCAGGCTGCCGAGGCGCGGGATGACGGCGAAGCTGTAGGCGTCATACGCGGCCTGCAGGGCGGGCAGCGTCATGTGGCTGAACTCGAGCACGGCGAGGCGGCCGCCGGGCTTCAGGACGCGGCGGAACTCGCGAAGGCCCGCGACACGGTCTGCGAAGTTGCGGATGCCGAAGGAAATCGTAACAGCATCAAAGGTACGATCCGGGTACGGAAGGTGCGTGCCATCGGCGCAGACCCAGTCCAGCTGGCCTTCGAACGCGGCATTGTCGGCACGCGCCTTTCCGGCGGCAAGCATGGCCTCGTTGATGTCGCAGACGATGGCGGTTGCCTTGCGATCATCGCCGCGGCGCCGGGCGGCCTTGCCGGCAAGGGTGAGGAAGGCGCGGGCAAGCTCTCCTGTGCCGCCGGCCACGTCGAGATGGCGCTCGCCCGGCTGCGGGTTCACGCGGTTCATCGCGTCATGCTTCCAGAGGCGGTGGACGCCGGCGCTCATCAGGTCGTTCATCAGGTCATAGCGGGAGGCGACCGAGCGGAACACGCCCTTCACGCGCGCGACCTTTTCGGCCTCGGTAACCTCCTCGAAACCGAAGGAGACCTTGCGCTGTACGTCTTCAGGTTCCGGCATGATGACCCTTCTTACCTATCCGGGCACACATAGCGTATATGCGATAAGGATGCCTGAATTACCTGAAGTCGAGACAGTTCGCCGCGGACTTGCCCCTGTGATGGAGGGCCGGCGCATCCTGCGCCTGGACCAGCACCGGGCCGACCTGCGCTTTCCGCTGCCGGAACGCTTCGCAGAACGGTTGGCCAATGCCAGGATCGACCGGCTCGCGCGGCAGGCGAAATTTCTTGCCGCACATCTCTCCACAGGAGAGGTGCTGGTGATGCACCTCGGCATGACCGGGCGGTTCACGATTTCCGGAAAGCTGCAGGGCGACTTTCACCACGAGGCCGGAAACCTCTCCGCGCATGACCATGTCGTCTTCCACATGGAGGGCGGCGAGACGGTGACCTATAATGATCCCCGCCGGTTCGGGTTCATGGAGCTCTGGCCGGAGGCGAGTTTCGAGGCCTATCCGCGCTTGAAGTCCCTCGGACCGGAGCCGCTGTCGAACGGCTTCAGCGCGGCCTATCTCGATGCGGCGCTCGCCGGCAAGGCGGCGCCGGTGAAAGCCGCGCTGCTCGACCAATCGGTGATCGCGGGGCTCGGGAATATCTATGTGTGCGAGGCGCTCTACCGGGCGGGCGTGTCGCCCAAACGCCTGTCGCGCAGCGTACCGGGGATACGGGCGTCGCGGCTCGCGCCGGCGATCAACGCGGTGATCGCCGAGGCGATCGCAGCAGGGGGGTCCTCGATCTCGGATTTTGCCGAAACCGATGGCGGGCTCGGCTATTTCCAGCACCGGTTCGATGTCTATGACCGCGAGGGTGAGCCGTGCAAACGGTGCGGGGCGCTGGTGCGGCGGATCGTGCAATCGGGGCGCTCGACGTTTTATTGTGCGGGGTGTCAGAGGTAAGCCCCTCACCTCGCTGCCTTCAATCCCAGTTTCGCGAGCGGCGATCCCAGCGCGCCGCTGACCAGTGCGGCGAGAATCGGGGGTGCAGGCCAGAGTTTCGACACCGGCGCGGCCAGCCGGTCACGCAGCCAGGGCAGCAGCCTCGAATCCGACTGGTAGACCGGCGTGAAGGCCCAGGTCATCAGCTGGTAGAGGCGCACATG
>JBGSVY010000128.1:0-7409 GCA_041752715.1 Hyphomonas sp.
ATCTGACGTGCTGACCGAGCGGCGGCCGAGCCTGCCCGCCGGGGCAGCGCAGCTCTTTCCGCCGCCCGGTGGTTTCCTGCAGGCCAGCGCCGAAGCCGAAGCGGAGATGGAGCGGATCGTGCGCGAGCATCTGAAGTTTTCTGCCACTGTCGTGGACCTTTTTTCCGGATGCGGAACATTTGCACTGCGCCTCGCGGCCGAATCGGGCGTGCTTGCCGCCGAAGGCAATGCGGAAGCGATCGAGGCGCTGAAGGCGTCGGTGAGGGCGGCGCATGGGCTGAAGCCGGTGACGGCTGAAGTGCGAGATCTGTTCCGCAATCCCTACGGCGCCCGCGAACTTGCGCGGTTTGACGGTCTCGTGCTGGACCCGCCGCGCGCGGGGGCGTTAGCGCAAGTGGCGGAGATTGCGAAATCGCACGTGCCGAAGGTCGCCTATGTCTCCTGCGATCCGGCAACGCTGGCGCGGGACCTGCGCACGCTGGTGGACGGCGGTTACCGGATCGTCCGTATACACCCCATCGACCAGTTTCTCTGGTCGGCGCATGTCGAGGCGGTCGCCCTTCTGGAGAAGGCGCCATGAGCAACACGCCGCAACCCGCCGTTGGTGTTGTCTGCTTCAAAGGGGAAGATGTGCTGCTGATCCGCCGGGGCACCAAACCGCTTGCGGGCGAATGGTCGCTCCCCGGGGGCCGCATCGAGTTCGGCGAGCGCGCCGAGGCGGCCGCCTTGCGCGAACTGCTGGAGGAGACCGGCATCGTGGCGCGCCTGAGGGGCCTTGTCGATATCGTCGACGCGATCTTCACATCGCGCACCACCGGCGCCGTCGCGCGGCATTATGTGCTGTTCGACTATGCGGCAGTCTGGCTATCGGGCGAACCCGCTGCGGGCGATGACGCAAGCCATGCCGAATGGATCTCGCCGGCGAGGCTCGCGGACTTGCCCCTCTGGGAAGAGACGCGCCGGGTGATCGCGGCAGCGCGCGGGAGGGTGCAGGCGGCTTAGCCCCTTGACCCACCCTTGCGTCAGGCCGTCTACAAAGCGCCAGACACAAGCATCCCAGGGAGGAAACCAGCCATGACCTACAAGCCCTTTGATCTCAGCGGAAAGGTCTGCGTCGTAACCGGCGGCAATCGCGGCATTGGCCTCGGCATGGCAGAGGCGCTCGCCGCCTCGAACGCACATGTCGCGGTCTGGGGACGCAAGGCTGATGCCAATGCCGAAGCGGTCAAGGCGCTCGACAAGCTCGGCACGGGCACGATCCACGCCTGGGCGGTCGATGTCGGCGAGGAAGACCAGGTGGTCACGGCCATGAAGGAGACAGCAGAACATTTCGGCAGGATCGACACATGCATTGCTAATGCCGGCATCGGGCGCGGCGCGGCAGCCTTTGAAGAGATGACGCTCGAGACGTGGCGCTACAACCAGAAAATCAACTCCGAAGGCGCCTTCTTCACGCTGCGCGAAGCGGCAAGATCCATGGTGGCGCGGGCCAAGGCAGGTGACCCGGGCGGCAGCCTCGTCGGTACAGCTTCGCTCGCCGGCATCGAAGGCGCCGGCCGCAACCAGGCCTATGCCCACACCAAGGGCGGCCTGATCGCGATGATGAACGCCATCGCGGTTGAGTATGGCCGGTACGGTATCCGTGGCAACTCGATCCTGCCGGGCTGGATCGCAACGGACATGACCGAAGCAGCGCAAGGCGCCGAGGCATTCACCACCAAGGTCATCTCGCGCGTGCCAATCCGCCGCTGGGGCGAACCCGAGGACTTCGGCGGCATCGCCGTCTACCTTGCCTCTGACGCCTCGAAATACCATTCCGGCGATACGCTGGTCATCGATGGCGGTTACGCGAAGTTCTGAGCCAGCCGGTGCGCAGCCAAAGAAAAAGGCCGCTCCCCGGAAGGAGCGGCCTTATCATTCCAACCAGTCAGACTGGCCGCGCTCAGATTACTGAGGAGCGGTTTCGGTCGTCGTTTCGGTGGTGGTGGTCGTTTCGGTCGTGACTTCTTCGACAGCGCCTTCGACAACTTCCATTGCTTCGCCAGCAACTTCAGCCGTGGCGTCCATTGCGCCTTCAACCGACTCGGTCACGACTTCGGTGGTCTCTTCGACAACCGTGGTGGTTTCTTCGACAACCGTTTCGACAGCTGCTGCGTCAACGACGGGAGCGGTGTCTTCGGTTTTTGCAGTGCAAGCGATGAGAACGAGCGCCGAAGCGCCGATCAGGATCAGATTTTTCATGTGTACTACCCCTGTTGGTGTTCTTGCGAACCTTTGGTGCCTTAGCACCACTCTTTGATTACGAAAAGTTCATTTTTCAGTAATCGCCGAATGGTTCTCGGACTTGTTAAAGACCAACCCTCGCCCGCCTATGGGTGAAGGCACGAATTGAGCCGTCTACCGGACTACTCGGTAGCGCCTTGTGTTGCAGCGTCTTCTGTAGCGTCAGCCATTGCTTCGGCCTCCGCTTCGACGACTTCAGCTTCTGCATCGCCTTCGGCTTCGACAGCAGTTTCGTCTGCTGCGACGTCGATATCAGCTTCAGCGGCTTCCACCGCTGCGGCCTTGACGATTTCGGTCTGGGCGGCAGGTTCTTCAGCGAACGCGACGCCACAAATAAGGATTGCGACGGCAGGACCCGCGAACAGTTTTGTCATAGGAGTTTCCCCTCACCTGACAGACTGGCCGGCGGGCAATTCCGACGACAACGTGCCGCATCTGCCAATTGATCGCGGCGACAATGCGGCGGACTGAGGGCAAAACTGTCTTTAATACGACAGAATGCCAGACGCTTGCCTTGACGTGGCGGCGGGGTGCCATGGCTTGAAATCAGAAACCATTGGAAAAAGGAGACTGCGATGGCCTTGCGGACCCGGCTGACGGAACTGCTCAGGATTGAACACCCCATCATGCTTGCGGGCATGGGCGGCGTCTCATATGCCGACGTATGCGCCGCGATGTGCAATGCTGGCGGGTATGGCGTTCTGGGCATGGCGGGTACGTCGCCAAAATTCATCGCCGCCCAGATGAAGCGCGTTCGCGAACTGACCGACAGGCCGTTTGGAGTCGACCTCCTCGCCGCGAGCCCTGAAAGCCTCGAAGAATCCGTGGATGTCATCATCGAGGGCGGCGCTGATTCGTTCGTTGCGGGCCTTGGCCTGCCGCTGCCGATCATGGCCCGGCTGAAGTCCGCAGGCGTCAAGGTCATGGTCGTCGGCGGCGCCGTGAAACATGCGATCAAGGCCGAGGAAGCGGGCTGCGACGCCGTGATTCTCCAGGGCGGCGAGGGCGGCGGGCATACCGGCCTCGTCGGAACGATGCCGCTGGTTGCACAGGCGGTCGAAGCGGTGAAGATCCCGGTCATCGCGGCCGGCGGGATCTATGATGGGCGCGGCCTTGCCGCTGCCCTCGCCCTCGGCGCGGAAGGCGTCTGGATGGGCACGCGATTCATTGCCTCGGCTGAAGCGCACGCGGCCAACATGTACAAGCAGGCCGTGGTCGAGGCCGGCGACACCGACACGACCCGCACCCGCTGCTATTCCGGCAAGCCGATGCGGTGCCGCACCAACGCCTACATCAATGAGTGGGAACAGCGTCCGCAGGACATCAAGCCCTTCCCGTTCCAGGCGATTCACTCTTCCCAGACCGGTGTAATCGGCGGCATCGGCGGTATCACCGACGAGGCAAAGCTCAACCCCGACACATCCTGCTTCGCGATGGGCCAGTCGGCTGGCGGCGTGCGGGAGGTCAAGCCGGTGGCCACCATCGTTGCCGACATCATGCGCGACGCGGAGGCTGCGATTGCCCGGTCGGCAGCCATGCGGGTTGGCGTGAAGGCGTGACGCGGGCCTGCGTCCAGACTATCTGAAGCGAGGTCGCAGCAACGAGGACGCGCGTGAAAGTGTGGACCATCATCCTCGGAGTTTTGCTAAGCGTTCTCCTCCTTGGAGGCTGCTGGCTCTACACGCCTGACAAACCGCGCGCTGCCCTCGAGGCGCTTTATCTTCGGTCGGCCAGCGACATGCTGACGGTCGATGGCATCAGGTTGCATGTGCGCGATGACGGGCCAAGGGATGCGCCAGCGATCATCTTTCTGCACGGCTTCGGTTCAAGCCTGCACACGTTTGAGCCTTGGGCGGACGCCTTGAAGATCGACTACCGCGCTGTGCGGGTGGACCTGCCCGGATCTGGCCTGTCGCCGCCCGATCCCACGGGCGAGTATACTGACGCGCGGGCGATCGCCTTGATCCTCGCGCTGATGGACCAGCTGGACATCCGCACCGCCACACTCGCGGGCAACTCCATAGGTGGCCGGATCGCCTGGACGATGGCTGCAGACTTCCCGGACAGGGTCGACAAACTCGTTCTGATCTCGCCTGATGGCTTCGCCAGCCCGGGATTTGCGTATGGCCAGAAGGCCGATGTTCCGGCGCTGATGAAAGCCATTCGCTTCTCGCTGCCCAAAGCGGCCCTGCGCCCGAACCTTGCCGCCAGCTACGGCGACCCGGGCCTCCTGACCGAGGCGACCGTCACGCGCTACCATGATCTCATGCTCGGGCCTGGCAGCCGGGCCGCCTTGCTTGCGCGCATGCAACAGACGGTTCTCGTTGATCCCGCAGTGCGCCTGCCGAAGATCCAGGCGCCCGTTCTGCTGATTTGGGGTGAGAAGGATCGTCTGATCCCCTTCAGCAATGCAGCCGACTACACGGCCCTCCTGCCACAGAGCAGGTTGGTGTCGTTCCCGGACCTCGGGCATGTGCCGATGGAAGAAGACCCGGCCCGGTCGCTCGTACCGCTGCGCGCCTTCCTCGAAGAGTGAGGCACCGGCGCAGCGCCGACCCAGCCGGCCCGCAACTGCGCAAGACGGACACGGCGCTCGCTAAAGCCAGCCACGCCATTTGAAGAACAGGTAAGGCACGACCGCGGATGCCACCATCAGCCCCAGCGCCATGGGGTAGCCGTAGGGCCACGCCAGTTCCGGCATGTGCACGAAGTTCATGCCGTAGATCGATGCGATCAATGTCGGCGGCAGGAACACCACAGCGGCGACCGAAAAGATCTTGATGATCGATGTTTGCTGGATGCTGATCATGCCCAGGGTCGCGTCCAGCAGGAAATTTATCTTCTGCGTCAGGAAGCTCGAATGGTCGCTTAGGGCCTGGACGTCCTGCACCAGCGACTTGATCCGTTTGTCGACCTCCTTGCCTGCGCCACGTGCCGCCGAGACGGTCGACCCGAAGGCGAGCAATCGCTGCAGGGTGACCAGGCTCTCCCGGATTTTCGACAACAGATCGCCCTTGTGACCCACCTGCACCAGCACAGCCTGGAAATCGCGCTGGCGGGCGTTCGGACTGACCGCGCGCTTGGTACCCTTTGCGACTGCCTGTTCCTTCGCAGGCGCCTGGGTGAAGAACACGCTCATCGACAGGTCATCGAGTTCATGTCCGGCCCGCTCGAGCAGTTCACCGATCCGTTCGATAATGCTCTCGATCAGGCCGAGCAGGAGGAGGTCCGGCGAATAGCTGCCCGAGCGCTGGCACCGGGCAATGAACGCATCGATCGCACGCGGTTCCTCATAGCGCAGCGTCACGAGCCGCGCGTCCTTCAGGATAAAGCTGATCGGGGTCATCATCACGCGGTCGTCGTCAGTGCGCGAGAGCATGTTGGCGCCGAGCACATGCGCGCCGTCCTCAGCGTAAAGCCGGCTCGAGACTTCAATATCGCTCATTTCCTCGATCGTCGGCACGTCGAGTCCTAGCAGGGCTTCGACAGTGGCTTCTTCCTCCTTGGTGGGGCTGATCAGGTCTATCCAGACCCAATCAGCCGGTATGCCGGACGCCTCGCCGGCCAGGATGAACCGCCCATCGCGATTTGAATAGGCCCGGATCATGCGAATGCCCCTCGCGGGACTTCATGCGCCAATTGCGCGCCATCAAGATAGCGTTGGAGATTGGCGAGGAAGGTCTCGTCCGCGCGCAGGCTTGTCTGCGGTGTTTCCGAACTGTCATGCGGGGTGATGGAAATTTTCGGGTTGCGCCATAGCGGGCTGTCCGGCGGCAACGGTTCCTCGCGTACCACGTCCAGCGCAGCGAAAGCCGGCGTGCCCGCATCAAGCGCCCGCAAAAGCGCGCCTTCATCGACAAGCGCCCCCCGGCCAAGGTTCATGAACAACGCGTCCGCGCGCATCGCCGCGAAAAAGGCGGCTCCGGCAATGTTCTCGGTTTCCGGCGTGTGCGGCATCGCCAGCAGCACGATATCGGCGAGCGGAAGTTCTGCCATCATCTGCTCGGGCGCAACAATCCGTGTGGCGCCTCTGGCGGGCCCGGGTGAGCGCCGCAGGCCGGTCACGTGCGCTCCGAGCGCGCTGGCCCGCCACCCAATGGCCTCGCCAATTGCGCCATAGCCGATCACCAGCCAGCGCGAGCCGTCAATCTCGCGTGATGGCAATCGCGCCCAATTGCCTTCGGCGGCCTGCGCGCGGTGTGCCGGGCCCGCCCGCAGGAAATCGAGCGCTTGCCAGATCGCCCATTCGGCCATGGCCTCGGCCTGCGTGTGATTCGTCGTGTATCGAGCGGCCTTGTGCCCAATCATCGTCAGTGCCGGATGCTCGATCCCGGCGGCCGATGACTGGAACCAGTCCAAGGATGGCGCGGTCAGCAGCGAGCGCATGAACACTTGCACCGAGGGCGAAAAGAACGCGTCCACATTGCCGAACGCGATATCAAGCGCCGGCAGGACCGCCGCCTCGCCGGTCGCGGCCCGGAGGCAAAGGCCCGCATCGTCGATGGTATAGACATCAATCGGCTGAGACAGGCCCTTGAGCCGGGCGCCAAGGCGCGCGAAAGTCCGCGCATGAAGAAGACACGTTTTCATGCCGCCCTGCTTAGCCTCTTGCTGCTGGCAGGCACAAGCACCGCGCAGGGCACGATGCCGGCGCGCGGGCCCGACTATTTCCGAGACGCGGCAAGCCTTGCGTCCACACTCGGTGCGGCGCATGCGATTCGCGTTCGCTGCAACGGCAATGGCGACCAATACTGGCGGCGCTACATGTCCGAGATGCTCGGGCTCGAAGCGCCTGAACCCGGCCCGTTGCGCAGCTCGCTCGTCGGCGCCTTCAATGATGCGTTCACCTTCGGGAGCCGCGACTATCCTTATTGCGATGCCCGCGCCGTTGGGGCCGAAGCACAATTTGCCAGCGACGGGCGGGCCATCGCCAACCGGATGGCGACCCATTATTTTCCGAAGAGCACCACACGCAGGGGACAGGACCAATAATGAAAACTTACTTCGCAAGCCTTTGCGCTGCGCTCATCCTGTCAGCCTGCGCCGCCCTCGAACCGGCGCCTGCGCCGCTTGCGCCCCCCACAGAAGCCGCCGTCACGGCAGGCCCGGGCGGGCGTATGCCAGCC
>JBGSVY010000129.1:0-4912 GCA_041752715.1 Hyphomonas sp.
CCACTGCCAGCAGTTGGGGATTCTGGAACAACGGAATCTGGACTCTGATCTGACCAAACACCGGCCTCGCCCGGGGTGCAGAAGTACCGTATAGAGACTCAACTTGGCGCTGGCGCAAGGTCGCTCGCTGCCAGCGCCGTCCTCGCCTCCGCCTCGGCCGCATCGAACATCGCATCGATCAAGTCGATCACACCCCTCGGCGCGGCAAGCGCACGCTCTCCAGCCGTCAGCCCCGCCGACACAGCGGCCCGGGAGGCAGCGAGCTCTGTCCAGCCATCGAAGGCAATCTCCGGCAGCAGCGCGGAAAGCCAGCGGCGCCGCAGGGCCATCGAGGGTGTCTCTGTCATTACGAATTTCCTCGCATACGGGGGCTTGGCCTATGGCCCTGCCCCTGATATAGCCCCCCGCTCAAGGCCTGTCAGGGCCGAGCCTCAATCATTTTCGGGCCACGGCCCTGCCAGACACCCATGGAGAAGACCCATCGTACAGATCGTCGTCCGCGATAACAACGTCGAACAAGCCCTGCGCGCGCTCAAGAAGAAGATGCAGCGCGAAGGTCTGTTCCGGGAAATGAAAGCCCGTCAGCATTTCGAGAAACCTTCCGAGAAGCGCGCGCGGCAGCGCGCTGAAGCTGTCCGCCGCGCCCGCAAGCTCGCCCGCAAGCGCGCCCAGCGCGAAGGCATTGTATAAGGGCTCACCCTCATTGCCGCGTTCCAGAAAACCCCGCCAGCTCCGCTGGCGGGGTTTTTCAATTCTGGGGGCTTAGGCGCTTATTCGGCGGGCTGAGGTTTCGGTGCGAACCCGAAGACACGCTTGATCATCCCGCCGAGTTCTCCGATACCCGCTCCATGCACAGCGCCCGCGCGGTAAACCTTGGTCGACAGCCAGACGATCGCCGCAGTCGTGACCGCCATGATCACCATCTGCGCCAGCACTTCCCAGACGGGCGGATCATGCGGCATCCTCAAGATCAGAAGGAAGGGTGTGAAAAGCGGGAACCATGACGCGATATCCACGATCGGCGATCCCGGATCGTTGAAAGCCAAGAAGATCGCGAACATCGGCAACATCAGCAAGATCATCATGGGGCTCAGCAATGTCTGTGCTTCCTGGATCGTATCGCAGAGCGAACCGAGTGCCATGAAGATCGCGCCATACATGAGGTAACCAAGGACGAAGCTGATGAGGCCCGGCACGAGTATGCCAGGATCGGCCGCCGCCGCGAGGAACGGCCCGATCGTGCCCATGACGCCTGGAATCTGGCTGGCGATCACCAGCGATCCGCCAATCGCAAAGAGACCCCAGGACAGCATCATCGTTGACGTAACGGCGAATACCGCCAGCAATTTGCCTGCCAGCAACTCGCCGAGCTTCACCGAGGTCAGAAGCGTGTCGAAGATTTTATTCGAGCGTTCCTCGATCGTGCCCATCAACAGGTACTGGATGATGGAGAAAACCATTAGCCAGAGAAAATAGGCGAGTGCACCTGCCATGATGGCCGGCGCCTTGTCGGCCGCTGTCACCGCATCGCCATCAGCCGCCTGCGCCGCTTCCGTGCGAACGCGATAGACCGGCACTTTCGTGCGACCCTCGTCGATCCGGGCGAGGAAGCCTGCATCGAGGCCGGCCGCCTGCAGCGCATTGCGGCGCGCGAGCTCGCGCATCGCTGCTTCGCCTGTTCGCTGCAGCGCATCGACGTTCACATCGGCGCTCCAATAAGCGAGCTCGCCGCCATCGTCCGACAGCACGAACACCGCAAACAGGGGCTTGTCGCCGTCCGGTCCGCTCACGGTCTGTTCCCCAAGAAGGAACGGCCGCAGCGCTTCAAGCGTGCGAGCGGGCGCATTGACCTCGACGAACTTGCGCTGGCGGCCGGTCGGCTCTGGGGTCTCGGGTTGTGGCAGGTTCATCTGTCCGGCAAGCGCACGCGCCGCCTCTGTCTCGCGCGCTTCGCTGCGCGCAAACTCCGCCTCGATCGCGTCAGCATACACGCGCGCTGGTTCGACCACCGCATAATAGCGCACCGGCGACGTTTGAGCGGCGAAGAAGCCGAATGCAGCCCCGCAGATCATGAACACCGGCACGGCCGCAAGGCTCAGCCAAAAACCCCAGGCCTTGACATAGCCAAGGTAGTCGCGCCGGAAGACCAGGTAGATATTGCGCATCAGGCAAGTTCCTCTTCGGCGGCGACTGCGGGCACTGTCAGGCTTGCAGCCTCAGCCTCGCCAACCAGCGCAACAAACACATCGCGCAGCCGCGCTTCCTCAGGCTGGAAGCCGGTAATCGGCGCACCGGCCTCGATCGCGGCGCGCAGCGCATCCTGCGGGCTCACCCCGCGCGGCAGGCCGATCCGCCAGGCATCGCCCAGCCCCTTGTCGGCGGCGCGGTGAATACTGAACCCCTTGCCCGCCAGCGCATTTGGCAGGTCGAACCCATGTTCGACCGACAGGCGCGCGCCCTTGCCGAGCGTCGCATAGGCATCGTCCAGCGTGCCATCGAGCACCTTGCGGCCCCGGGCCAGCATGACGATCCGGTCGCAGAGGCGTTCGGCATGTTCCATCACATGGGTGGAGAACAGAATGGTCGCGCCGCGGTCGTGTTCGGTACGGATCAGGTCTTCGAGAATCTGTTGGTTCAAGGGATCGAGCCCCGAGAAGGGCTCGTCGAGGATCAGGAAGTCCGGCTTGTGCGCCAGCGTCGAGAGGATCTGGACCTTTTGCGCCATGCCCTTCGACAGTTTCGAGATGCGCGTGCCCGCAAACTTGCCGAGCCCGGTCGTATCGAGCAGCGCGTTCGCTCTGGCCCGGGCATCGCTTGCAGTCAGGCCCTTGAGGCGCGCGAAGTAGATGATCGTGTCGCGCGCCGTCATCTTCTTGTACAGGCCGCGCTCTTCGGGAAGGAAGCCGACACGCTTCAGGCCCGCAATGTCAGGCGCGCGGCCGAATAGCGACACCTCGCCCTCATCCGGTTCCATGACGCCGAGCGCCATCCGCAGGCTGGTCGACTTGCCGGCGCCATTCGGTCCGAGAAAGCCTACGATCTGGCCCTGGGGGACCGTGAAGGAAAGATCGGCGACAGCCGTGAACCCGCCGAATCGCTTCGTCGCCTGTCGCATGATGAGCGGCGCTTCAGACATCAATAGCCTCCTCAAACCCGTTGGCCAGTGTCACACTCGGCTATTTCCGGCAAGGATCAAGGGTATGGCCATCAAGGCCTTGCGGCGGCATTAATCAGGCTGGCACAATTGCGCCCTGGAGATGATTGTTCAGGCGATCAGGCCGAACAGCGCGATGAAGCCCTGCACGATGAGCGCAACGACCACCAGCACTGCGACAGTCGCGAGCCATCGGCCACCAAGGTTCATGAAAAGCCCGGCCCCGACCCCGACGAGGGCCACGAGACCGAGGGAGACAGCCCATGGCAAGCCGATCGCCAGGGAAAGCGTCGCGTGCCCAAGGATCAGAACCAAGCCCAATCCACCCCACACGCTGGCCACCATGAAGCCGTCCCAGGTGGCTTTCTGGTCGCGAATATCCATCTCGCCGCGTCGGTAGTCGTGGGTGGCCAATGATGCCTCCTGATTAAATGCTCAAGTTTTTGATCGTCTATCCAACCTCGCCCGGGCCATCAAGCGTGTCAAAGCGCGCCGCATCAATTGGCCAGCGATTTGCGTTTTGGCGACTTCGGCGCAAATGGTGCAGGCAGCGGCAGGGCGGGAACGCCCTCCTCTTTCAGCGCCTCGCTTTCCTCTGGTGTCGTTTCGCCCCAGATCGGACGGTTTTCCTGCTCACCGTAATATATTGCGCGGGCTTCCTCTGCAAAAGCGTCGCCCACATAATCAAAATTCTCGGCGACATATGTCCGCGCCCGGCGGCTAAACTCCTGCGCCAGCGCCGCTTCATCCATGTCGGGACGCCCGGCCCGGCCCGAGGCACGAATGGCGGGTGCCATGATCTGCTTGCCGACCTTGCGTCCGTCGCATGCCGGGCACGTCACGAGCCGACGTTTGGCTTGCTTGTCATACGCCTCGGATGAGGCAAACCAGGCGTCAAACTGAGCGTCGCAGTCGAGGCAGGCAAGAGCGTAGCGGATCATCCCAGGTTCCTCAGGCGCCGGCCAGCAGCGGATCGAGCTTTCCAGCCCGGTCGAGCGCCATCATGTCATCGCATCCGCCGATATGAGTCGCGCCGACAAAGATCTGCGGGAAGGTCCGCCCGCCGCCCGATTTCTGAATCATTACGGCCTTCTGGTCCGGATCATTGCCCGCGTCGATTTCTTCGAAGTTCACGCCTTTCTTCCTGAGCAACGCCACCGCCCGGCTGCAATAGGGGCAGAATTGCCGTGTATAGATCGTGACGCTGGCCATTTGGCGTTGACTCCTTACCCAAGCTGGTCCGGCAGGCAGCTTGCCTGCGAAGACTTATCATATGGTAATGTCGGTCTCACGGACAACGCGGGCCAGCACCAGCACCGACACATCGGCTGCGCCTGCCTGTTTAAGCGCCCGCGTACAGGCAGACAGCGTCGCGCCTGTCGTCAGCACATCATCGACAAGCAGCACGTGCTTGCCTGCAATCAAAGGCTTTCGCGACTTGCGCACCGCAAAAGCCCCCGACACGTTGCGCCGCCGCGCCCGGGACGACAATCCCGCCTGGCTCGGGGTACGCCGTGTCCGCTTCAGCGCATCCACCGCCACTGGCGTTCCTGCCGCTCGCGACACCGCGCTCGCAAGCCAGACCGACTGGTTGAACCCGCGCATGACGAGGTGTGTATAGTGAAGCGGCACCGGGACGAGGACATCCGACGCCTCAACGAGGTCACGCCCGGCCATCAGCATCCAGCCGGCCAGCGTCAGCAGGCCATCGCGGCGTCCCGAACGCTTCAGGTCAAGCACCGGCCGCCGCGAGCGGTC
>JBGSVY010000130.1:0-1521 GCA_041752715.1 Hyphomonas sp.
CAGCGCGGCGCCGACCTGCGCTATGATCTCGAGATCACCCTCGCCGAAGCCTATGCCGGCAAGGACGAGACGATCCACGTGCCGCAGGCGGTGGCGTGCAAGACCTGTGATTCGAGCGGCGCCGCACCAGGCTCTAAAGTCGAGACGTGCGACGCGTGCGGTGGCCAGGGCCGGCTTCGCGCGCAACAGGGCTTCTTCACGATGGAGCGCACGTGCGTGCAATGCGGCGGCAAGGGCATCGTGATCCGCAAGCCGTGCAAGACCTGCGGCGGTGCCGGACAGGTGAAGGAAGAACGCAAGATCGCGGTGAAGATTCCCGCCGGCGTGGAGAGCGGCATGCGCATTCGCCTGTCAGGTGAAGGCGAGGCCGGCAGCGGCGGCGGACCCAAAGGCGATCTCTACATCTTCGTCGATGTCGTGGAACACGACATCTTCGAACGCGACGGGCCGAACCTCTATTGCCGGGCACCTGTGCCGATGGCAACGGCCGCGCTTGGCGGTGACATCGAGATCCCCACGATCGATGGCGGCCGGGCCCGCGTCGCGATTCCGGAAGGCGCACAGACCGGGCGCAAGCTACGCCTCAAGGGCAAGGGCATGCCGAGCGTGCGCGCCGGCGGGCAGCTTGGCGATCTCTATGTCGAGATGTTCGTCGAGACACCGCAGAACCTGACGCCACGCCAGAAAGACCTGCTAAGGCAGTTCTGCGATTGCTCCGCCGCTGATTGCCACCCGGAAAGCGAAGGCTTCCTCGGCCGCATCAAGCGGTTCTGGAGCGGCCATGATGGCGACGAGAAGCGGGCGAGCTAGACGCCTGTTGCTTGTGCACGGTTGCACACATGCCGATTTGCATGACGCGTCTGTTTTGACAGGCCCGGGAAAGCAAGATTGGGTGTGGGCCGATGACAAAAGCGCCGCCACCTGCCCCGCTCAGCCTGCCTTGGGCCTACGATCTGCTTCGCGCCGAGGCGGGCCGGATCGCCGCCGACCCGATGACCAATTCCGTCTTCGCGCTGGCCCAGCACCTGCTGCGCGAGCTCGAGACGGGCAGCGCCGATATCGGCGATCTTGCACGCCTTGCCCGCGAGGTTGACCTTGAACTGATCGACGCCCGCGCCTGCCGTTTCCGGGACCAGCATGCGGGCCTTGACACCCAGACGGCCTGGGCGCCTGTGCGCGCCGCGCTTGAAGGCTTTGCAGCGGCAGGCTTCGAGGCCTATCGCGCCGCCGTCGAACAGCCAAGCGGCGGGCTTGTCTTCACAGCCCATCCGACCTTTGCCTTGTCGCGAGCCGTCCGGGACGCGTTCGCGCGCCATGCGGCCAAGCCAAGCGAGGCGAGCCGGGAGGCCCTGAAGAGGCTGCTGAAGACCGATAGCCGCGCATGGAATGCGGGCATACAGCTTGAGGCTGAGCATGAGGAAGTCCAGGCGGCACTGGCCCATGCGGCCGCGGCGCAGCGGATCTATGCCGAGCATGTCATCGCCGCCGCGCGCGCCGCGTTCCCAGATCGCTGGCGGGCCT
>JBGSVY010000131.1:0-2631 GCA_041752715.1 Hyphomonas sp.
GCACCGACCACGTCGCCGCCTGGTGCACCTATGGCGCCCCCTTCCCCGCCGCCCTCGCCCGCGCCAACCTCTTCGGCACGCAGTTCCACCCGGAAAAGAGCCAGCGCGTCGGCCTCACGATCCTCTCCAACTTCCTCAGCTGGCGCCCATGACCTTCACGCTCTACCCCGCGATTGACCTGAAAGACGGCGCCTGCGTCCGCCTGCTGCGCGGCGAGATGGACGCGGCCACCGTGTTCAACACCGATCCCGCGGGCCAAGCCCGCGCCTTCCACGCGATGGGCTTCACCCATCTCCACGTCGTCGACCTCAACGGCGCCTTCGAAGGCAAACCCGTCAACCGTGCCGCCGTGGAGGCGATCCTCAAGGCCACCCCTGCCCCGGTCCAGCTCGGCGGCGGCATCCGCACCCGCGCGCAGATCGACGCCTGGCTCGAGGCCGGCATTTCCCGCGTCATCCTCGGCACCGTCGCCCTGCGTGACCCCGAGCTCGTCAAATCCGCCGCCCGCGACCTTCCGGGCCGCATCATCGTCGGCATCGACGCGAAAGAGGGCAGGGTCGCCGTCGAAGGCTGGGCCGAGACCAGCGACATGCGCGCCACCGACCTTGCGAAAGCCTTCGAAGGCTGCGGCGTCGCCGCCATCATCGCCACCGACATCAGCCGCGACGGCCTGAAGACCGGCGTCAATGTTCCGTTCACGGCAGAGCTCGCGGGCGCCGTCACCATCCCCATCATCGCCAGCGGCGGCGTCAGGAGCGTCGACGACATCCGCGCCCTCCGCACCAGCGGCGCGCCCATCGCCGGCACGATATTGGGGCGAGCGCTATATGACGGGGATATCGATGCGGGCGAAGCGGTCAGGGCGGCGGGTTAGAAACGACCAGTGCATCTAGTGATTTCGTACCATCGAGGCGCGCGACCCGATTGTAGATATTCGTAGTGCAAGAGATCTGTTCCAGAGAACTCTACGCTCCGAATTACTTCATCAAGCAGCTTCGACTCAGAAACGGCATCATCCCGCTTTTCAACGCCGAGAATGATCACCGGTCGCTGCTTTCTCTGCTGCACGATACGTCTATCAAGTGGCTGCTTGGTGTAGCTTCCGATCGACATTCCCAAGACTTTTGCGTCTGCGCCTGCGTACGATGTGAGTGCTGCACAGAGGAGTTTGGCACGATCATCAGCTACATCTTGTGGCTGCAAAGGCGAGTTTGAGACCAGTCCAACACCGATGAGGCTGTCGTAGGTTGTGAGCGTTGAAGCCAGCGGCGACCTTTCCAACAACTCGAGAAAATCCAATTTCTCTCCATCGATGTTTTCGAAGGACTGCCGACTATCGAAGCGCCAGAACGCTGTGTTCTCGAAAAGATGAAACACCACATACAGCTTGTCATTTCCGAAGCGATCATCGACCTCAATACGAATCTCCTTGTACGAAAGCTCGCCTTGCTCGACGTCCTTTTCCGCTTCCGTGATTCGAAGGTTCTCATCATCGCGGACGACCCTTATGTCTCTATAGCCGCCAAGGATGAGGCGCTCAGTTCGCGCCTCTGAAGCAGCAATTCCTTCGTCAATTCTGCGCTGGAATTCTTCTCGCTCCTTTTCGGCCTCTTCCTGAGCTTTTTTCTCTTCCGCAGCAGAGACGTAACTCGCGTACTGCGATCGGACGTCATTGAAGGTCAGCTGCACCACGGCCATCAGGATGACCAACATCGGAATCGCTGCCAAAAGGAGCAGTCGATACAATCGGTCAACTTTGAATTCCGGATAATCCGACGACCCGAAAAGCAACCTTAGCGCAGACTGTTCGTTGAGAAGAGCGCCGCCAATAAGGAAGATCGCAACGATCCAAGCTGCCCACATTTCAGCAATCCTCGCATTCTTCAACTGACGTTTCCCAGCTTTCGTTTCCAAGATAGCGCTGATCAATTACAACGATTCTGTCCTCAACTTCGAATCGGAACACGCTTCCCACTGAAAAAGTTCATTGTTTGTTCGGCCGTCAGGCAAGCTCCCTCGTAGAGCGGCTTGGGCCGCAGGCCGTAACCCACCATCTTGCCGCTGGCCCGCGCGCGCGGTGGGTATCGGCTTCGCCCGGGCCCACCCCGCAATCCCTGCGCTTATCCTGAGCGAAGTCGAAGGATGGCCAAGCCGAACCGGCGTGTCCCCGGGCCCATCCTTCGACTTCGCTCAGGATGAGGCGCGCGTGGGGAAGGCCCGCGCCCCCCGCTGACTTCGCAAACTCGAGGGACAGCCCCGCCTCTCTCCCACTATCCAACCCCGCCTCCCTCACGCAAAACCCCTGCAAAATCAGCCCCCAAACAAAAAGCACCGCCCCGCCAATCCGACCGGGCCTCCTGCGGGTTAGTCTGCCCCTCGTGTCCTATGCGCTCCACCGCCCCCTGAGAGGCCTGCCGGTCCATCTCGTGCTGCTCTGGCCGCTGGTCTTTGCGCGCATCATGTTGCTGAAGCTGTGGGTGCGGCGCCATTACGGGCGGGGCGTGCCCTATCGCTACCGCCTGGACTGGTGGGGCCGCGTCACACTTTACTGGATCCCGGCAGACCTTACCCGCGCCGCCTCTGCCCCCGCGCCGCTGATGGCCGCGCCGACCGTTTTCACCTTCGCCTGCG
>JBGSVY010000132.1:0-2019 GCA_041752715.1 Hyphomonas sp.
TAGGCCATAGCGCCTGCTGAGACTAGGGAACCTGTCGATCATCGCTCCGGCCAATGGATCGGAAACTGCGTCCCAGACCAGCGTCAACAGTATTATGGCGCCCGCAAAGGCTGGATCGAGTTTCAGCGTGTCGGTGGCGTATACGAGACAAAAGATGTCGGCCCCTGTCCAGAACAGCGACTTGCCGAAATTGGTGGTAGAGAATCCTATCAATCGCCGCACGCTCAGCGGCGGCACGTGAGCAGGTCCTGCCTTATCTGCGCCCATTGACATAGTTATCCCGGGCGCCCGCTGTGTCCGATCTCAGATAGGTGTGGTAGATCGGCAGGGCTGCCGCGCCAACCACACCGGCCTGCGGACCGAGGATGGAGGCCCGTATCGCAGGCTTGCGCAAAGGAGCGCCGGCGGCGCAGAAGGCTTCGACATCAATCGCGTCAACCAGAGCGTCGAGGTAGGCCGGTGGCACGCGGCCTCCGATGATGATCGCTTCCGGGTCAAACAGTCTCGCTGCAATGCTAAGGCCTTCGCAGAGCTGCGCGCCGGCGCGATCGAACCACCCCTCGAGGACAGCGTTGCCCTTCACTGGAAAATTATCGTACCCGGAGAAATCCCTGATATCCAAGCCTGCTTTCTGGACAGTCTCGAAAAGGTCCTGCCCTGAAGGCCGGGGCTGGTCCATGGGGTACATGTACCCGATCGCGCCGGCATTGCCGTTCACGCCGCGTAGCAGATCCCCATCGACGATCAAACCGCTGCCAATGCCATGTCCGAGGAAGACCGAAAGGAAGGTCGCGTACTCCTTTCCGTAGCCGAGGACGCGTTCGCCCAACGCGGCCGTGTTGCAATCGTTTTCGACGAAGCAGGGAAACTCGAAATAGGCGTTGAGGACTTTCAGAATATCAACGCCCTTCAGCCGAGGGAAATAGGCATGCGCTTGTAGGAAAGGTTTCTCGGACGCAAAGTCACCGGGTAGCGCAAAGCCGATGCCGAGGATTTTCCGGTCACGGAGGGACCGCGAAGCGCGAAGGTGCGACACGCCGCTGCGAGCGGTTTCGGCGATCTCTTCGGCGTTGGCCTCGGCGAGGGGCAGCCGCACCACTTCCAGCAGTTCGCCGCCGAGGTTGATCAGACCGACATCCATGAACGTATGGGAAAAGCTTACCCCGAACGAGACCGCGCCTTCCGGATTGATTGAGATCGGCTGACGTTGATTGCCTCTCGACCCTGTCTTTTCGACTTCGGTCAGGATGAGATGTTCATCGTCCAGCTGCTTGGTCAGGCGGGTAATGGAGGCTGCAGTTAGCCCCGTCAAACCGGCGATTTCCTGACGGGCAATTGGCCCCGCACGCCAGATCACGTCGAGCACGCGCCGTTCATTTGCGGATAGCTGCAGTACCGCCGATGCCGCCAATTCTCGGCTCCCTTCCCTCGTGCCCAGTCCTCGAAATCCATGCAACGTCAGCTGCCTCAAGGCAAGATTTATCAATTCAATTACGTAATGTAATTAGTTTGTCACGATCGAGTGGTACCTGGCGGCTGGTCGGAAATCAGCCACCTCAGGAGGGGAACATGATGCGAATTGGGAAATTAGGCCGGTGTATTCTGGTCGGCGCGGCGTCGCCGATCGTTCTTGCTTTTGCGGCTGGCGGAGCCCTGGCGCAGGAACAGACCGAGCAAGGCAGCGAGCCCGCAACCGAGAGCGAACTCGCCATGGATGCGGTCGTGGTGCGCGGCGCGCGTCTTCAAAACCAGGAAGTGATCGCAGCCAAGCGGGAAACCGACGGTGTGGCAGACTTCGTGTCGGCGGACGAAATTGCACAGCTGCCTGATTTCAACGTCGCCGAAGCGCTTCGCCGAATTCCCGGCGTCTCGCTCCAGCTCGATTTCCGGTTTGACCGCGAGGGGTTCGTTTCGGTTCGCGGGCTGAACTCGACCTACAACTATACCCAGCTTGATGGCGGCATCATTGCGTCAGCCGCAAATAATGAGCGCGCTGTTCTTCTGGACGTCATTCCGTCT
>JBGSVY010000133.1:0-5002 GCA_041752715.1 Hyphomonas sp.
CGACGCCATCGCCCGGCGCACCTGCGGCAGAACGCCAACCAGCGCAGACTCAAAGCCCGGCTCGCGGCTCGCGCCCGTCAGCGGCGCCAGCATGTTCTCAACCATGGCCTTCAATTCTTGCTTGTCACTGTCGATCAGGTCTGGCGACATCGTCAGCGCACCAACAAACGCCCCGAACGCCGCACGCGGGTCGCCCCCGCTCGACACCACGCTGCGCAACGTCGCCCAGGCCTCACCGACCCCCGGCACCGACGCGATGTCTTCATGCCGGGACGATGCACGCACCCGCACCAGCGCAAAGTCCCTCCCGCGCAGCGGCTTTCCGTCGACCAACACGAGCGGCGGCGACTGCGACAGGTCCACCTGCACCGTTCCCGGCACCCGTCCACCGCCTTCCAGAAGCACGTAATATCCGGGGCCCAGATCGCCCGCATCCAGCGCCTTCGACAGGCGGGTCTTGTAGGTGCCATCCTCGGCGGTGATGATCTTGGCGGCCTCGACCGCCGCCGCAACGCCAACCTTCTTGAGGATCGTGCCGGCGACCTTCGCCGCGATCACCGCCGTCACCGACTCGTAGTCGTCGCCCGCGCCTTCGCCGCCCGCCTGCACCTCGCCGCCGGCCTCGCCGCCAAAGGCGTCCTGCAATGACCCCTGCAAGCTGGCATACGTCCCCAGCACCGTCTTGAGCAGTTTCTCCGAGCGCAGCGACAGCACATTGATCTCACCACGGAACGTGTCATTCCACGGCACCTGCTGGCAAAGGGTGCGCACACCCTCGCCTTTGACGGCCGCATTGGTCGACGAAATGCCCTCAACCAACGCGCGCGGATCAATCAGCGCACTCGCACGCACCCTTGTCTGCAATGATGACACCGACAGGTCTGACAGGATGACCGGATGGAACCGGCTCGTCCATTTCCGGGCGCCGGCCAATGCAAAATCCAGCACGTCGAGCGTGACGTAATCTGCCCCCGGGCGCAGCGCCAGGGGCCCGGACTCCCGCTCCGGCGTCTCCGCGCGCAACCACAAGGTGCCCTTTCTGGCCGTCTTGAATGTCGTTCCCGCCTGCATCGCCTCTGTGTCCCACTGCGACTTCGCTCACGCTATGCCAACACCGCCCAGCCGTGAAGGGCCGATTTTCACAGACTTTTGTGACAGGCAAAGGCGATCAGAAATGCCGCACGCGCGCGGCGCAAGCCGCTTCGGGCGGCGCAATCAACGATCGGCACAGACATTGTTTCGGCCCCAAATGCCATTCCCACCAGCAACCAAGCCTCGTCCGGCAGCATGGGGTCAGCGTCTCCAGTGCATTGCTGCCTGCAAAACCATCAAGCCTATCCGCCGCCATGTCCACGCGCACTCTGACAGGATACTCGCGCTTGGTCCGGTCAGTGGCCTGCGCCGGCAGCTTCCCTATATTTGTGATGTCCTGGCTCCTGCGCAGCGGTACACGGCCTCATTTGCGTCGGCCGTGTAAGTGGCGTGACGGCGCGCTACGCTTCGGCGATGGCCGGGAAACTACCTATGGGCGGCGGCACGCCTCACCCTAAGCTGCCCCCTCCCCGCTGGCAGCTGGATCTGCCTCCTCCTCGACTGGAAAGTGTACAAGATGATGAACATCATGAATCGGGTGCGCCTCTATCACGCGCTCCTCGCCATCCTTGCAATCTCGGCCTATCTCACCGGCGAGATGGACCCCGCGCATGCCTGGCTCGGTTACGGTGTTGTGATTATCATCGTCCTGCGACTCCTCTGGGCCATTGGCGGCGCGCGACAGGTTGGGCTCATGCGCTTCTATCCGAACTTTGAAGGTCTGAAACTGAAAGGCGCGCTCACGCATCCGGCCATCAGTCGTGTGCTGATGCTTGGCATAGCGCTCAGCCTGCTGACGGTCACCGGAACTGGCATCGCGATGGACAAGGGCCGCGCCCTCGGACTGGCGCCTGCCGGTGCCGAGCGCTCCGTTGCCTCGGCCCCTCGTGAGACCCCTGCGGCCAACCGCTCATCCGATGACGAGGAAGTAGGCGATGAAGAGGATGAAGGCGGCGAAGATGGTCCGGTCTCGGAACTGCACGAACTCGCCGGTAACCTTCTGCTCCTGTTCGTAGGACTGCACATCGCCTACCTGTTGCTGTTCAAGCGCCCGCTCGCCAAGTTCATGCTGTTCTTGCCGCGCGGAGCGCACAAGCCGGCCCTTGCGCCGCCTAGGTCAACTTGAAAGCATGTGGCAACAGTGCTGACAGGCGATAAACCGCCTCCAGGCCCTCCGGTGTGAAACAAAGCACATCCATATCGCTGCCGAACTCCGCCAGCACCTGCCGGCAGATGCCGCAAGGCGTGCCCGGCGCGGCGCCGTTTGTCACAACCGCAATCGCCCGGAACGCCCGGTGCCCCGCCGCCACTGCAGAAAAAACGGCCGTCCGCTCGGCGCAGCACGTCGCCCCGTAGGTTGCGTTCTCGACATTGCATCCAGCCACGATCTCGCCACCCGCCGTCAGCAGCGCCGCCCCGACCCGGTAGTTCGAATACGGAACATAAGCGCGCGCCCGCACGGCGATGGCGGCCGCCTTCAGCGCCGTCCAGTCGATCTCGCTCACCGGAACGGTGGCTCGTCAAACGCGCGCAGCTTGCGGCTGTGAAGGCTCGCGCCGCCATCCTTGGCGAGGCGTTCGAGCGTTTCGATCCCGATACGGATATGTTCGCTGATCGCGCGTTCGTAGAACCGGTTCGCGGCCCCCGGCAGCTTGATCTCGCCATGCAGCGGCTTGTCCGAGACGCACAGCAATGTCCCGTAGGGCACACGCAGGCGGAAGCCATTCGCCGCAATCGTCGCGCTTTCCATGTCAATGGCGATCGCCCGGCTCTTGTTGAACCGGCGGGCCGAGGCGGTGAAGCGCAGTTCCCAGTTACGGTCGTCCGTGGTCACCACCGTGCCGGTCCGCAGGCGTTTCTTCAGCGCCTCACCCTTTTCACCGGTGATGTCGGCCGCCGCCGCCGCAAGCGCCACCTGCACTTCGGCAATCGGCGGGACCGGAATCTCCGGCGGCAACACCGAATCGAGCACATGGTCCTCGCGCAGGTAAGCATGGGCCAGTACATAATCGCCGATCGCCTGGCTGTGGCGCAGCCCACCGCAATGGCCCACCATCAGCCAGACCTGCGGGCGCAGGACCGCAAGATGATCCGTGATCGTCTTGGCGTTCGATGGCCCGACCCCGATATTCACGAGCGTTATGCCCGCCCCGCCCTGTGCACGCAGGTGATAGGCCGGCATCTGTGAGCGCCGCCAGGGCGAGGCTTCGATTTCGGCGCGAGAGGAATCCTTGACCGCCGTGATCTCCAGCCCGCCGGGTACGGAGAGCGAGGTATAGCGGCTGCCCGGCGCCCCGATCTGTGTCAGCGCCCAGTCACAGAAGGTATCGACATACCGATGATAGTTCGTAAACAGAACATAATGCTGGAAATGCTCAACCGGCGTGCCGGTATAATGCTGCAGGCGCTTCAGCGAGAAGTCCACACGCTGGGCATCGAACAGGGCAAGCGGCCGGACCGAATCCGGCTCGTAGAGTTCGCCATCGGCCACTTCGTCGCCGATCTGGGCGAGTTTCGGTGATGGAAACCAGCGCACCAGCTCGGCTGGCGAGATCTCGTCGAGCCCTGTCGCATGCGCCTGGTCCCAGACATACGGATACGGAATCTCCGAAACCGACGGCTCGACGTACACGTCGATCTCGTAGTCGCGCATCAGCGGCGTCAGTTGCTCGATCAGGTAGGCCCTGAAATAGTCCGGCCGCGTGATCGTGGTAACATAAATCCCTGCTTCCGACATCTTGCCGAAGGCCCGCGAAATCGGCGGCGGCGGCCCGTCCGGATCATAAACGACACGGATCTGCGGATAGCAGAATGCCCCGGCGGCTCGGGCGGCGCCATCGGGCGGCGTCCCATCCTTGAGGAAAGCATCAAGCGCAGCGCCAAGCGCGGCGACCGCTTGTGCATAAAGCCTTTCAAGGGCTTCGACGACGGCTTCAGGCGTAGTGAGTTTTGACATGGCGCCCCATGGCGCGGGTATATCGCGAAGTCAATCTCCCGGGCGGCGGATACGGTAGAGCTGCACCACGCCATCGCGCGCCGCAGGGTCATCGGCCGGCGCGAGCCAGGCCGGCACCGCGCCGCTGTCCATCAGGTCCGAAAGCCCCCCCGGCGCCTCGCGCGCATAGGTGCGCGTCTGCGCGAGGCCCTTGCAATAGGCAAGATAGTCGGCGTCCGCCGCGATCAGCAGCGCATGCGCGGTCTCCGGATCAGACCGGAACACATCGAGGGCAAACCGGACACCCCCGGTATTGCGATGATACGGCCCGGCAAAGATCGTGTGCGGCGTCCGCACCAGGATGGATGTCCCAAGGTCGATCGGCGCCGCGATCCGGCTGGGCGGCAGGTCCGCCATCATCGCATACGCGCTGGCGGCCCGGCAGTTGACCTTCGGCACGCCCGGCGCGTCATCAAGATCCTTGCCTGCCGGAAAGACGCTGCCCAGCAGCGCCCAGCTGAACGGGGTCAGCAGCACCGCGCCAAGCATCAGCCCCAGCGCCGCGCGCTCGCCCCGCCGGATGAGATAGGTCTCGATCAACCCGCCCAGCACAGCGCCCGCCGCAATGCTCGCAAACAGGTGCGCAAACAACGTCGCGCGGATCTGCCAGACCATCAGCCCCGCCGTGATCAGCAACACGAGTCCGGCGATGCACCAATGCACGCGCACATCGCCCCGCGTCCGCCCGATCGACCAGGCCACAGCGCCGATGGCCCCCAGCATGAAGCCGAAATCAGCAATCACCTTCGGCAGGTCGTCGGCGATCATGGTCGGAAGATCGCGCGCTTCACCGACACGCGACAACCAGCCCGACACCGCAACCGGGTCCATGCCCGCAAAGGGCGAACCAAGGCAGGCGGGCGCAACCGCCACGAAGACTGCAATCGCGAGGCCGCCCGCCACGCCGCCCGCAAC
>JBGSVY010000134.1:0-5313 GCA_041752715.1 Hyphomonas sp.
CATCGGTGCGCCCAGCGCCGGACACCTCCACCGGCGCGCCATCAAGCTGTGCGGCGGCTGCTTCCAGCGCGCCTTGCACGGTGGCCTTTCCGGGCAGCTTCATCCAGCCCTGATAAGGGCCGCCATGGTATTCGATCAGCAACTTGTAACGCGGCATGGCGCTCAGGTGCCGAACGCGGCCGGATAGGTCAATGCGCCAGAAGCCGGCCCGCCTTCCGCCAGCCGCCGCGCCATGAAATGCGGACCGGACCAGCGGCAGGCAAAGGGCTGGACCGCTTCAGGCGTGAAACCGAACTTCGGATAATAGGCCGGATGGCCGAGCACGAACACGGTCGTCTCGCCCGCACCCTCCAGCGCGGTGAGGCCAAGGCGAACCAGCCCGCTGCCGATACCCGTCTTCTGCAAGCCAGGCTTGGCGCACATCGGCCCGAGACCGGCGCCGAGCGGCGCCCCATCGATCAGGATACGGAAGAACTGGATGTGCCCGATGACCGCCTCGTTCTCCAGCGCAACAAGGGACAGGAGGCTGTCGCCATCGGCGTGCAGCTGGCGGACGATGCGGCTCTTATCCTTCGATTTGAATGCGAGGCCAAAGGCTTCGTCATTAAGCGCGGCCATGGCGTCCATATCGTCAGGCGTTGATCGGCGGATCCAGCGGTCGGTCATGTCAGCAGGTTTCCTGCGAACAAAGGCGTTCCAGCAAGAAACTCACGCGCGTCCAGCGGCTTGCCGCCTGGCTTCTGCAGGCGCAGCAGGCGCACAGCGCGCCCATCGCCGCAGGCGACCGTGAGGCGGTCATCCATGACCGTCCCGGGTTTTTCTTGCGCAGCATCATCCGTCAACTGAGAAAACAGGACTTTCAGGCGGACCAGCCCCTGTCCAAGGTCTGCTTCACACCATGCCCCGGGCGTCGGGGCGAGCCCGCGAATCTGGTAGTCCACGTCGGCCGCGCAGCGCGACCAGTCGATGCGCTGATCGTCGGCGGTGATCTTGGCGGCATAGGTCATGCCCTCCTCGATCTGGGCCACGGGCGTCAGGCTGCCATCAGCGAGGCCCGCCAGCGCAAGCGGGGCAAGCTCTGCCGCCAACACCGCAAGCCGGTCATGCAGCGTGCCGGCGGTATCGTCCCGCGTGATCGGTGTACGGACGGAGGCGAGGACCGGGCCGGTATCGAGGCCAGCCTCCATCAGCATCGCATCAATGCCGGTTTCGGCATCCCCCGCCATGATCGCCCGCTGGATCGGCGCGGCGCCGCGCCAGCGCGGCAGGATCGACGCATGCATGTTGAGGCAGCCGAGGCGCGGCGCATCGAGGATCGGCTGCGGCAGGATGAGCCCGTAGGCAACCACCACCGCTGCATCGAGACCCAGCGCGGCAAATGCGGCCTGTTCTTCCGGTTTCTTCAAGGATTTCGGCGTGCGCACTTCAAGACCGCGCGCCTCCGCAAAGGCGTGCACCGGAGTCGGCGTCAGCTTCTGTCCCCGGCCCGCAGGACGCGGCGGCTGGGAATAGACGCAGGCGATCTCGTGTCCCGCCGCGATCAGCGCCTCGAGCACGCCCAGCGCAATGCCGGGGCTGCCCATGAAGGCGAGGCGGAGGGGCTTGGTCAGTTGGTCTGGCATACCCGGGCGTCATAGTCCCACGTGTCGCCCCGGTCGAGACATGCCTTGATCAGAGGACTGGCCCGCGCCCGGTCCAGTGCCCACACGGCAACAACCAGGACCAACGCGGCGATCAGCGCGCCTGCAACAGCCAGCAGCCAGCGCGTGTGCGCCTTCATTGCGCTTGGACCAAAGGCAACACGATGCCGAAAACGATCGCTGCAAGCATCGCCGCGATCAGCAGTCCGGAGAGAATGTAGGTGCCTGTCTTGTTGCGCATGGCGGCCGTCTCGCTCGATCTGGCCGCCGCCATAGACTGCTTTTTCCCTTGCGTCACGGCAACAATGGCAGGCCGGTCAGCCCTCGCCGAGCCAGGACCAGCCGCGAACCGGCACGGCGCCGTTGGATCCGAACCCGTAGACCAATGCCGCAGCGACGAGGACGGCAACACACCACCGAAATCGCATATCGCGAAAGAAGCGCACTAATTCGCGTCTTCGCGGATCGCGCGCAGCTTTGCCTTCTTGACCTTGTCGACCGCGCGCATCCGCTTCAGCCGCGACAGGTGGTCGATGAACAGCGTGCCTTCGAGGTGGTCCATCTCATGCTGGATGCACACCGCATAAAGCCCTTCGGCCCATTCCTCGACAGGCTTGCCGTCATAATCGAGATAGCGGATCAGGCAGCGCTCCGGCCGCTCGACCTCATCGAACACATCCGGCACTGACAGGCAGCCCTCTTCATAGGGCTGGGTCTGCTCGACGGTCTCGACGATCTCGGGATTGACGAAATAGCGCGGCTGGGGCGGCTCGCCCTCGCGGGCAAGGTCCATCACGATGACCCGAAGCGGCACATTGATCTGGATCGCCGCGAGGCCAATGCCGGGCGCGGCATACATCGTTTCCAGCATATCATCCATCAGCGCGCGGATCTCGGCGGTGACGCCGCCCTCAACGGGCTTCGACACCTGTTTCAGGCGCGGATCGGGTACGGTAAGGATGTCGCGGATCGCCATCCGATGGAGATATGCACGCCTGTGACGGGCGTCAACGGGTCTATTCCGCCGCGAGTGGCTTGCGCGGCGGGGGCAAATCAAGCTCTCCCGTAACGGCCGGCGGGCGGGCCCGCGCTTCGATCAGCTTAGGCTCGGCGGCGGTCTTGGAGGGGGGCGCGATCGACAATTCCTCGAACCGGCGGAGCGTCGGCATGACACGCTTGTCAACCGACCCCACGACGTCATTGAACGCATCCACCGATCCATTCAGCGATTTGCCGAGTTTCTGCATGTGTTCCAGCATCTTGCCGATCCGCACATAAAGCTCGGCGCCGAGTTCGGCCGCCTCCATCGCGTTGGCATTCATCTCGTGCTGGCGCCAGAGATGGGCAACCGTCCGGGCGAGTGCGATCAGCGTGGTGGGTGTTGTCACGATCACCATCTTGCCCATCGCTTTCTCGATGAGATCGGGCACTTCCTCGAGGGCGGCGGCAAAGAAATTCTCGCCGGGAATGAACATCGCGACATAGTCGAACCGGGTGCCCAGGTTTGACTGGTAATCCTTTGACGAGAGCAGGTTCACGTGGCGCTGCACGCTGGCGGCATGCGCCTTGAGGTGGGCGCCACGCTGCGCTGGATCGTCCGCGCCGGCCGCAGCCATGTAGGCATCCAGCGACACCTTTGAATCCACCACGATCTGGCGTCCGCCCGGCAGGTGGATGATCGCGTCGGGGCGCTGGCGCCCGGTGTCACCCGTTTCGCTCACCTGTTCGGAGAAATCGCAATGCTGGGAGAGGCCCGCCTGTTCCATCACATTGCGAAGCGTCATCTCGCCCCAGCGGCCGCCGCCTTTCGGCGCGGTCAGGGCGCTGACCAGCTTGCCGGTTTCTGCCGTCTGGACGCGCAGGCTCGCTTGAATCGCCTCGACTTGTTCTCTCAAGGCAGACTTGTCTTCGGTCCGGACCTTTTCGAGCGCATCGACTTTCTGCCGGAAGGTCTCGAAATTCTCGCCGATCGGTTTCATCAGCTCCGTCAACTGGCCCTTGGCGCCTTCCTTGTGCTTCTCGAACGTCTCGTTCGCGAGCTGCAGGAACTGCGCATTCGCGCGCGCCAGCACGTCCTGCGCCATCTCGCCGAACTTGCGTTCGTCCTCTGCGCTGCGGGCTTCGGCGGCCGCAAGCCTCAGCTGCGCGTCCTGGGCGACCCGTTCAAGCGTAATCGCGCGCTGCCCGTTGCGCTCTGCGTCAGCCCGGACAGCATCGAGATCACGTTTGAGGAGATGTTCGCGCAGGGCAGACCCTTGGCTACCTTGCCAGGCATAAACGCCGAGCCCAATGACAGCCAGCAGCAGTAAGACATGGCCAATGTCAAACGCCACCGATCCGATAATGACGAGGGGGTCCATGCCGGATCCTTTCACGATTAGGACGGAACATTATCAGAACGAAACGGTCTGTCCACACGCGACGGGCGAGCCGGCTTCTCTTGGCTGGGGAAACCCGCGCCGCGTGCGATCAGGCCCTGAGCGTGTTGGCGAGGCGTTTGGTGATGATCTCTTCGGCCTGCGCCATGATCCGGTCGATCAGTTCCTTGCAGGTCGGGATGTCATAGATGAGGCCCGCAACCATGCCGCATGACCAGGCGCCGGCATCCATCTCGCCGTCGATCATGATCTTCGGATAGACACCGGCCACTTCCTCGATGATGTCGGCAAACTTGAGATCGGCGCCGAGCGCCTTTTCCTTGGCGATCAGCTTCTCGACGGCGGCATTGTTCAGCACACGCTCGGTATTGCGCAGGGGACGCATGACGAGGCGGGTGTCGAGTTCAGACGCAGCGACGAGCGCCTGTTTCACATTCTCATGCACGGGCGCTTCCTTCGTTGCGATGAAGCGCGTGCCCATGTTTATACCTTCGGCGCCGAGCGCCATGGCAGCGACGAGCGAGCGGCCATCGGCCATGCCTCCAGAGGCAATGAAGGGAATGTCGAGCTCGTCCATCGCGCGCGGCAGGAGGATGAAGTTCGGCACATCGTCTTCGCCGGGATGGCCGCCGCATTCGAAGCCATCGACCGAGACAGCATCACACCCGATTTTCTGGGCCTTCAGGGCGTGGCGCACCGCGGTGCATTTGTGGATAACCTTGATGCCATGCTCTTTCAGCACCGGCAGCACCTGCACCGGATTGTTGCCCGCCGTCTCGACGACCTTCACGCCGCCCTCGATGATCGCCTTCACATAGCCCGGATAGTCAGGCGCATTGACCACGGGCAGGAAGGTCAGGTTCACGCCGATCGGCTTGTCCGTCATGTCGCGGCATCGGGCGATCTCGTTGGCAAGGTCGCCTGGGCTTCGCTGGGTCAGCGCCGTGATGATGCCGAGACCGCCGGCATTCGACACGGCGGCGGCCATCTCGGCAAAGCCGACAAAGTGCATGCCGCCCTGAACGATCGGGTGCTGGATGCCGAGCATCTCGGTGATACGGGTCTTCATGGGACGTCTCCTCCTGACAGGCTTTGAATGTGATGCGGGCAACCTTGGCCAAGGCTGCCCGTACCCGCAAGTCTGTCATTGGGGAAACATGGCCGCGAGGGTGCGGCCACGGGGTCAGCTGGAAACGGGCGACCAGCTGCCGAGATTGCGTGACCGGGCACCGCCGGACTGGCCACCCTCAGCGGGGCGCGACCCACCCTTGCGATGGCCGCCCTGTCCGCCTTGG
>JBGSVY010000135.1:0-1585 GCA_041752715.1 Hyphomonas sp.
TGACTGGCTGCCAGCGGAGGCGGGTGGTCCGGCGCTCTCCGGCGCGATGCGGGCGCGCTGGGAAGCGGCGCGCGACGGCCTGATTGCGCAGGCGATGAACTTTCCGCGCGCCTTCACGCTGCGGGACTACCATGCCGAGAACCTGCTCTGGCTGGAGGGCGGTCGCGTGGGACTTCTCGATTTTCAGGACGCGGTGCGTGGCTGGGATGCGTGGGACATGGCGATGCTCACTCAGGACGCCCGGCGCGCCGTTTCGCCGGGCGCCGCGGAAGCCGCCATCCGGCATTATCTCGACCTGATGGGCAAGTCGCGGAGCGATTTCGACGCGCGGCTTGCGGTGATCGGCGCGTTGAATGCCCTGCGGATCGCCGGCGTGTTCTCGCGGCTGCAGCACCGGGACGGCAAGGCGCGATATGGCCAGTTTCAGCCACGCCAGTTGCAGATCCTTGCGCGCAATCTTGCCCATCCGGATGCCGCGGAGATGGCAGCCTTCGTGCGTGAAGCGACGCCGTTCGTGTTCGAGGGCGTGTCTTGACCGTACCGGTTCCACATACGGCGATGGTGCTGGCAGCCGGGCTTGGCACGCGTATGCGTCCGCTGACGGATGATCGCCCAAAGCCGCTGATCAAGGCAGGCGGCAAGGTGCTCATGGACCACCTGCTTGATCCGCTGGCGGCAGCGGGTGTGCGGCGGATCGTGGTCAACGTGCATTACCTTGCCGGGCAAGTCGAGGCGCATGTCCGGGCACGGACGGACATGGAGGTGATCATCTCGGACGAGCGGGACGTCGTGCTGGAAACGGGCGGCGCGCTTGCGAAGGCGCGGCCCCTGCTGGGCGATGATCCGATATTTGTTGTGAACACGGATGCCTTCTGGGGCGGCGGCAGTCCCGAGCCGCTACTCGCGCTGACGGCGCAGTTTGATCCGGCGCTGATGGACGAGTTGTTGCTGGTGGCGGACACGCAGCGGTGCCTTGGCTTTGACGGGCCGGGCGACTTCTTCCGTGACGAAAATGGCGCGTTGTCGCGGCGCGGCGATGCGCCTACGGCCCCCTGGGCCTATGCGGGTGTACGGATGATTCGGCCGCAGGCGTTCGATGGACTTGCCGTCGAGCGGTTCTCGGTCGCCTGGCGTATCTGGGGCCCGTCGATTGCCGCAGGGCGCCTGCATGGCTTGCCACTCGACGATTTCTGGCTGCACGTCGGCGACCCGGCGGCGCTCAAGGATGCGCAGATGTGGCTCGGTTGCCATGGCCGGTGAACCGGGCCTCTTCGATGGCGGGCCCGCGCGCGTCTGGAAAATCCCTGCAGGTGCCGACTTCCTGAAACGCCTCGCCACAACACTTGCGCAGGCAACCGCTCTCGGGGAACGCTCTGACGCGCTCGCTGATGCCATCATCTACGTGCCCAACCGCCGGTCAGCCCGCGCGTTGACGCTCGCACTCTTCGATGCGGGCGGTGGACGGACGATCCTGCCACCGGACGTCCGCGCGCTGGGTGATCTTGAAAGCGACGAGCCACCGCCGCTGGCCGAGACGGCGCTCGCCGAAATGCCGCCCGCGCTTTCGCCGGGCAAGCAGCTTGGC
>JBGSVY010000136.1:0-25316 GCA_041752715.1 Hyphomonas sp.
GGTGTTGGATGCGGTAACGAAAAGCCGGGAGAGCCAAACTTGGCTTATTCCCAAAATTCCACAGCTTATCAGGGCACATCACCCTACACTGTTTATTTTCTGCTTACTCAAATCCCCGGCCGGAAAAAGTAAGCAGGAAAAAGGCCCCTGCGGTAGACCCTAACCTGCTGTTTTTATTGGGTTTCTTCTGGAGCGGGCGAAGAGATTCGAACTCTCGACCCCAACCTTGGCAAGGTTGTGCTCTACCACTGAGCTACGCCCGCATCCGAGAACGGTATCCAGCATCGCTGCCAGAGGTTCCGAATATGACGAACACGCCCCCATTGCAAGCGGCAATTCTGTTGGCGCAAAGCGCGTTCCTGATGCGGGGAAACGGGTCAGCCGCGCAGGACGGCGCGGACCTGGTCGGGGCGGACTTCGCGGCCTTCGGCATCCACAAATGCCGCCCGGATTGCGGATTTCGAACCGGCCTTGGTGAAGCTGATCGGCGGCGGCTCGCCCTTGCCGAGCCAGACATCGCCCCATTGCGTCAGCCCGATCAGGATCGGCCGCAGGGAGAGGCCCATGGCAGAGAGGATGTATTCCGGCCGGGCCCGCTTGCCGCTGACCTTATAGGCCTGCTTCATCAATAAGCCCGACTCGACAAGCTGCTTCAGCCGGCCGGACAGTACCGTGCGGGGGCAGCCCAGTTCCGCCTGGAAATCGTCAAACCGGCGCACGCCGTAGAGCGCAGCCCTGAGGATCATCAGCGTCCAACGGTCGCCGATCAGTTCAATCGCGCGTGAGAGGTTGCAGCTCTCGGGTGGGACAGGCGATCTTCTTGCGAGGGGAATACTAGTCATCATGTTCGGTTTGTATGGGTTCGCATTTGAAATCCAGAGGCACGGCAAGAGTTTTCATCAAATCGTAAGGTGAGTGCCATCGGATCATCTTAATCACGTGGGAAACGGGTCAGAGATGTATCCCCCACAAAGACAAGAGACAGACATGTCCAATCGCCACTATCCACTTCTGATTGCTTTTTCGAGCCTGATGGTGGCCGCTTGTTCAGCGCCCGACAAGCCAGACCTGGCGATGCCCGAACCGCTTAGTTCGACCAATTGGAGCTTCGATCTGTCCGCGCCCGCTTTGCGCAGCGCATCTTGCCCAGACGGTATCTCCCGCGAAGAGCCCCAGTCGCTGGCGCTGGAGGTGTTGCCTGTCGTGCTGGGACAAGACGATGCAGTGGCAGGCCGGCTTCCGCCCCAAGCGAAGCTCGCAGGCGCCTGGCAACTCTCATCGACCGACCGGAATCTTGGCGGACTTTCGGGCCTCGCGATCATCGAGGGTGAAGACCGGTTAATCGCGGTTAGCGACGCCGGCGCGCTCGTTTCTATTCCTTTGGCGGATGGCACCCCACAGACCGCAGCTTCTATCGTCTATCTTAGGGGCGCCGACGGGCGGTTTCTGGGAGGTAAGATCGAAAGCGACGCGGAAGGGCTGGTCTACCGCGACGGATTGGCCCTGGTGAGTTTCGAAAGGCGGTTCCGGATTGAAGCGTTCGCCGTTGGAGCATGTGGCGGCGCGGCGCGGGCCGCACTGGTCGCGCCGCTACCCGGCTCAATAGACGGGAAGGCGATCGGCGAAAATGCTGGCCCGGAAGCCCTGTCGCTCGCGCCGAATGGTTCATTGGCGTTCGGATACGAAAATGCAGGTGATGGAACTTCGCCAATCGGCATAGTTGCCAGCAACGGCGCTGCCGACTGGACAGGCGAAAACGCGGGAAACCCCGCTGGCTATGCGCTGGTCGGATTCGATGATGTTGCCGGTAGCGATGGCGAGGTGACCCGCTTTACGCTCTTTCGCAGTTTCGATCCGGTTAGGGGTGTCAGAACCGTACTCGCATGGGGAGAGAGCGATACCGAACGCCTCACGCTAACACGGCCGATCCTCACGGATAATTTCGAGGGAATAGCCGCTGAACCCCTGGCTACCGGCGGATTCAGAGTTTGGATCGTGTCCGACGACAACTTCTCGAAGGCGCAGAAAACACTTCTCTACGCTCTTGAAGTCGACCCGGCCGGATAATCCCGCTTTCCAAGCGCAGGCTGACATCCTACATTCACAACGTACAAGGGCTGCGGCGCGCGCGAGGGACTGATCTCCGCCGACCTTACTTACCGTCAGGGAGCTGGCATTCTGGTCCGAGCCGTGGTTCGGGCTCATCCGGCGCCCACCTAGTCTCTAGGTCGACGGGAGTGAAATGTGCCCAGCGGCGACTGTGGTTCTTGTACACCTTCTTGGGTGACGCAGCGCATGATGCAGCTTAGAACCCCCACAATGGACCCCGCGTCAGACAAAACATCCCTGCGTCATCGCATGAGAACGATCCGCGCAGAGGCCGCCGCGCGCGACCCCGACGCCGCAGAGGCGCTGGCGAAGATTTTCCCGATAAAGTTGTTGGAGCGCTATGGGCCAATCGTGGCGGGCTATGTTGGTATCAATGAGGAACTGGATGCAGGCCCCTTGATGTTGCGCCTGCTCAGAGCTGGGGCCGAGACCTGCTTGCCGAGGCTCGAGGCAGACGGACGGCTGACCTGGCGTCAGTGGGCGCCCGGTGAGCCGCTTGAACGTCGGCCTTTCGGACTTTCTGAACCGCCCGATGAAGCCCCAGAACTGGTCCCGACGCTCGTCCTGACTCCCCTGCTCGCTTTTGACACAATGGGAAATCGCCTTGGTTATGGAAAAGGCCATTATGATGCCGCGCTTGCTCGCTTGCGTGCGAATGGCCGCGCGTTTGCCTGTGCGCTTGCCTACCCCGCGCAACAGATCGATGCGGTGCCTGCAGAGCCGCACGATCAGCCGCTCGACTGGGCCGTTACACCCATCGGCTCAGTGCCGCTCTTCATGATGCGTAATCGCAAGGCGCTCGCAGGTGCGCCGCCCGGCACCAGTTAACACGCGGCTGGCTCAAGATTTGCTTCGCCGATCTGGTTAACGGCGGAAATGCGAGATGAACGAGCGCCCCGGCACGGCCGACATGAATACGGTCAATGCCAGCGGGCTGATTGACGGCCTTGTCATCGGTGGCCTCGCATTGATTACCGGACTTGGGATATGGCTTCTGGCGCCCGCCCAACCTGCCATGCGCTTCGACAAGGCACCTTCAATATCGGAAACGGCGACGTCGCCGGATTTCTATCCCTGGCAGAGGCCCGCTTCGCCGTTACCCGAGCCAAAGCCGCAAAGCACCACCCCGCTCCGCCTTTCCCGGCCCGCCCTTCCGTCTAAACATCGCGCGACAGCGGCAAGCGGGTTCCTTACCCGCTTGACCCGCCCCTTGAACGACTCAATCTTCCAGCCATCGGACTACAGCACCGAGGAGAGTTTCTATGGCGGCGCCTGGTCGGAAGACAACATTGCCTGGCTCGGCGGGGCCACCCAGCTCGATGTTCGCCGGCTATCGCTGCGTGGCGATCGGTTCACCGCCGCTTAGATGAATTCGCGCGAAACTTTCGGTTACGGCCGATACGAAGCGATCATGCGCCCGGCGCGCGGGTCGGGCCTCGTGACAGCCTTCTTTACCTATACTGGCCCCACTTTCGGCGATCCGCATGACGAGATCGATATCGAGTTCCTCGGTAGCGACACGACGCGCATTCACTTCAACTATTTTCGCAACGGCGAACGCGGATCTGCTGCAACCTTCGACCTGCCTTTCGATGCAAGCCGGACAGACCGGCTTTACGCTTTCGAATGGCGACCCGACGGGATCACGTGGTTTGTCGAGAACGAGGCGATCTATTCGACCGTTGCCGGCGACGGCAAAGTTCCTGTGGCGGCCGGGAAGGTCATTTTTAGCGCATGGACCGGCAAACCCTACATGGCTGCGTGGCATGGCGAACCCGATTTCGGCGCAAAGGCGAGTGCGCGCTTCGCCTGCATTTCGTTTACCCCGCTTGGCGAGACAGGTCAGCGCTGCAGCGATACGTACAAGCGACCAAGCAAGAATTGAGGCGCTGTTGTTGCGGGGTTGGCGATGTTCCCGCGCTGGGCATATCTAGGCGTTATGTTAGCGCGTGAGGTCCCGATGCGACTGAAAGCCATGTCCTTAAGCCTCGCTGCGTTGCTGCTTTCGGCAAGCGCTATCGCAGCCCCAGCAGTCAAAGTGATCTATTTCACTGCGTCCTGGTGCAGCAATTGCCGCGTGCTGACGCCGCGGATCGACGAGGCCATCGCCGCGTTCGGGCCGAGTGAGGCAGAGCTGGTCAAGGTTGACCTCACGGACATGTTCGATGGCACCATTGAGGAACGACTTGCAATGGTAAAGACAGCCCAGGAGACGCTCCTGGCGCACGAGGCTCGCTATCTCTGGGATTGGTATGGTGGTTATACCGGCATTGCAGCGATCGTTGCGTCAGACAATGGTGAGCCTCTGTCCTGTATCATGCGGATAATGACCACCGAGGAGATCGGCGCTCGGATCGCAGAGGGGATTTATGCGGCGCATAGGCAACCGCCGGGCGCAAGAAAGCCCGAAGGTCCTGATTGTCCCGCGCCTACACGCATTTTACGCGAGTCAGGGAATTAACCTTTGATATCTTTCAGGATTTGTTCTCGTGCCACAGGCATGAGGCGCGCCATTTCGTTGCGGATGTCCGCTTCGGTCAGTGAAAGACCGCCTTTCCGCAGGTCGCCCAGCACCTTCCGCAGAACGTCATCGTCGCCGGCTTCTTCTAGATCGGACAGCACGACGGTTTTTGCGTAATCGTCAGCAGCGGCGCCCTCGATCCCCAGCAAGCCGGCTGCCCACAGACCCAGCAACTTGTTGCGCCTGTTCATGACGCGAAACTGCGCCTCCTGATCCAATGCGTAACGCGCCTCTTCAGCGCGCTCGCGATCATCGAATGTGCTCATATGTGAATCTTTCCGTGAGAAGCCGAGGGTGCTCGTCAAATATAGGACGTGGCCCAAGGTGTTCGCAATAATTGTTTCTGCGGCAAACTTGGCGTAACAGTCCGCTCGTCAGGGGGCGAGGCGGTGAGTCTGTATCACGCGCGGTACCCAAACCCATGGAAGGGCCCGAATTCATGAGCAAGCGGCGCATTGTCTATGAGGGAAAAGCAAAGATCCTCTACGAGGGCCCCGAACCCGGAACGCTGATCCAGTACTTCAAGGATGACACAACCGCTTTCGACGCGCAGAAAAAGGCCATTCTTGATGGCAAGGGCGTGCTGAACAACCGGATCAGCGAGTTCATCATGACGCGCCTCTCGGCGGTCGGCATACCGACTCACTTCATCCGCCGCCTCAACATGCGCGAACAGCTGATCAAGAAGGTTGAGATCATTCCATTGGAAGTCGTCGTGCGGAATATCGCGGCAGGTTCCTTATCGAAGCGCCTCGGTATTCCGGAGGGCCAAATGCTGCCTCGGCCGATGGTTGAATTTTACTACAAGAGCGATGAACTCCACGATCCTATGGTCACCGAAGAACACATTGCAGCCTTCGGCTGGGCGAGTTCCCAAGAGTATGACGACATCATTTCGCTGGCATTGCGGGTCAATGATTACATGGCAGGCCTTTTCGCTGGCGTCGGCATTCGTCTTGTCGACTTCAAGCTGGAGTTCGGCCGCTATTTCGAGGGCGACGCCGAAATGCCGCGCATCCTTCTGGCTGACGAAATTAGTCCCGACAGCTGCCGTTTGTGGGATTTCATCAGCGGCGAAAAGCTCGACAAGGACCGCTTCCGGCGTGACCTCGGCGGTGTCACCGAAGCCTATGCGGAAGTCGCCCGGCGTCTCGGCATCCTCAAGGAATCAGGCGAGACGGATAACGTGGTCAGTTTCACCGGGGGAAGCAAATGAAAGCCATCGTCCATGTCGCGCTGAAGGCAGGTGTGCTCGATCCGCAGGGCAAGGCGGTGGCCGACACGCTGTCGCGCATGGGCTACCCGGAAGTGTCTGCTGCACGGATCGGCAAAGTCGTTGAACTCGACCTTGACGCCGGCCTGGCTCGCGAACAGGCCGAGCAGCGTGTCAAGGAAATGTGCGAGAAGTTGCTCGCGAACACCGTGATCGAGAGCTACCGGGTCGAGCTGGCCCCCTGAGGGGACATTGAGCCGAAAAATTGCCGATTGTCAGGTCGGACGACGCCATTCCGGCAAGCCGGCCCGTCCCCGGGACGTTCCTCATTTTTTGTTTTCGGAACCCCCGCACTTTCCGGTGCTGCATTAACGCCTCATTAGTGAGCGAATAATCACTTGCAATTTGAGCGCGGCGATGTTAGCTTTCGCTCACATTGAGGAGTGTCATCGATGCGCAAACCTGTTGCCGCCGAGGCTGACAAGAAGCCCCGCGTGCGCAATGCCCGGCCGAAGATCGAGCGGGCGGCGCTGAAGCTGTTCATCCATGAGGGCGTGGACGCGGCGACGACTCGCGAGATCGCCGAAAAGGCCGGCGTGTCCGAAGGCGCGCTTTACCGCCACTACAAGGGTAAGGATGAGTTGGCTCTCTCCCTATTCATGGAAACGCACAACCGTCTCGGCGTGATGATGGCCACCGCCCTGACCGGCGACGGAACGCTTGAAGAAAAAGTGCATGCAGCCGTGAAGGCCTATTGCGAGCTCGCCGATGCAGATTTCCTGCTGTTTTCCTTCCACCTCGTCTCGCTGCACCGCTATCTTCCCTATGACAAGCGGCGCGACAATGACCCCGTTTCGATCACCGAGCGGATCATCAGCGGCCTGATGGACGAAGGCGCGATCCCGCGCGGAGACGCCGCCCTGAAGGCGGCGATGGCGCTCGGCATTGTGATGCAGGCCGGCCAGAACAAGATCTACAACCGCCTGCCGGGGCCATTGTCGCAGCATGCCGCTGCGCTCGCCCGCGCTGTGGTTGCCGTGCTCCAGACCAGCTAAGCGAACACTCGAAAGGAAGCCTCTCCGTGCGCGCAGTTGCCTTCAAGTTCTTCTATTATCTGATCTCGCTCGTCTACGTGCTGGCGTCCCTGCCCTTCCTCGCCTGGCCAGGCCACGGGCCGGTCCGCGCGATCATCAAGAGCTATACCCGCGCCATGTGCCTCAACCTGCGGTTCGTTGCCGGCATACGCAAGGACGTGCGCGGGCGCCACAACCTGCCCGAAGGCGCCTATGTCATCGCCGGCAAGCACCAGAGCTGGGGCGACGGTTATCTCGTCTATCCAGAGGTCGACGGCCTCGCCTTCGTGACGGGCGACCATCTCGAGCGCTTCCCGCTGGTGGGCGGCATCCTCAAGAAACTCGGCGCGATCGTCATCGACACGTGCGGCGGCGGCGAGAAGAAGGCGTCATCGCTCGCAGAAGGCATGCAGAAGGCCAAGGCGGAAGGCCGCCGTGTTCTCATCTATCCGGAGGGCCATCTCGCGCCTGTCGGCTACCATTTCCGCTACAAGGCGGGCGTCTGGCACATGGCCGAAACGATGGGCGTTCCCGTCGTGCCGGTGGCCACCAATATCGGCGTGTTCTGGCAGCAGCAGGAACAGCCGAAGCGCACCGGCAAGGCGGTCGTCGAATTCCTCGAGCCGATCCCGCCCGGCCTGCCGAAGGATGAGTTCCTCGCGCGCCTGACCGATGCCATCGAGTCCCGCACCGCAGAACTGGTGGCCGAAGCGACCGGTGAACCGGTCCGCCGCGCGATCCTCATCCCCGACCCGCCAAACGGCATGGAAGCCAAGCCAACGCCAGACAACCTAGCGGCTTACGTAAAGGCGTAGGGGCTTTGTTCACTGCCCAGCGCCATCAGCGACGAGCCTTCAGGTCAGAAGGGCGGCGCGCCAGAGATCGCATTTCTCCCTCAGGCTGCGTCCCGCGTGCGCGGGGCTGGTCGACGGCAACAGGATCGCCTCGGCCTGCAGTGGCTTGTGACTCGCCGCATACTTCCGGAAGCTCGCAGCCGCCTTTGCACCGTTCAATCCGATGCGGCGGATCGAGCGGCACGATTCAAAGAAGGCCCGGAAATCATTCGGCACTTCGTCGCGAATGTTCGCATCGAGACTGCCTATGCGGACGCAGGCCTGCAATACATCCCAGACGGCAACGCCTGCGGCCTTCAGGATTGCGAAACGATCTGCGTACGCTTTTTCCGGACCGGCCCCGAAAAGCTCTCCCATGATCGGCCAAAAGGCATTCCGGGGATGTGCGTAATACTGGCCCGCTTCGAGTGAGGCGATACCAGGCATGCTGCCTAGGATCAGTATCCGGGCACCGGTGGTCCCGATCGGCGGAAAGCTATGCACGATCACGTGGTGAGACAGGGGCCTAGTCGGCCACTGCCGGCACGATCGTGACACTCTCGCCACAGCCGCAGGCGTCCGTCTGGTTGGGGTTCCGGAACACGAACTTCTCGTGCAACAGCGTCGTCTCATAGTCGAGTTCGCTGCCAAGCAGGAAGAGCACGGCCTTGGCGTCGATCAGGATGGTGACGCCGTTATCCTCGACCACCTCATCAAGGGGTTCGGGCGCGGCGGCATAGTCCATCACGTATTCCATGCCGGCGCAGCCGCCATTCTTGACGCCCACCCGCAGGTAGCCAAGGCCGCGCTCGGCCATGATCGCACGCACGCGCGCGCTGGCGGAATCGGAGAGCTTCACGGGCTTGGGACGGGGGCGTCTGGACATAGGGACTATATTGGGACGGCCGCCCCCTCCTTCAATCACAGCATGTTCAGCGCGAGGCGCGCTTCATCCGACATCCGCGAGGGATCCCAGGGCGGATCGAACGTCAACCGCACCTCAACATCCGTCACGCCGGCAACGCTTTTGGCGGCGGTTTCGACCCAGCCGGGCATATCGCCGGCCACCGGGCAGCCGGGGGCGGTGAGGGTCATCTCGACGTCGACCTTGCGATTATCGTCGATGTCTACCTTGTAGATGAGGCCCAGCTCATAGATGTCGACCGGGATTTCGGGATCAAAGACCGACTTGAAAGCCGCGATCAGGTCGTCGGTTATGCGGTCCAATTCAGCTTGTGGAATGCCCCCAGCAACGGCCGAAGTGGCCGTATTGGAAAGGCTTCCAGAGGTCATATCGTCTGCCATGCGCCAACTTATACCAACATTGCGCGCGCCTTGGCGAGCGATTCTACGAATACGTCGACGTCCTCGAAAGTGTTATATATCGCGAAACTCGCGCGCGCCGTCGCCGAGACGCCGAGATGTGTCATCAAAGGCTGGGCACAATGGTGTCCAGCGCGGATCGCGACGCCGTACCGATCAAGCAGTTGGGCGAGATCGTGCGGGTGCGCGCCTTCGAGGCTGAAAGCGAGGACGGCGCCCTTGCCCGGCGCCTCGCCATGAACTTTGAGTCCATTATGTCCCCTGAGCGCTTCACGGGCGCGGGCATAAAGCGCGTGTTCATGCGCGGCAACCGCCGCTGGATCGAAACCGCCCATCCAGCGCAGGGCTGCACCAAGGCCCACTGCTTCGAGGATCGGCGGCGTTCCGGCCTCGAACTTGTGTGGCGCGGTATTGTAGGTGATCCGGTCCGTCTCGACGATCTCGATCATTTCGCCGCCCCCCTGGTAGGGGCGGGCCCTGTCGAGCGCCGCAGCGGTTCCGTAAAGCGCGCCAATGCCGGTCGGCCCGTAAACTTTATGCCCCGAGAAAACATACCAGTCACAGCCAAGCGCCTGGACATCAACAGTCATGTGGACCACCGCTTGGCAGCCATCTGCCAGCAATTCAGCGCCGACCGCATGGGCCAGCTTCGAAATGGCGGCAATGTCTGTCACCGTCCCCAGCACATTGCTCATGTGGGTGAGTGCCACCATGCGGGTCTTCGGGCCGATCGCCGCAGCCAACCCGTCCATGTCCAGCGAACCGTCCTTCCCGAGGCCAACCCAACGCAACACCGCGCCGTGCCGCTCGCGCAGGAAATGCCAGGGCACGATGTTGGAATGGTGTTCCATGATGGACAGCACGATCTCGTCGCCGGGCTGGATGCGGGCGCCGAGCGCAGAGGCGACGAGGTTGATGCCTTCGGTCGCGCCCTTGGTGAAGATGATATTGTCCGCAGACGGCGCGTTCAGGAATGCCCGGACAGTCTCACGAGCGGCCTCGAAGGCCTCGGTCGCCTCATTTGCGAGCGTATGCAGGCCGCGGTGGACGTTCGCATATGCTGTGCGGGCTTGGTTCGCCATCGCATCAATCACGGCGTCCGGCTTCTGCGCACTCGCGGCATTGTCGAGATAAACCAGCGGATGGCCGTTCACCTGCCGCGACAGGATCGGGAACTGCGCGCGGATGGCAGCAAGGTCGAGCGGGGCGGTCATGTCGCGAGCCATAGCGATGCCTCGGCGCGCAGGATGTCCTCGAATGCACCGGCATCGGCCAGCGCTTCAGCGATGAAGGCTTCGGTCAACAGCGCCTTTGCCGCGTGTTCAGGAATGCCGCGCTGGCGGAGGTAGAAGAGTTGCGCGAGGTCCAGCGTGCCGCACGTGTTGCCGTGCGCACACTGAACATCGTCGGCATGGATTTCGAGTTCGGGCTTTGCGAAGACCTCCGCGCCCTCTTCAAGCAAGAGGGCATTATGTTGCATCTCGGCATCGGTGTGCTGACCCGCCAGTCGTGGCACATGGAACTTGCCCTGGAAGATGCCGCGTCCACCGGTCTGTACGGCGCCCTTTGTGAGCTGGCGCGTCGTACAACCATTGGCGCCGTGTCGCACGTGTGTCGTGATATCGGCATGGCGCCCCCGTCCGGCAAGGTAGGCTGCATTCAACGCCGCGCGCGATCCGACGCCCTGATGAACAACGCGGGTTTCGATCCTCGCGAGCTTCGCGCCGAACGCGAGAACGGTCTGCACACTTTCGGCGCCCGCCTCCTGTTCCAGAATCGCCGTGATCGCCTGAACCTCGTCCGGGCCGCCGGCCTGGTAGAGGGTGCGCGAGAGCCGCGCGCCCTTGTTGAGGGTGAACTCGGCCAGCACGACCGAGAAGGCCGCGCCGCCAAGATGGCTTTCGGAGAGGTGGAGCTCTGCACCCGGACGAAGCAGGAAGGTCACGCGGGCTGCATTGATCGCGCCCTGCCCGTCAAACACCATATGTAGGTGATCGGGCGCGCCTTCAGCCACATCGATGAGGACGGTTCCGGACAGCGCGGCCGCAAGCGCGCCGAGAGGCGCGTCCTCTGCGCCGCCCATGGCCTGCACTTCGTCCTTGGCGATCAGCTTGAGTCCGGCTGGCAGGTTCTTCGGCGCCGTGAAGCCCGAAGGCGTGAAGCGAAGCGTTGCCGTGCCGTCACGCGCCAGCGGATCGGGCGTGGACGGCGCCCGGCTTGTCGCCAGCGCGGTCATGGCCGCCTTCACATCCGTCCACCGCCAGCCTTCGATCCGGCGGTGCGGGAGGCCTGTCAGCGCGAAGGCTTCGAAAAGGCGTTCGCGGCGCGGATCAGCCTTGAGGGACGCGTAGCGCGCAACCAGCTCCAGCTCCGCAATCGTCGGATTACGGATGATATCCTTGAGCGCGGCGCTCACACGGCCTCCGCCATCACGCCGTCATAGCCTTCGCTTTCGAGGCGCAGGGCGAGTTCGGGCCCGCCGGTCTTGATGATGCGGCCCTGGGCAAGCACGTGAACCTTGTCCGGCTTTATATAGTCCAAGAGACGCTGGTAGTGCGTAATGACGAGCAGACCCCGCTCGGGCGAGCGCATGGCATTGACGCCATCGGCAACAGTTCGCAGCGCGTCGATATCAAGGCCGCTATCGGTTTCGTCGAGCACCATGAAGCGCGGCTCCAGCATCATCATCTGGTAGATTTCGAGCCGCTTCTTCTCGCCGCCCGAAAACCCGACATTGACCGGACGCTTCAGCATCTCGGCATCGAGCTTCAGGCTGGCCGCAATCTGTCGCGACTTGCGAATAAAGTCCGGCGCGGAAATCTCCGGTTCGCCGCGCACCTGGCGCTGCGCATTCATCGCCGTTCGCACGAAAGTCATCACCGGCACGCCCGGTATTTCGACCGGATACTGGAAGGAAAGGAAAAGGCCCTTCGCGGCACGGGCCTCGGGGGTCATCGACAAGAGGTCATCGCCGTCGAGCGTTGCTGTCCCTGCGGTCACTTCATAGCCGCTGCGCCCGGTCAGAACATAAGACAGTGTCGACTTGCCGGCGCCGTTCGGCCCCATGATCGCGTGTACTTCCCCTGCCGGCACCTCAAGCGAAAGGCCCTTCAGGATAGTCTTGGCGGCGTCTGCTTCGCCGACAGTGGCAGTCAGGTTCTGGATCTTCAACATGAGCGGGATGTAAGGCCATGCGCCTGCCAAGGGAAGGCACAAGCGGCGGAAATCGGACCCGCCGCCCTTATCCGCGAGGGTCTGGCAATCCGGACAGATCCGGCCCCGCCATGGCGCGCTCCAGATCAACAGGTTCCGACAGGAAGGCACCGATATAGGCGACACTGTCGATTGGCCCGAAAAGCACGCGTTTGAGGGCTGCATTAATGGGCGTCGCCACGCCCTGCCCCGAGACGAGGACATAGGTGTCGAGGCCCTCATCAGACCCGAGCGCGGCCCCATGGACCGGATTGGCGGCCACGAAGGCGTCAAAACTCTGCCAGGCCCAGGCCTGGCGCGCGTTCTGGCGGACGACTTCGCCAAGATAGAGCCCTGCAAAGACGACCGAATTGTCGCCGCGCCCATCCCGGGTGAAGGAATCTCCCGCGCGCCCTTCGCCCGCCTCGATCATATTGACGATATGGATCGCCTGCAACCATTCGTCGATCGCCGCGAGGCTCTGCATCGAGAAATCGAGACGCGACCGGTCGAGCTTGTGCGGCAGCAGGATGAAGGCATCGCCACCGGGGGCGAGAAAGGTGTCGAGGGCACTATCAATGGGGCTACGTTCCGGCGCCTCTTGCGCGGTTGCCAATGGCCCCAGGGAGGCGTTCAGCGCGATGAGGAAGGCGACCAGAAAAAGTCTCACGCCGATATGCTCCTCATGCGGCAGAACCGGGCGTTTCGCCCGCCTCAATGAAATAGCAACTTCCGTGCCCCGGCGCGATGGGTACTCGCCTACAGGCACATACGGATGAAGAAGCATTCGCCCCCGGAGGGATTTACCCGACGCTGCCCTCGAGGCTCACTTCGAGCAGCTTCTGTGCTTCGACGGCAAACTCCATAGGCAGTTCCTGCAAGACCTCTCGCACGAAACCGTTGACGAGGAGGGCAACCGCCTGCTCCTCGCTGATGCCGCGCTGGCGCGTGTAGAACAGCTGGTCATCGGAGAGGCGCGTGGTGGTCGCCTCGTGTTCGAGTTGGGCATCGGCGCGACGGTTCTCGATATAAGGCACGGTGTGGGCGCCGCAGCGCTCGCCGATCAGCAAGCTGTCGCATTGGGTGAAATTGCGCGCCTTCTCGGCCCGCTTGTTGATCGAGACGAGGCCGCGATAGGTATTGTCGGACTTGCCGGCAGAGATGCCCTTCGAGATGATCCGGCTCTTCGTGCGCTTGCCGAGATGGATCATCTTGGTGCCGGTATCGGCTTGCTGGCGCCCATTGGTGACGGCGATCGAGTAGAACTCGCCGACCGAGTCATCGCCGCGCAGGATACAGGACGGATATTTCCATGTGATGGCAGAGCCCGTCTCGACCTGCGTCCACGAGATCTTGGAGCGGGCGCCGCGGCAGTCGCCACGCTTGGTCACGAAATTGTAGATGCCGCCTTTGCCCTCGGCATCGCCCGGCCACCAGTTCTGAACGGTTGAATATTTTATCTCGGCATCGTCCAGCGCAACGAGTTCGACGACCGCCGCATGCAGCTGGTTCTCGTCGCGCATCGGGGCCGTGCAGCCCTCAAGATAGGACACATAGGCGGCCGCATCGGCGATGATCAGTGTGCGTTCAAACTGCCCTGTGCTCTCCGCGTTCATGCGAAAATAGGTCGACAATTCCATCGGGCATCTAACGCCCGGCGGGATGTAGACAAACGTTCCATCGGAGAAAACGGCGGCATTGAGGGTGGCAAAATAATTGTCCGTCGCGGGAACAACGGAACCGAGATACTGGCGCACGAGATCAGGGTATTCGTGCACGGCTTCAGAAATCGACATGAAGATCACGCCGGCTTTCTTGAGCTCCTCGCGGAACGTCGTCGCCACCGAGACGGAATCGAAAACAGCATCAACCGCGACGCGCGGCTTTTCGCGCGCGGCTGCTGCGGTCTCGGCAGCACCCTCGACACCGAGCAGCACTTCCGCTTCCCTCAGCGGGATCCCGAGCTTGGCATAAGTCTCTAGGATTTCCTTCGGCACATCATCGATCGACTCATATTTCGCGCCGGCCTTCGGCGCCGCATAATAGTAATAGGCCTGGTAGTCGATCTTCGGATAATTGACGCGCGCCCAGGTCGGCTCTTTCATTGTCAGCCAGCGCGCGTAGGCATCGAGCCGGTAGGCGAGCAACCACTCCGGTTCGTTCTTCTTTGCGGAGATGAAACGGACGATCTCTTCAGAAAGGCCCTTGGGAGCCATGTCCATTTCGATGTCGGTGATGAAACCGGCCGAATAATTCTCGGACTCAAGGCGCTTGGCAGCGGCCACCGTGCCTGCATCGATGCCTGGCTTGACGATCACTTCGTCACAGTCATCCGCGTGCTCGTCCATGCCGCCGCAACATTCCATCAGACAGGCTCCTTGAAGGACGCGCGCTTCGCCGCCGAGAGCCACGCGTCTGCGATCCGGTCAAAATCTCCCGGATCACTGTTCCACCCTAAACTGGTGCGGATCGCCGATTCTGCAAGCGCGTCATCCGCGCCCATGGCCATGAGCACGACCGACCGCTTCACCTTGCCGCTCGAACAGGCTGACCCGGCTGACACGCAGATACCGGCGAGGTCGAGCGCCATGACCTGTGTTTCCGAACGAAAGCCGGGCCGGGCGAAGTTCGAGGTGCCTGCGACCCGTGGCGCGCTCTCGCCCATAACCGTCACGCCGCCCTCGGCCTTGAGGCGCCGTTCCATCGCATCCCGCGCGGGTGCGAGCTTCGCAAAGCGCGGCAGGTCGCGAACGGCGGCCGCCGCTGCTGCGGCAAAGCCTGCAATGCCAGCCACGTTCTCTGTGCCTGAGCGCAGGCCGCGTTCCTGCCCCCCGCCAAACTGGATCGCTTTTAGCGGCGCTCCGGCGCGGTGCCAGAGGGCTCCGGTGCCCTGCGGACCGCCGATCTTGTGGGCGGAGACGGCAAGGTAATCAGCGCCCAGAAGGGCAGCGTTGACGCCAATCTTGCCGAAGGCTTGCACCGCGTCGCAGATGACGAGGCCGCCGGCCTCGCGCACCAGCTTTGCTGCCTCGGCGACGGGCTGGATGACGCCGGTTTCGTTGTTTACGAGCATCAGGCAAAGGATGGGCGTGCCCCTTCTGGCCACGTCCCAATCCTTCAGGCAGACCGTCAGGGCCGCGAGATCGAGCGTGCCGGACGTTGTCACGGGCACCGATTCGACACTGACGCCCGCATGTGAAGCTGCCCGAAAGACAGCTTCATGCTCGATCGCGGAGACCAGCAGTATGCTCGGCCCATCGAGCGCCAAGGTTGCGCCATGGATCGCGAGGTTCAACGCCTCGGTGCCGCCGCTCGTGAACACGAGGTCCGCCGGGCGGCTACCGATGGCAGCGCCGATGGCCGCGCGGGCCTCCTCCACCACCCGCCGGGCCGCCCTGCCACTGGCATGCACCGACGACGGATTCGCCGCGCCAAGGTCCATAGCCGCAAGCATGGCGGCGCGCGCTTCAGGCCTCAGCGGGGACGTGGCGTTGTGGTCAGCGTAAATCATCGTCCCACTATAGCCACTCGCGGCCAACAGCGCACCCGCAGAAATATTTGCTTTTTACACCCCATTTGCCTTAACACGCGCCGCTTCAGACGAAACTGCAGAGGGCGACATGGCCGAAATCATTATTCCAGGGCCCCAGGGCCGTATCGAAGCGCGCTATACGGAGCCGACCTATCCGGGCGCCCCGATCGCGCTGATCCTGCACAATCACCCGAAAGCCGGCGGCACGATGCAGGATCCGATTACGATCATGCTTTACCAGCTGTTCGAACGGCACGGTTTCGGCGTGCTGCGCTACAACTCGCGCGGCGTTGGCCGCAGCCAGGGTGTTTATGACCAGGGCATCGGCGAGCTTGAAGATGCCGCCTACGTGCTCGATTACGTCGAGAACCTGTCGGAAAGCCCACGGCTCGTCTGGTGCGCGGGCTACTCGTTCGGGGCCTGGATCACGCTGCAGCTGCTGATGCGCCGGCCAGAGATAGACGGCTTCATCGCGATTTCGCCACCTGCGAACCACTATGACCTCTCTTTCCTCGCGCCCTGCCCGGCCTCGGGCCTGATCGTTGCCGGGGACATCGACACGATCGCCGCACCGGAAGATGTCGAACGGGCGCTGACAAAAGTGCGCGTCCAGAAGGGTCAGCGCATCGACCGCACGACGATTAAAGGCGCAAACCACTTCTACGTCGATAAACGCGAAGAACTGATCAAGGCCTGCGAATCCTACCTCATCAAGCGACTCGAAGAGGCTGAGCAGAACCTCCGCATCGAGGCCGACGAAGACGTGGTCGTCGATGAGATCGAGGATGACGAAGATTGATCTTCCTCAGACGAACACCTGCCCGCCAGTGGTCGGCTGCGGCACACCTGTCGTCATCGGCCAGCTGATTGGCAGGCTGCGCATGCGCCGTGCGGCGAGGTAGGCGAAGGCTTCGGCTTCGATCGAGTCGCCGCGCCAGCCTGCCTCTTCGGCCGAGATCAGCGGGCATGGCAAAGCGCCTCGGAGCGCTGCCATCAGCGCCGGATTGTGCCGCCCGCCACCACAGGCGATCACGCGGGCCGGCGTCTCGGGCAACTGATCTATCCCTGCCGCCACGGCCGCAGCGGAGAATGCGGTCAGCGTTGCAGCGCCATCCTCAACCGACAGCCCGCGCGCAATACTGGCGCTGAAGTCATACCGGTCGAGCGACTTGGGCGGCTTCTCGCTGAACCAGTCATGATCGAGCAGTTGCGCAAGGAGCCCCTTATGCACCTTGCCCGCGAGCGCCAGCCGCCCCCCTGCATCGTGCGTGCCCCGGCCGTGGCCCTCAACCCATTCGTCGATGGGGCCGTTGGCAGGTCCGGTATCAAAAGCGATCAGCTGGCCATCAGCGAGACGTGCTGTGATGTTTGCCACACCTCCCAGGTTCAGCACGCAAGACGACGCGTTGCCGAGCCTATCAAGTAAGGCGCCGTGGTAGGCAGGCGCCAGCGGCGCGCCCTGGCCGCCTGCCTCGACGTCTGCCGAACGGAAGTCGCAGACCATCGGTACGCCGAGCGCTGCCCGCAAGGCGAACGGATCGATCAGCTGCAGCGTCGCGCCCTTGTGGCCAGGCCTAGCGCGGCGATGCAACACGGTCTGGCCATGGATACCCGCCAGAAGGGGGCGCGGCGCGCGGGCTTCGGCGGTCAACATGCGCCAGGCGTCCGTGTGGGTGCGCGTGATCACGGCGAGCGCCGCCTTGAATGGCGCTTCAGGGACCGCTCCCTCCCAGTTCCAGGCGCGGGCCGCATCTGTCGCGGCGTGCAGCGTGGCACGCTCTGCAGCGGTATATTTGCGCTCAACCGCCGGGCCGAAATCGGTGACGTGCTCACCATCCGTCAGGATCATCGCCGCATCAACCGCATCGAGCGATGTGCCCGACATGAAGCCCGCCACCCAGACGGGCGTTGTTTTTTCCGTATCCGTGTTCAAGCAGTGCTCTTTCCGTGTTAGGCGCCCGACAACGCCACGGAAGACACAAGAACATGAGCGATTACAAGTCGGAATTCCTGCGCGAGCTCAGCTGGCGCGGCTTCATCAAGCAAATGACGCATGAGGCAGAGCTCGACGCTTACTGCGCCTCGGGAATCCCGGTTGCGTATATCGGCTTTGACGCCACGGCCGACAGCCTGCATGTCGGCTCGCTCCTGCAGATCATGATGCTACGCATCCTGCAACGCCATGGCGGCAAGCCCATCGCGCTCATGGGCGGCGGGACGACCAAGATCGGCGACCCTACGGACAAGGAAAAATCCCGCCCGCTACTGACGGACGGCCAGATCAGCGCCAACATCGCGGGTATCAAGCGCGCCTTCCAGCCTTTCCTGACGTTTGGCGACGGCGCCACCGACGCGATCATGGTCAACAATGACGACTGGCTCGGCAAGCTCGGCTACATCCAGCTGCTGCGCGAGATCGGCGTTCACTTCACAATCAACACGATGGTGAAGCAGGATACAGTCGCGCGCCGTCTCGAGTCCGAGCAACCGTACACCTTCCTCGAGTTCAATTACCTGCTGATGCAGTCCTACGATTTTCTCGAGTTGTTCAAACGGCATGCGTGCCGCCTGCAGCTCGGCGGCTCCGACCAATGGGGCAACATCCTCGGCGGCGTCGATCTTGTCCATAAGGTGGAAGGCGGCAAGGCGTTTGGTCTGACCGCGCACCTCATCACCACCGCTTCCGGCGGGAAGATGGGCAAGACCGCCGACGGCGCTGTCTGGCTCAATGCCGACAAGCGCAGCCCCTACGAGTACTGGCAGTTCTGGCGCAATACGGAAGACGCGGACGTCGGACGCTTCCTGCGCCTGTTTACCGACTTGTCACAGCCGGAGATCATCCGCCTCGAAGCGCTGCAGGGCGCGGAGATCAACGATGCGAAAGTCGCGCTCGCCAACGCCGCGACGACGCTTCTGCATGGTGAAGGTGCGGCGACTGAGTCTGCAGCCGCCGCGAAGGCCGTGTTCAGTCAGGGCGCCTCAGCCGACGCCCTGCCGACGGCATTTGTTCCGCAGGCGGAGCTTGACGCCGGTTTGCTGGTGGCGGCCGCGTGCACAGCCACGGGCCTCTCGAAGTCCAACGGCGAAGCACGCCGCCTGATCGAACAGGGCGCCATCCGCGTCAACGACGAGGCAGTAACGGATCCGAACGCGAAGGTCTCCGCTGCTGACCTCAAAGACGGCGCGATCAAGATTTCCGCTGGCAAGAAGCGGCATGCGCTGATCAAGGCGGGGTAGTGTTCCTCATCCGATCGTCCCCGCGAAGGCGGAGACCTCGCGCGGCCCACGTCCCGTCCAGATCCCCGCCTTCGCGGGGATGAGCGGACGGCAGTCTAAAACGTCTCGTCCTTGATGGGCGGCAGTTCCTTCGGCAGCGGCGCATCCGGCGGACGGGGCATTGCTTCAGGAACCTTGGTATCGGACGGGTTCTCGAAGATGCGGCGGATGACGCCGGGCGCCAGCGCCGAGAGCGGGTTGACCGCGACGCTGGCTTTCTCGAGCGTGCCGCGCACGCTGTAGGTCAGCGAGAACACCCCTTCGCCATCGCGCCCAACGACGAGGTCGCCAAGGATCGGGATGCCGCCCAGCGCCGAATTGACGCCGAAGCTCGGCACGAGGACACCATCGATTTCAAGATTGCCGGTTCGCCCGTCGATGAAGCCGTTTGCGGTGAGCCCCAGCGCCGGGCCCTGCGCCTTTGCGCCTTCGACAATGAATCGGCCCTTGATCGATTTCAACGGGATGTCGATGCGCGAGAAGAGCACGCCTTCGCCGCTCAGGGTGTCGGCCAGCCCGCGCAGGGACGCGAGCGACAAGATCTGCGTCAGGAAAGGGGCGTTCGAGAAGCGTGCATTGGTGATCTGGATTTGCAGCTGCGCCGGCGTGTTGCCGCGCTCCAGCGTTCCGCTCATTGCCATTTCGCCGCCAGAGATGAAATCTGCGCCCAGGAAAGCGGCGGCAAGAAAGCCGGCATTTCCGCTCGTCACTTTTACTCGCGCTGGCGCGCTGCCACTTCCATCGATGGTGGCTTGCAGGGGGGCGCCGTCCGTCGTGTTGCCCCGGGCGCTGAACGCCTGCAATCCGCCCGCCGTCGATGTCATCGACACCACAGCCTTGCGCATGTCGAGTCCCGGCCGGAGCGTCAACCGCTCGACATCGGCGTCCAGCGTGAATGGTGACTGGTTTTCAGTAGCGCCAGCGCCGACGGCACCGAGGCCGGGCATCAGCCCGGAAATATCCAGATAGCGTCCCCGCAGCTGAACGCGGAGCGATTGGTCAGCGGCCCGCGCCGCCGCGCCGGAGACGTCCGCAGAGTTTTTGAGGAACGCTTCGCGAATCGTTGCGGCGATCAGCCGTGAGTTCTTACCAAGCGTGATGTCACCATCAAGGCGTGCACTCGCACTCGTCAACTTGATGCGAGACGTGGAGTCCTCACCGTTCAGTTTATACTTTACCGTCGCCGAAGCTGGCGTCCCCTTCGGCTTGAGCCATCCGATTTCGGAAAGGTCGATGCGCGTATCGATGAGGTCAAGCGAGACATCGGCAGATACCATCTTATCACTCTTCAGTTTTCCGGTAATCTGAATCGGCGCCTCGCCCGTCACGTAGAAGCGGCCAAGCAGGCCAAACCTGTTGAGCATGTCAGGCGACATGATCGCAGAGGCAGTCAGGTCTGCCGGAATCTCGCCCGTGTCTTCGCCGATTGGTTGATGCAAACTGAATGTAGCGGGCGCCGGCCCGAACCTGCCATCCCCCGTCAGCACCACCCGTGACTGGTCCACGTCGACCTTGATGTCGCCATCGGTGAAGTCAACGCCAAAGGCAGCTTCCTTCATCCCTCCATCCTGAACACTGCCTCTGGCCGTAAACGTCACCTGATCAAACGGAACATCATCGGCGGCGGGTCTGAACATCTCGAAAACGAGGTCCCCTGTGCCCGAGAAGCGCGCCGGATCGAGGTTCAAGGCAAGCCGCGAGTCGGCCAACGTCTTGATCACATTTGCCGCCGGTCCGCGGCCTTTCGCAAAAATCCTGAACTTTTCGCCGCGCGGCACAAAGGCCGGAAAGTCCACCAGCCCTTCATCGATCGTCCAACCGCCATAGCTGCCGCTTCGGGCGATCACCCTGAAGGTGTTGCCGGTCAACCGGCCGGTGCCCGATGCGTCCTCGATTGGAGGCAAGTCTTCAAGGAAGCGGACTTTGGCACCGGCCGCAGCAAACGTGACTTCCAGATGATCGTCCTTGAGATGGCCGTCCGTGAAGCTGTCACGCCCGATCTGGACGCGCGCCTTGGCGTTGCTTATCGTCGCGGCCTCGACGCGCTCGACGCCAAACCGCCGGGCGCCGTCGCCTAGCTTCACCGGCCAAAGTGCCAGAACCGAGGCCTTGTCCAGATTGCCCGGCACGTCGACACTTAACGCCGCAAGGATCGGCGGTTCTCCGGGTTGCCGGTTCGGGGTCAAACTGACGTCACCGCGGACATCGAAAAGGACAGCGCCCGTGACGAAAGACAACGCCAGATCTTCAACGGCGATGGCTTTCAGGTCTACAACGCCCTTGGCCGCAATGGATGCAAATGTGACGGGCGCTTCGAGGAATGGCATGAGCGCAAGCGTCAGCGTCGGGCTGCTGACTTGAAAGTCGCGAAAAGCCTCTTGCGAACGCACATCGGACAAGGTGATATCAGCGGATCCGATAAACGGCCCGGCCCCTTGGTTGGTGAGGCGAAAATTTAGCGCGTCGTCTGCTTTCGAATATTGGCCAGCCACGATCAGCTTGCCGATGCGAACGCCGTCTGGCCCAAAGGGCAATGAGCCATTCTCAGCCTGCAGATCAAGCGTAATGCGATCAACGCCGGTCGCGACGTTGAAGTCGGCGCCGATGGAAAGCCCCGCCGCCACCCCAGAAACGCCGCGCTCAGCAAGCCCGATGCGTGCCGCAAGTTCACCGAGCGGCCATTTCGCAACCGAGAAAGCCACATTCATTTGCTGCCCATCACCTCCCGACCGCATGTCGACGCCGAGTTCGCCTGGAAGCCCTTCACCCACGCCTTGGCCATCCAGCGTGAGGTGGAGCCCGCCGGTTTCGCGCGTCAGCCCCCCTGTCGCTCCCGAAATCTTGAAAAGCTCGCGCCGCTCGAGGTCGCGCACGCGGAGTTGGACATTCTGGAAGCCGACGTGTTCCAGGCTAATCCGCGTTTCCTGCGTATGCAGTGCCATCAGGATGTCAGGCAAAAGCTCGTCCGCGAACGCCAGCCAGCCCTCAAGCGTATCCGGCAGCTCAGCCGCCTCGAATGGTGGCAGCGGGTCGCCGGCAATCGACCATTGATTTACGCCGATCTGGTCCACGTTTATCCAGCCGTCCTGGAGCGCCATGCGAAGGACGTCTATTTTTCCAAGCACCAGAGATGATGCCGATAGGACAATGTCGGCGCGTTCTGCCTGCGCACTGACTTGCGCCGCATCATCGAGCAATTGGATGCGCCGGGCAGCAATATCGACGCGGCGACGCTGCGAGGACCATTCAAGCTGGATCGAGTCGATTGACACGCGCCGGCCGTCTCGCGACAGGCTCAGCGCGTTCTCGACATCATCCTTGATGAATCCAAGATCGATGGGCCCGTTCGCGAGGCGCAAGACAATCAAGCCTGCGGAAACGAGTGTGAGCAGGATCAAACCGCCAAGGATTTCGAGAAGGATGGTCGAGGCGGTCTGGCGGACCAAATCATGGCTCCTGGATTTTAAGTCAGACTGTAGGGTCCATAGAACAACGAGATGAATGTTAGGTTATAGGCTCGCCCGCCAAGGCGCACCATAGGAGGAACACATGGCGACTGCACCGCTCGTCGGGGAAAAGGCCCCAGACTTTTCAATGGAGTCGACCGCTGGACATGTCACACTGGCATCTTTCGCTGGCAAGCATCTGGTTCTCTATTTCTACCCGAAAGACAATACACCGGGCTGCACCCAGGAAGCCTTGGATTTTAGCCATAGCCTCGCTGCTTTCGAAGCTGCGGGCGCAGCGATCCTTGGCGTGTCAAAAGATTCGATCACGAAGCACAAATCATTCACGGCCAAGAGATCGCTCGCCATACCGCTCGCGAGCGACGCTGACGGCAGCGTTTGCGAGGCGTATGGGACGTGGCAAGAGAAGGTGATGTATGGCCGCTCCTATTTGGGGATCGCGCGAAGCACGTTCTTGATCGGTCCCGATGGGATCATCCGTCAAATATGGCCAAAAGTTAAGGTCAAGGGACATGTTGATGAGGTCCTCGCCGCGCTCTTGGGGTAAGCGCTGAATAGCTCGCCACCAATGATGATCTGGGCCCCTTCAGACCTTAACAAGACCTTAACTTGTTCCTGCGATCATTGCCGAAAAATATGCTTGTTAGGGGTTTCACCCTCAGGCGAATTGAGTATGTATTCAACACACGGTTTGGGAAGCAGGCAACAGGTTTGGTTGCTGGAGCAAACTTGGTTTCCGGAAGTCTAGGTGGCGTGAATGGCAAAGTTTGGTGCTAATCTGAAAGCGACCTTCGATCGCACGTTTCCAGAGCGCCAGATTTACCACCGGAGCGGCGGCACAGTCCGATACATTTCCATATCGCCCTGGCAACAGGTGATCGTGTCAGCAGGCGTAACCGCACTCATGGGCTGGACACTCTTCGCGACGGCCAGCTTTGTGACGGGCGGCGGCACAGCCGGTCTTGTCGGCGATGAGGGGCGAGAGATCGCAAAAAAAGACCGGTTCATCCAGGATCTCAGGGCGCGGGAGGCGCTGCAGCGTTCCTTGTTGGAGGAACGGACGAACGCGATGCAGAAGGAAACAGCGGATCTTGAGCAACGCCAAAAGGCGCTCGAGGAACTGCTGAACGAAATCAAGGAGGACGATGGCACGAGCGTCTCGTCGCTGAAAGGCGATGGATCGGCTATCCTGGTGGAAGCGAGCATTGAGGAAGCCGATTCCCGGCAATCGCGCGACGGCCTGCGGACCAATGATGGTCTCGATGCAGCGGTGGCGCGCGGTAGCATCAAGTCTCTCAAGGCCGGTTTGGACCAAATGCTGATCGAAGCCGAGGAGAAGGCCATTGAGCGCGCCGAACGCGCCCGCGGCGTGCTTCAGTTGACCTCGGTCGGCGGGGAGAGAATGCGGGCGCCCGTCGGTGTCGGCGGTCCGCTCGTCTCTGTCGGGGCCTTTACATCTTCAGGCCTTGGGCTTTCCGAGGAGGATGCCCAATTCTATGCGCGCATGGCGCAGGCACAGGCGCGCGTCAGCGAGATGCGGCACTACGAAACAATCGTTGAGAGCCTGCCGCTCGCCGAGCCGGTATCCGTTTCCTATCGTTACACAAGCCCCTACGGAATCCGCGTCGACCCCTTCACAAAACGCCCGGCAGCTCACATGGGTGTGGATCTCGCGGCCTATCGCGACGCACCCATCGTCGCCGCAGGGCAAGGCACGGTGTCGTTTGCCGGAACGCGCGGCGGCTACGGGCTGCTGGTCGAGGTGGACCATGGGCATGGCTTCAAGTCGCGCTATGGCCACCTGCGATCGATTACTGTATCCAAAGGGGATGTCGTTCGAGTCGGCGACCTTGTTGGCAAGATGGGAACCACCGGCCGAAGCACTGGAGATCACCTCCATTACGAAGTCTGGTTCAACGACAAGCCGTACGACCCCATGAAGTTTTTGAAAGCAGGCCGACATGTTCACGAGAAATAAAGGCACCGAGCCAACGCCACCGGAGCCGCCCAAGCCGCCAACACCACAGGACGCCATTCGTGGCGCCGCAACCAAGTCGGCAGCAAGGGCGCCGTCGATTGTCTGTGCCGATATGAAGATCAACGGCTCAGTCATCTCGGAAGGGTCATTGCAAATCGACGGCATCGTCGACGGCGACGTGACGGCGACAGATGTCACGATTGGCGCCACGGGTCAGATCACCGGTGAAGTCAAAGCCGAAGTCGTGAAGGTCAAGGGCAAGATCCGGGGATCTATCCGTGCGCGAAAGGTGGAACTCGAATCCGGCGCCCATGTGAAGGGCGACATTGTTCACGCCTCCTTGCAGATTCAATCCAACGCTGTGTTTGAGGGCCAGGTCAAACACGCCGATGATCCACTCCGTGAAACGGGTCCGGTGGCTGCGGCTGACAAGCCACTGCTGTCCGGCGCCACGACATTCGGAATGTCGTCGACGACGCCGTCCTGACCCCAATTCAGTTACCGATGCACAGATTTGGACCGGCAGGCATTCACGCTTGCCGGTCTTTTCATGTGTGTGGGAGACGACTTTGCCCTCAGGGGTCGTGAACGCATCAACGCATTGGCATCGGCTCAGCAGCCGTCCCAATTCAGTATGCCGCCCGGTCCAGTTACGGTCCTAATACCAACCTGCGTTGATCGTCATCCATGCGCCCAGTCCCGCAGACCGATGGACATGATTTTCCACGGTCGCTGCGCGAGTTTTTCCCAAGCTTCACAGCAGAGGGCGACGATCTGCTCGTAGTCTGTGAAGATGCGG
>JBGSVY010000137.1:0-1918 GCA_041752715.1 Hyphomonas sp.
GACGAGTCTGCTGTTATCGTAGTAGGTCCGTGTCGCGAATTTCGATTTCGGGAGGCACCGGCAGAGCTTGCAATCGGGCCACCATCTCGGAGATCGTCATCCGGGCCGGGTAGATCGTCATCACGTCGCCGGAGCGAACGATCATCAGTTCGACGCCGTCGCCGAAAGCAATATCGTCGGGAAGCCGAATAGCTACGCTATTTCCGCTTTTGAAGGTTCGGCCACGTGCAACAGGCATGGTACCAATCTCCCGATAAACGTGGCGATACAGCTTGCTCCTCTGAATGCCAAGCTTGGTTCAGGCACCGGTCTTGCCGGTCGCACAAGCTCCTGGATTTGCCGATGCGCCGCACGCACTGCAAACGCGACTAACTCGACTTAGAAAGCTGAGTTCAGACGACAGTCACGATCGGTCCGTAAGCGGCGAGGCGCGCGTAAAGTGTGGCGGAGGGATCAAGGATCAGAGTGCGCGCCGCCTGAGACAGGCGGGGGTTATCCTTCACTGCCCGGAGTGCAATGCGTATCGAGCAGCAGATTCAAGAACCGGGACCGCCAAAAAGAGCAGCCGCTTCGCTGTCCAGTTCCGGATCCGGTTCAGGTGTCATGAACTTTCCCTTGGCGACGCCGATACGCACGCCGACCGGCGAGGCATGGATCGGCACCAGCCGCGCCGCGGGCTTGCCGTTGCGGGCAATGATGATTTCACGTTCCGCTCCGCTCTCAATGGCTTCTACCAGACGGGAGAGGTTCGATTCGGCATCCAGCATGTTTACCGTGGTCATAGACGACAGATTTCAGATTGGCTTGGCTAAGTCTAGCTCACGCAGAAGTTTGCCTGACGCTCGCCACCCGAAGGTTTCGTCATTTCTCTCCAAAAACAGCGTTGGTCTCCCAAGCGGATGGCCTGAGTCTTGCGACAAAAAGGCGCCATGAAGTCTGGGTCATTCTCCACGCAGGCGAGTCTTGGCGTTGCAGGCCTCGCGGTTGCAGCGCTGAGTTTCGCCGTTTTGAACCAGCAGGGCGTCGTTCTGTACAACCCATCTTCGTCTCTTGAACCTGGCTTATATGTCCGCACAGAAACAAGCGCTCAGCGAGGCGCCGTGGTGACGATCCCGGTTCGCGCCGTTGACCATGACTATGTCGAAGCGGGTTACGTGAACGCGGCTGGAGACCGATTCCTCAAACGCATCGCCGCGGTGAGCGGAGACCGTGTCTGTTCCGAGAATGGTCAGATACTGATCAATGATGTGCACGAGGCCACTTCGTCTCGATCGGATTCAGCGGGTGTCGCGTTGCCTCAATGGTCTGGCTGCGTGACGCTCGGGCATGATGAGATTTTCCTTCTCGGCGATGATGAGATGAGCTTCGATGGACGCTACTGGGGCGTCATATCGGCTGCGAATATCGAAGCCACCTGGCGCAAGTTTCCCTGATCTCGCGAGCCGTTCAGGATCGCTTGCAGGGTGAACGCAGAATCTTCCGATCCGTACACGTGCTAGGCTCCGGGTGATGGAGGGCCGTTTGATGGTTGGAGGGCAAGATAAAGGCGTGACCTTCGGTCACGCGAGACGCCGGTCGGCGCGGGAGTATTCGCAGGTCATGGCATACCCCACAGGTCGTGCGACGACCTGTGATAGTGGTCCATCCGCCAGCGGAGCGTTTTCCTTGAATGGAGACGCTTGAGCCATGCCGACACGCAGTCTGGACCAGTTACTCATCTCCTCACGGCTCGCGTCATCGGCGAACCGGGGCGACACTTTCGGCAGACGAGGTCAGCGCCAGCTTTCGCGTGCGGACAGGGAGCTGCTCGAAGGAGAGATCGGCCGAGGGCGGCGTTCAGGGCAGGGGACCGGCAGCGCGGCGAAGGCGCCGTCGGTGCGACCGGGCCGCGCCAACGAAGCCGGCCGTCAGGGAGGTG
>JBGSVY010000138.1:0-5955 GCA_041752715.1 Hyphomonas sp.
TGACGAGGGCGACCTGCGCCCCGAGCAGGCCCAGCTGATCGCCGAAAAACTTAACGTCACCGAAGCCGAAGTCTATTCGATGAACGGGCGGATGAGTGGCTCGGATGCCTCGCTGAACGTGCCGATGGGCGCCGATGGCGACATGGAATGGCAGGACTGGCTGGCCGATGATGACCAGGGCCAGGCAGAGACCTTTGCAGACCGGCAAGAACTCGACGCCCGGATGACGCTGCTCAGCGCCGCGATGGAAGACCTCACCGAGCGTGAGCGCCATATCCTGACCGAGCGGCGCCTGATCGATGAGCCGAAGACGCTGGAAGACCTGTCGGAGCATTACGGCGTCAGCCGCGAGCGCATCCGCCAGATCGAGGTGCGCGCCTTCGAGAAGCTGCAGAAGACGATGAAGCGGCTGGCAAAGGAACAGGGCCTGCCGGTTGGCGCCTGAACCGCTTCGGATCGAGCCCATCACAGACAGCCGCGACCCCCGGGTCGCGGCTTATGTGTCAATCCGGGAGCGCGATCTGGCCAACGGCCATGGCGGCCGGTTCATCGTGGAAGGCAAGATCGCGCTGCAGGCACTGGTCAGCTCGCGGTTCGAAATCGAGAGCCTGTTCGTATGCGAGACCAGGGTCGCGTCAATCGAACAGGCCACCCGGTATATCGGGCCTAATGTGCCGGTCTATGTCGCACCCCAAAGCGTGATGGACGCCGTCGCGGGCTTTCCGATGCATCGCGGGGTGCTGGCCTGCGGCCTGCGGGAGGCGAGGCAGGCGACGCCGGATGAGGTTCTCGGTCTCCCGATTTCGACAGCGCTGGTGCTGGTGGGCCTGTCCAACCATGACAATGTCGGCGCGTGCTTTCGCAACGCCGCTGCGTTCGGTGCCGACGCCGTGATGCTGGATCAGACGTGCTGCGATCCGCTCTATCGCAAGGCGATCCGCGTCTCCTCGGGCGCTACGCTGACGCTGCCCTTCGTGCATGGGGGCACCGGCGCAGAGCTGATCGCAGCGGCCCACAAAGCACACTACGCCGTCTGGGCCCTTACGCCGCAGGAGAATGCCGTCCCCCTGCGCGACATGCCGGTTGGGATCCGCGTCGCGCTGATGCTCGGCGCCGAGGGACCCGGCCTGCCGGAGACCCTCATGGCGCAGGCGACACGGGTGCGTATTCCGATGACGGACGGGTTTGACAGCCTGAATGTGGCCACCGCTGGTGCCATCGCGCTCTCGCACATCTACGATGCGCGGGTGGCAAAGGGCTTAGGTCCCGGGGGCGACTAGAACACCCGCGGACGGTCGGCCTTTTCGACGTGTAGTCCGCATTCGGACTTTTCCTGTCCGGCCCAGCGCCCGGCGCGCGGATCGCTCGCATCATTGGTGGGCTTGGTGCAGGGCCAGCAGCCGATGGACGGATAGCCCTGCGCGACCAGCGGATGACGCGGCAGGCCGCGCTGGTCCATGAACAGCTGCACATCCTCGGGCGTCCAGCTGGCCAGCGGATTGACCTTGTAGCGGCCATCGGCGAACTCGAACACCGGCAGGCTCATCCGGGCCCCGCCATGGAAGCGCTTGCGCCCGGTGATCCAGGCATCGAAGCCCTCCAGCGCCGGTGCCAGCGGGCGAACCTTGCGCAAGGCGCAGCAGGCGTCTGTATCGGCCTTCCAGAGATTGTTCTTCGGATCGAGGATCTTCTTTTCGATCGGGTTCGGATCGAAGGTGCGCACGCCCGTCAGGCCGAGGCGTTCAATGACCTCGTCGCGATAGTCGAGGGTCTGCGGGAAATGCATGCCGGTATCGAGGAAGATGACCGGAAGGCTGGGATCGACATCGGCGATCAAGGCCAGCATGGCAACGCTCTCGGCGCCAAAGCTCGACACATAGGTAAGCTTGCCCGGCCACTCGCGCACCAGCGCCACGCGCAGGATCGTCAGCGCCGAGGCTTCGCGCAATTCGCCGTTGAGCCGCGCGATGCGCTGCTCGGGCAATTCGGCCTTGCGCAGGGCGATGTCACCATAGGGCATCAGCTGGTCTTCCCGTGTCTCAGGCGGAAGGCCGCCCCTGCCCCATCTGCCGCTGGCTGGTAGACAGCCGAGTATTCGCGGAGGGCTTCCAGCACGTCAGATAGGCCGGCGCGCTGGGTCTCGAAAGCGTCGAAGCCTGAACGGTGCATGTAGAATATCTGATCACGAAGCACCTGGCCGACCGCGCGCAGTTCGCCGCGATAGCCGAGACGGCGCCGGAGGACCTGCGCGAGGCTGTAGCCGCGGCCATCCGTATACTTGGGGAAACTGATCTCGATCAGGGCAAGATCGGCCAGGTAGTCCTCCAGCCGGGCCGGGTCATCCTCCGGCTGGAGACGGACGCCGAGTTCGAGATTGCCGTGATCGCCCCGCGCGCGCGCCGCGAGGTACCCATCGAGCGGCAGGGTCATCCGCCCGGCGAGCGGCACTTCGCCCTCACCGGTATGATGCACCCAGTCATTGGCAACTTCCTCGCCGTACCTAACCAGCGGCATAGAGCGCCTCCTCGAAGGGCTTCACGCCGAGGCGGGCGACCGCGTCGATGAAGAGCTCATCCTTGCTGGTGCGGACGGCGCGGTAGTGATCAACGACGCGCCGGAGGGCCGCCGGCACGTCATCGGCCTTGAGTCCGGGTCCGGCAATCTCGCCGATGGCCGCCTGCTCGTCGGCGCGGCCGCCGAGCGTGATCTGGTAGAATTCCTCGCCCTTCTTGTCGACGCCGAGGATGCCGATATGGCCGACATGGTGATGCCCGCAGGCATTGATGCAGCCCGAAATGTTGATGTGCAGGCGGCCGATATCATCCTCATAGGCGGGATCGGCGAAGACCTGCTGGACCGCCTGCCCGATCGGAATCGAACGGGCGTTTGCGAGGTTGCAGTAATCGAGACCCGGGCAGACGATCATGTCGGTGATCAGGCTTTCGTTCGCCGTGCCAAGGCCGGCCGACGTGAGCGCGGAATGCAGTGCCGGCAGGTCGTCCAGGGCGACATGCGCCAGCACGAGATTCTGGGCATGGCTGACGCGGATGTCGCTGTTGCCGAACTGTTCAGCGAGATCGGCGACCGCCTCCATCCGCATGTCCGTCGCATCGCCCGCGACGCCGCCGACGGGCTTCAGGCTGATCGTGACGGACGCATATCCGGCGAGGCGATGTGGATGAAGGTTGTTGCGGGCCCAGCGCGCGAAAGCCGGGCTTGCCGCTTTTGCGGCGTCGAACACGGCTGACGTATCTGGCCTCACTGGCAAGACAGGCGGCGCGAAATAGGATTCGATCCGGGTGATCTCGGCGTTCGGCAGCCGGATCTTCTCGGCGTCCGTCTGGGCTGCGAACTCGTCCTCGACCTGGCGGGTGAATTCGTCCGGCCCGAGTTCAGAAACGAGGATCTTGATTCGCGCCTTGTACTTGTTATCGCGCCGGCCATGGCGGTTATAGACACGCATTATGGCTTCCAGATAGTCGAGAAGCTCTGTCTCCTGAACAAATGGATTGACCAGCGTCGCGAGGTGGGGCGTTCGCCCCTGCCCGCCGCCGACATGCACTTCAAACCCGCGCATGCCTTCGCGTTCGCGCATGTGCAGGCCGATATCGTGGACTCGGATCGCGGCCCGGTCATGCTCGGCGCCCGTGACGGCGATCTTGAACTTGCGCGGCAGGAAGGCGAACTCGGGATGGAACGTGCTCCATTGCCGGATGATCTCGCACCACGGACGCGGATCCTTGATCTCGTCCCGGGCTGCACCGGCAAAATGATCGGACGTGACATTGCGGATGCAATTGCCGGAGGTCTGGATGGCGTGCATCTCGACCTCGGCGAGACGGGCGAGCACGTCCGGGATGTCTTTCAGGGACACCCAGTTGAACTGGATGTTCTGGCGCGTCGTGAAATGGCCATAGCCGCGATCATAGTCCCGCGCGACCATCGCCAGCTGGCGCAACTGGCGGGGGTTCAGCTGGCCATAGGGAATGGCGACGCGCAGCATGTAGGCATGTAGCTGCAGGTAGACGCCGTTCTGCAGGCGCAGCGGCTTGAACTCGTCCTCCTTCAGGTCGCCGGACAGTCGCCGCTCGACCTGGCCGCGGAATTGGGCGACGCGCTCGGCGACGATGGCCGCATCGAATTCATCATAGCGGTACATCAGACGGACTCATGTTGGTGGACGAGGCCAAGTTCCAGTTCGGTGCGCGCGACCCAGGCATGAACGGCCGGGAACTCGGACAGGTCGAAGCCGCCTTCATGCGCAACACGCGTGTAGGCGACCAGCGCGATATCCGCGAGCGACAGCGCTTCACCGCCCGCGATCCAGTCATTCGAGATGAGCGCCATCTCCATCCGGCCAAGTGCGCGGCGCCCCTTGGCCATCAGGTCCGGCTCGATCTCGTCGTCCGGCTTTTTCAGATAATGCTTCTGAAAACGCCGCACCGCGATGGTCGGCTCATGGGAATATTGTTCCCAGAACATCCATTCGTGCATCTTCGCCCGCTCGAACGGGTCGGCCGGAATGAGGCCGGACCCTTCCGCCAGATGCAGGATGATCGCGTTCGACTGCGACAGGGTTCGTCCGTCATCGAACTGGATCACGGGGACCTGGCCGAACGGGTTGAGGGCGAGAAACGCATCGGTCCGGGTTTCGCCTTTCAGAATATCGATCTCGATCCACGTGTGGCGGATGGCGAGGCGTTCGGCCACCCACTTCACTTTCAGGCAGTTGCCGGAAACAGAATCGCCAAAGATCCGGATCATGCCATCAGGCCATAGCCGATCGTCGGACCGCGGGCGCGGATGCCTTCGCGCAAGGTTTCGCGGCCGGTAATGGCGCCGTCCTCGGTCACTTCCATGAAGTACGGATCGGTCACGACATGCTCGGCGCGCAAGGCTTCGGCCAGCCGGGCTTCAGCCGCCTCGCCGATGAAGGCGCCGACCTGCGAGGGATCTTCGCTCCACGTCCCAGACCTCGTCAGCCAGACGGGGCGGCCGGTGGCAGCGTCCCAGGCGGTGATGCCTTTGGGCACATCGAACTTCAGTTTCGGACGGACAGAACTCATCAGACAGACTCCCGGGAATAGAGGATGCTTGTGGCATCAGGGGCGGCAAGGGAACGTGAAGGCAGGGCAGCCTTGAGCCCCGGCAGGATGCCCCGCGCGAGGGGCAGCCCGGCGACTTCTCCGATAATCAGGAGGGCCGGGCCGGTGATGCCCTCCTCCTCTATCAGGAAGGGCAGTTCGGCCAGCGTACCGAACACGCGGACTTCATTGTCGCGGGTGCCATTCTCGACAATGGCAATCGGCGTGGACGGTGCGCGGCCCGCCAGGATGAGCCGTTCGCTGATGATTTCGGAGGTGCCGACGCCCATGAACACGACGACCGTCTGGGCCGGGCGGGCGAGCGCTGCCCAGTCGAGATCCGGCATTCCGCCATCCTGAGCATGGCCGGTCACGAAGGTCAGGGTCTGGGCATGGTCGCGGTGGGTCAGCGGCACATTGGCCGATGCGGCGCACCCGAGCGCCGAGGAGATGCCGGGGACGACACTCACGTGAAGACCGGCGGCACGAACGGCTTCGAGTTCCTCGCCGCCACGCCCAAAGATGAACGGGTCGCCGCCCTTCAGCCGGACGACGTTCAGACCCTCGCGGGCAGACGCAATCAGGCGCTGCTCGATTTCGCCTTGCGGAACCGAATGGTCGCCCTTCGACTTGCCGACCGGGATACGGGCCGCGTCGCGGCGGATGAGACCGAGAATTGGATCGCTGACCAACCGGTCATAATAGACGATATCGGCTTCCTGAAGGACGCGAAGGGCTTTCAACGTGAGGAGATCGGGATCGCCCGGCCCGGCGCCGACGATGTGGACCTGACCCCTCGATGCCGCGGCGCCTTTTGCAGCGGCCTTGAGGTGGGCTTCGGCGGCCCCGAGCGCGCCGCCATAGGCAAGCT
>JBGSVY010000139.1:0-2691 GCA_041752715.1 Hyphomonas sp.
GTCGGCCACGCCAGCGCCGGCATCAGCGAAACCCACCGCCAGCTTCCCGCCGATTGCGCCGGTGATCACCGTCGAGTTAGCCGCCGCCGCTGGCAATCGCATTGCACAATACCAGCTCGCCCAGACCCTGATCGCAGATGGCCAGGCCGAGCCCGGTGCCGCGATGATGCGCCGCGCCGCCCAGAAAGGGCTCGCCGCCGCCCAATACGATCTCGGCAAACTGCACGAACGCGGCGAAGGCGTGCCCCGCGACCTGACCGCTGCGCGCGAGTGGATCCAGAAAGCGGCCGAAGGCGGAAATGCCAAGGCGATGCACGATCTCGCAAGCCTGATGGCGAATGGCGAAGGTGGACCGCAATCTTTCGATGAGGCGGCAGACTGGTTCCGCAAGGCCGCCGTGCTCGGCGTTGCTGACAGCCAGTATAATCTGGGCGTTCTCTACGCACAGGGTCTCGGCGTTGCGCCCAACCTGACCGAGGCGCTGTTCTGGTTCGAAGCTGCGCAAAACAGCGGCGACACAGCGGTCGCTGCCGATATCGCAAACCTGCGGGCGCGGGTTTCAATCGACGCCGCATTGCAGGCAAGCGAACGGGCGGACGCCTGGAAACCCGCTTCACCCAACGCGCTCGCCAATGGCCGTTTCGGCGCCCAGCCCTGGAACACCGGCAATCCACTGCAGGTGCAGGGCATTCAGACCGCGCTCACAGCGCTCGGCTATGACCTCGGCGCGCCGGACGGCGTGCTCGGCCGGGCAACAGCCCGCGCGATCAGCGACTATCAGCAGACGGCTGGACTTGCCGTAACCGGCACCGTGACGCAGGAGCTCGTCGATAGCCTCAACGTGTCCGCGTCTGGCGAGCCGAACAGGAGCTGATGCCTATTCGGTGGCCGTGATCGGGATTCCGTAAAGCTCCAGCCGGTGATCGACCAGTTTGTAGCCGAGCTTTCGGGCGATCTCTTCCTGCAGCTTTTCGATCTCTTCGGAATGGAATTCGACCACAGCCCCGGTCTTCACATCGATCAGATGATCGTGATGCTCGTCGGGCACTTCCTCATAGCGGGCCCGCCCGTCGCGGAAATCATGCGCCTGGATGATTCCTGCATCTTCAAACAATTTGACGGTCCGGTAGACAGTCGCGAGCGAGATCGACGCATCCAGCGAGTTGGCGCGACGGTGCAGTTCCTCGGCGTCCGGATGGTCATCAGAAGCTGAAAGAATGCGCGCAATGACGCGCCGGGGCTCTGTCATCCGCAGGCCTTTTTCGGCGCACAGTTTTTCTAGTCGATCCATGATGGCCTTCTGCTCTCAACCGCTGCGTTTGTCCAGATTTGCGCCCGTGTTCCAGACGATCTCGCCTGTGCCGGCGAGCCGCCCGAAGCGAACGAGTTCGGCGTCCAGCTTCGCCGCGCGCGCGGGCGTCCACCTGACACCCGGTTCGACCCAGAGCCGCTCGGCTGTCAATGTTCCGGCAACCCGGTCAGCCTTGGCGGTGAGACGGCCGACGAAGCGGTCGCCTTCCAACAGGGGGTAGACATAATAGCCCCACTTGCGCCGCGCCTCCGGCACGAAGATCTCGATCCGGTAATCGAAGCCGAACAGGCGCATCAGGCGATTGCGATCGCGGATCACCGGATCGAACGGGCTGAGGATGCGCAGGCGAGCCGAGGCTTGCGGAGCGGCGGCAAGGCGCGCCTCGATGTCCGGCAACGCAAGGGCCGGTGACCATGTTCCGTCCGCCGCCTGAACGCGGACGGGCACGAGTGTGTGCTGGCTTGCGGTCCAGTGCTTCACCTCAGCCAGTGTCGCGGCGTTCCAGAACCGCTGGACGCCGCCGTCGGTGGCAAAGCCGAGCCGCGACAAGGCCACCCGGCAGAGCCAGTCGATCGCGTCGCCATCGCCGATCTCTGCCGTGCGGTGGGCCTCGGGAATCACCCGGTCGGTCAGGTCGTAGAACTTGGTGAAGTTCTCGCGATGCGACGTCGACAGCTCGCCTGCATACCACATGTAATCGAGCGCCAGCTTGTGCGGCGGGCGGCGCCACATTTCGCGCGGGCCTTCGATGCGCGTGTCGAACGCCTTGGTCGAGAGCGGGCCTTCGGCGCGAATGCGCGCACGGATCGCCGCGCGGCCTTTCGCGTCGAGCATCCCGCGATGCCACTCCCAGGTCTTCACCTTCGCTTCGAGACGCCGGAACTGGCGGCGCCAGTAGGGATAGAACGCGATCGGCAGCAAGGACGCATCGTGCGTGAAATGCTCGAACACCGCGCGGTCCTTGCGCAGCAGCTTGTCGAGCATCGGCTCGCGGTAGGTCTGGTTGCGGCTCCAGAGGATATGGTCATGGGCGCGGGCGACGACACGGATCGAGTCGAGCTGGACATAGCCGAGCGTCTCGACCAGCCGAGCCAGATCGAGCGGCCCGGCCGGCGCGCCGGACAGCTCCTGCGCCGAGAGCCAGAGGCGCCTTGCGTCACGATTGGAAATCTCGAGGGGCGCCGTGGTCATGGGAAGAGACTGCGCTGCCCGCCATCGGCGAAGACGCCTTCGCGGGCAAGCAACGCCGTCTTCGTCACCGTGCCGCCATGCGCCGAGAAACCGCCAAGGCGGCCATCGGTGTTGAGCACACGGTGGCATGGCACGACCAGCGGCCAGGCATTGCGCGCCATCGCGGCGCCGATGGCGCGGGCGCCGCC
>JBGSVY010000140.1:0-13391 GCA_041752715.1 Hyphomonas sp.
GGCTCGGGCACCTGCGCGCCCTCGCGCGCCATGCTGCTCACGGGCCGCTACCCGACCCGCACCGGCTTCGAGTTCACGCCCACCCCGGCTGGCATGGGCCGGATCGTGACGATGTTCGCCAACAACACCGATCGCGGCCCGCTTCCGCCACTCACGTATGACCGGCGCGCCGCCGACGCCGCCCCGTCCTTCGCCGAACAGGGCCTGCCCGGCGCCGAGGTCACACTGGCCGAACGCCTGAAAGACGCAGGCTATCACACCGTCCATATCGGCAAGTGGCATCTTGGCACGAGCGAGGACTCCAAGCCCAACGCGCAAGGCTTCGACGAAAGCCTGCTGCTCGAAAACCTGCTCTTCCTGCCGGAAGATCATCCTGAGGCTGTCAATGCAAAGCTCGACTTCGACCCGATCGACCGCTTCCTCTGGGCCCGCGGACAATTCGCGACCTCGTTCAACAAGGGCGAGATCTTCGAACCCGGCGGCTATCTCACCGACTACTGGACGGAAGAATCCCTGAAAGTCATCGAGGCCAACCGCAACCGGCCCTTCTTACTCTATCTTGCCCACTGGGGCGTCCACACGCCCTTGCAGGCCACCCGCGCCGACTATGAGGCTGTCGGAGACATCGAGCCCCATCGCCTGCGGGTCTATGCCGCCATGCTCCGCGCCCTCGATCGCAGTGTCGGCGAGATTGTTGCCAAGCTCGAGGCGGAAGGCCTCGCCGACAACACCCTCATCGTCTTCTCCAGCGACAATGGCGGGGCAGGATATGTCGGCCTGCCTGAGGTCAACGCGCCCTATCGCGGCTGGAAGATCACCCTGTTCGAGGGCGGCATCCGCGTGCCGATGTTCATCAAGTGGCCCGCGAAGATTGCGCCCGGCACACGTGTCGATACGCCCGTCGCGCATATCGACGTGATGCCGACCCTTGTCGCCGCCGCGGGTGCGAGCCTGCCGAGCGGTGTGCCCATCGACGGGCACGACATCCTGCCCGCCGCCCTCGGCACCGGCGCCATCACCTGGCCAGACGACGCGCTCTACTGGCAGAGCGGCGACTACCGCGTCGTGCGCGCCGGTGACTGGAAACTGCAGGTCGACGGGAACCAGAAAAAGAAATGGCTGTTCGATCTCGGCGCCGACCCCGAAGAACGCGTCAACCTCGCCAGCACCCGCCCCGACAAGGTGGATGAACTCGGCGCCCTCCTCGCCGCTCACCATTCCGGCGCCGTCCCGCCTCTCTACCCCTCGACGCTGATCAGCCCGATCACCATCGACAAGACAATCGACCAGCGCGCCACAAAGGACGACGAATACATCCTCTGGCCAAACTGATCCCGAACGCCAAAGCCCTCATCCTGAGCCTGTCGAAGCCTCATCCTGAGCCTGTCGAAGGACGAGGCCGGGCGCCTCACTCCTCGTCCGGCACACCATCCTTCACGATGCGAAACCCGATATGCCCGGAGGAGAAATCCACCTCCTGCCATTGCCGCGCTGCCGGGCGATAGCGCTGGCAGAAATTCTCGGCACACAGATACGATGCGCCCTTGATGATGTGCGTGCCCGGCTGGGCGGGTGTATCGGTCCACTCCCACACATTGCCGATCATGTCATAGAGGCCCGTCCGTCCGGCGCCGAAACAGCCTACGGGCGAGGTTCCGTCGTATCCGTCGGCGCGGGTGTCGTGCACGGGGAAGATGCCCTGCCAGGTATTTGCCACCGGCTTGCCGTCCTTGTCATAAGCGCCCGATACTGGGTCGTCCGCCTGCGGAAGGCCTGTCTGCGCCGCATATTCCCACTCTTCTTCCGTCGGCAGACGCCCGCCCGCCCAGGCCGCGTACGCGCGCGCATCGCGCAGCGACACATGCACCACGGGATGAAAATTCGACTCGATCGCGGCGAGGCTCACCCCGCCCGGTGTCCGCCACGTCGCGCCGCGGTCCAGCCGCCATACGCCATCATCGCCAAAAACCGCCGAGCCGGCATCGGCAAAGCCGCGCGCGATGCTGGCCTCGGCGTCGGTCACATAGCCGGTCGCTGCCACGAAGGCGGCAAACTCGGCATTTGTCACTTCGTGGCCAAGCATCAGGAAGTCGCCGACATGCAACCGCGTGCCGTCCCGCTCCTCGAAATAGACAGCGTCTTTGCCCTTGATGAATTGGCCGGGCGCAATCCGCACGAAGGTGCCAATCGCGTCAGTCCGCAGGCCGCAACTCACAATCCAGCCCTGATCGTCGGCTCGGGGCCCGCCGCACGCGCCCAGGAGCGCAGCAGCGACGAATGCCCCCCACGGTCTCACAGCCCGGCAAGTTTGCGCGCCATGAACAGAACCACGTCCTCGGCCGCTTCGGGCGTAAGGTTCTGGTCCTGGCGCAGCCGCCGCCATGTCTGAAAACTTGTGACGGCGTCCAGCGCCGATAATTGCATTTCGTTGCCTGCAATCTCTGCCGGCAGAATCGCTTCGAGGCCGGCCCGCTCCAGCGCAAGGAACCGGCGATACCCGTCCATTAGGAAATGGGACTGAAAGCGGCGAAGGTCCGCCGCCAGCCGGAAGGGATAGATATCTTCGTACACCTCGGCGCGCCGCGAAATAATCTCGCTCAGCTGGCCAGCCCAGTCAGCCGCCTCGTAGGGCGCCAGCACTTTCGGCATCACCTTTTCCGCCACCCGTTCTGCGAGTTCGCCAAACAGGTTGTCCATGTCCTCGAATTGCCGGAACACCGTCCGTAGTCCAACACCTGCCAATTCGGCCACTTGCGTCGCGCTCGGGCGCACCTCGCCCCGTTCGATCAGGGCATAAAGCGCATCGACGATCTGCTCCCGGCTGCGTTCACTGCGCTTTCGCCGCCCGTCAACAGGAAGGCAGGGCGCAGTCGTCGGAGGGAGCAGATCATCCATGTTCAGCGAAACCGTTGCTTCTCGATGATCGCCCTCGAGCCTGTTGGCAGGCTGTAAATACGGCCATCGCGGGCAACCGACATGTCGCCATCGTAGTGCAACCTTGCCGCTTGCGCAAACATACCGTCGAGACTTTGCGAAGGAAGCGGCGGCACAGGATGATAGAACACGAGGGCGCCAGCGTCGGTTGCTGCAGCGGCCCTGCCAGCGTCGGCGGGTGTCGCGTGATAATCGGGAATGTCCGAGAAGACCTTTGCGAGAATCGGCTGGCCATTGGCCTCTGCCGCCGCCTGCATCACCGCCAACATTTCCCTGTTCAGCGCTTCGTGGAACAGGATGTCGACGCCCGCCGCAACACTCACCAGGTTTGCATCGTAAACGGTGTCGCCGCTGAGCGCGATCGATCTGTCCTTGTAGTCGACACGATAGCCAAACGCCGGTTCGGCGGGCGAATGGTTCACCCGGAACGCCGTAATCTTCAGGCCGTCTTCATCGATCAGAACAACCTGGCCGCCCGGTCCTGCGGGCATCTCGATTGGCTTGCCAACACCGCCCTGTCCGGCGGGATTTGCAATCTCTGGCCCATGATGGGCCGTGCGATAGCTTGCGTCGATCCGGTAGGCCGCACTGAACCCGGCCACAACCTCCTCAACGCCTGCCGGGCCTGCAACCGGTAAAGGCTCGGCTCGCCCGCCAGTCACCCAGACGGGCAGGAACAACTCGCCCAGTCCGTCGATGTGATCTGAATGAAGGTGGGTCAGGAAAACCCGTTCAATGCGCGCCATGGGAAAACCCATGCGCGTCATGTTGCGGGCGCCCCCCGAGCCAGCATCGAACACGAAGGCGCGGCTTCCGGCGAGAATGGCGACGCAGGGTCCTGCCCGGTGTGGATCCGCAAACGGTGAGCCGGCGCCGCACATGTATACGTGCAGCCCGTCCGGAAGGTCTGCCAGCGTGTCCTGGCCGAAATTCTGCGATACGGCGCGCGTGTAGGCCGCCTCTGCGATGCGCCCCCGGAACACGAACGCGCCCAGGATTGCGGCCAGCCCGAGCGTACCAAGAACAATCAGTATCCGAATGAAAGTGTTCATGTCTGCGGCTCGCTCAGAAGTTTGAGAAGTGACGCGCCCATCTCGCCCGTCGGCAGGACCGTTTCGATATTCAGCTGGCCTTTCAGCCCGGCCGTGCGATGCACCGCAGCGGCCTGCCATTCCGGCGACATCGACATCCGCACCATCGCGCCGCGCTCAGGATACATCGCGATGGCCACTTCATCCCAGAGCTCTTCCACCTGTCCAAGCGCAAGGAATGTCACGTCGCCCGTAAAGATCGCCCGCCCGCTGAAGCGCGGCAGGATTTCGGTCACCGCACGCCCATAGATCATGTAGGCCTCGCGCCCGGTCAGGTCGCAGGCCCGTCCGTCTTCATAGACCGCCCGGTCATGGAATTTCAGCAGGTTGACCATGAAGATCGGCCCGTCCGGGCCTTTCTCCAGCAAGGCCTGTATCCGCGCAGGATCTGACGGCAAAATCTCATTCTTGACCTCCATGCGGGCGCTCCTTGCCATGGCAAAACTAATGGCACTTGTAATGCCACAATCTGGGTGCCCGAACAATCCCGAATGCGCGACCGGCCGCCTGCCGCCTATCCCCCCAGGTTCATCAGGAAGCGGATCACCTGGAAACCGATGATGGCGGCACCGATCACAAGCCAGACGAGGCCGCCCCCGGTCTCGCCATCGGTGCGCGCGGCGGCCGGTTCAGCCACGGGCTGCACGGGTTCGCCCGCGATGGCAGCGCGCACCTTGACCAGCCAGTCGTGTTGCCGGGTCAGCCAGCGATTGGCCGGCTGGGCCCGCGTCCAGCCAAAATGATCGTCAAGGGTATCGAACACCGCGAGGCTCAACCAGCCGGGCAGGTTCACCCCGGTATTGCCGTCAAGGAACATGCCTGTCCGGTCGCACAGGAAATGGCGAAGTTCGCCGCCCAGCTGCTGGTATTCGTCAATTCCGCTTACCGCGTCATCGTCGATGATCGCCCGCAAGGCAGCCATCGAGCTTGCGCCCCACGGGCTCGTCAACAGGTCGACGAGCCTTAGGTAAGCGGCATCAACGGGGTCAACCTCTGGCGCGGGCGGCTGCCAGGTCGCGGCCTCGTCCATACTGTCCGCTGGCGGATCATAATCCTCGCGCTCGGGCGGCGCGGCGTCTGCCTCGTTCCCGGCGTCGTCCTCGCCGCTATCATACGTGTCCTGCACGTCCCAGCGCACCGTCTCGCGGGCTGTCTCAAAGGCCCGGCGCAGCGCCATGAAGCCTTCGCGGTCGTCTTCAGGCCGCGTCACTTTCAGTTTCTCGGCATAGGCCCGGCGCACATCAGCCTCCGTCGCGGTTCGCCGGTCGAGGCCGAGCAGCCGGAAGGCGTCAGAAGACATCGTCGTGTTCAAGATGCGGCAAAGCGCCTTCGATCTGCTCGCGGGCCTCGGCGATCTGGCGCTTGTCCTGCCTGTGCAGGACGCCCTCGAAATCGGCGATCAGCCGCCCGATCATGGCGCGCCGGTCGCCCAGCGTGTTCTCGAAGGCCTTGCGCAGCCGGGCCATCAGCGCCGCATTCTCCTGCTGGTCGCGCGGATGGATCTTCAGCGCCGACAGCTCCCGCAGGCGGGCTTCGATCTCCTCCTTCGGAATCGCGCCCGGCGTCCCTTCGATCACGACACGGACCATCTTTCCCGTCGCGACCGGCGTTGCCTCAACCTCCAGAATGCCAGACGAGTCATACGTATAGCGCAGGCTGACAGACTTGTCGGCCTTGCTTCCGCCGGAGAGGGGAATCCTCAGTTCACCGAGCTTCACATTGTCCTTCACGAACGGCGACTCGCCCTGATAAATCGATAGCTGGATCACGCTCTGCGCCGCATGCAGCGGGCTGATCGTGTCCGAACGGCTGACGGGCACCACGGTATTGCGTTCGATCATCGGCGAAAAATGCCCTGGCTCGAACTTGCCCTCTCCCACTTCGATGGAGGTCTCAAAGCCCAGCGTGAACGGGCACACATCGGTCATCACGACATCGTCGAGCGCCGCATGCCGGCTTGCAAGGCCCGCCTGCACCGCCGCGCCAAGTGCGACCACATGATCAGGGTCGATCGAGTATTCCGGGAAGCGCTTGAACAGGCGTGTCACCAGTCCCCGGACCGCGGGCATCCGGGTTGCGCCGCCCACGGTGATGATCCGGTCGAGATCGTCCGCCCTCAGGCTTGCATCGGCAATCGCCCGCTGGATCGGCTGGCGCAGGCGTTTGAGGATGGGTTCGGTCAGCGTCTCGAAGGCATCGCGCGTGATCGCGAGCGGCTTGGCCTCCCCGCCCAGCACAAACTCCGCCTTCGCCTCGGTAGCCTCCGCCAGCTGGCATTTCATCCGGTCGGCAAGTGCCCGCAGCCGGGCGCGGTCTCCGGCGGCGAGCTTCTCTGCGGTCGTGCCGGCCTGGCGGGCCAGCGCATCGGCCAAGGCATCAGTGAAGTCCTCCCCGCCAAGGAAGGCGTCGCCGGCTGAGGCGCGCACTTCCATGACGCCGGAAAACATTTCGAGGATCGACACATCGAACGTGCCCCCGCCGAGGTCGACAACAAGAAAGGTCGATTCCCCCATCCGGTCCTGCAGGCCATAGGCAAGCGCCGCCGCCGTCGGTTCGTTGACAAGACGGCGCACGCCCAGCCCCGCAAACTCTGCCGCGAGGATCGTCGCCTTGCGCTGGTTGTCATTAAAATAGGCCGGCACAGAGATGACGGCCTCGTCGACACTGTGCCCGAGAAAGACTTCCGCATCCGCCTTCAGGCTGAGCAGCACCAGCGAAGACAACTCCTCCGCCCGGAAGGCCTTCTTGCCCAGCTTCACCTCATGGTTGGTGCCCATATAGCGTTTGAACCGGGCCGTCGTCAGGTGCGGATGGGTCTCCAGCCGGTCTTTCGCCGCGCGCCCCACCAGCAGCGCGCCATCATCGCCATACCCTACGGCCGAGGGCGTCAGCACCTCGCCCAGCCCGTTCGGCACAAGTTTGGGCCCGTCATCGCGAAACACGGCGACAAGCGAATTCGTCGTGCCAAGATCGATGCCGATGATCGTCCTGGCGGGGGAGGGGTCAGTCATGGGGCGGGCCGGGCAAGGTTCAGCAGGGCCACACTAGCCTTACCGCCCCGCGCCGCCCCTGCAAGTGGCCGATGCCGCCTTTGGCCGGCTGCGGACGTGATCAACTGAGACATCAATGTCATATTGCTCGCCTATCCCGAAGAAAACGTCTGAATGAACGGAGCGCCCCATGGCCCAGATCGACGACAGCGAAAACGACACCAGCAATCCGCGCATCGCAGCTGGCGCCCGGACGATTGGAGACCTGATCGCCACGCGCCTGTCGCGCCGGGGTTTCCTTGGCGGGCTGACGGCCGCATCAGGGCTTGCGCTCGCAGGCTGCGCCGCCCGTCCCATTGGCCCCGACAGCAGCAACGCTGGTGGTCCCGCGTCCGCGTTTGATTATGCCGAGATCGCCCGCGGAATGGACGAAACCCACCATGTCGCAGACGGCCACGCCGTTGACGTGCTCATGCGGTGGGGCGACCCGATGTTCGAAGGGGCCCCTGCCTTCGATCCGATGAACCAGACCGCCGCCGCCCAGCGCCGCCAGTTCGGCTATAACTGCGACTATGTTGGCTTTGTTCCCTTGGAGCCCGGTCCAGACGGCTCAAGCCGCGCCTTGCTCTGCGTCAATCACGAATACACCTCAACGCAGCTGATGTTCCCGGGCGTCGCGGCGGGCTTCCCGCAATCCATCACGCGCGAAATTGCCGAAACCGAAATGGCCGCCCATGGAGGCTCCATCGTTGAAATCCGCAAAGGCGCTGGCGGCTGGAAACCCGTTATCCCTTCGCGCTACAATCGCCGCATCACGGCCGACACAACGCCGATGAGCCTGACCGGCCCAGCGGCCGGACATGTCCGTATGCGCACATCGGAAGACCCCACAGGCACGCGCGTCGCCGGCACGCTGAACAATTGCGCTGGCGGCATCACGCCCTGGGGCACCTACCTCATGGCGGAGGAAAACTTCAACGGCAATTTCCTCGGCGCGCTGCCGGAGGGCCATCCCGAAGCCGTGAATTACAAGCGGTATGGCGTGCCCGGCCGCTGGTATGGCTGGGGCCGCCATGTCAACCGCTACGACATCTCGAAGGAACCGAACGAGCCGAACCGCTATGGCTGGGTCGTCGAGGTTGATCCGATGGACCCTCAATCGATGCCGAAAAAGCGGACCGCCCTCGGCCGGTTCAAGCACGAGGGCGCTGAGAGCGTGGTTGCGCCCGATGGCCGCGTGGTGCTCTATATGGGCGACGACCAGCGCTTCGATTATGTCTACAAGTTCGTGACAAAAAGCCGGTTCGTTCCGGGCGATGCAGCGGCCAATCGTGACCTGCTCGATGAGGGAACGCTCTATGTCGCCCGCTTCGATGCGGATGGCACTGTCGCCTGGCTGCCGCTTGTCCATGGCACCGGTCCGCTCACCGCCGATAACGGATTTCATTCGCAGGCGGATGTTGTCATCGAGGCCCGCCGCGCGGGAGACATGCTCGGCGCCACCCCGATGGACCGTCCCGAAGATGTCGAGCCCGACGCGAGGACAGGCCGCGTCTGGGTGATGCTCACCAACAATGCCGACAGGACCGATGCCCAGATCGACGCCGCCAATCCCCGCGCGAAGAACCGTGATGGCCACATCATCGAAATCCGCGAACCGGGCGGCGACTTCACCTCGGAAACATCTGTGTGGGACATCCTCGTCGCCTGCGGCGATCCCGCCGATCCTGCGAGCGGCGCGACATGGAGCCCGTTCACCACGGCCAATGGCTGGTTCGGCAGCCCTGACAATTGCGCGATTGATGCGAAGGGCCGCCTCTGGGTCTCGACCGACGGCAACGAAAAGACCGGCGCCGCAGACGGGCTCTGGTCGATGGAAACCGACGGCCCACGCCGCGGCGAAGGCCGGCATTTCTTCCGCTGCCCGATTGGCGCTGAAATGTGCGGCCCGGTCTTTTCCCCGGCGGGCGATGCGCTCTTCCTTGCGGTCCAGCATCCAGGCGATGCTGACGGAGCGAGCTTTGAAGCGCCCGCGACCCGCTGGCCGGACTTTGACCCCGCCATGCCGCCACGCCCCAGCGTCGTGGTGGTCACGCGCGTCGATGGCGGGCCCGTGGGCGGCTGATCGCTCACTCCCGTTGCCTGGCCGTTCCGGTCCAGCCGGACCTGATCTGTCAGCGACGGTCGTCATCCAGCGCCGGTCGCCCTGCGTAGGCAAGGCGTATGATTTCCTCCTCCAACACGCAGGGGACGCTGCCGATGCCGGGCCTGAGTTCTGTTGACTGGACACCGACGCGGGCGGCGGGCCTCGCGCGGCTCACCGCCTTTGTCCCCTCGGCTGGCCGGGCCTATGCCCGCGACCGCAATGTCGACCGGGGGCCAGACGACCGGTCAAACGTCTCGGCCCTTTCCCCGTGGCTGCGCCGGCGGATGATCACCGAAGACGAGGTCGTCGCCGCCGTCCTTGCCCGCCACGATGCTGCGGCCGCCGAGAAGTTCATTCAGGAAGTCTATTGGCGCACGTATTGGAAGGGCTGGCTCGAAATGCGGCCCAGCGTCCTTGTCCGCTTCGAACAGGACCGTGACGCGCTCGCCGCCGCCTGGAAAGATAACCGGTTCCTCGCGCGCGCCCTGCGCGCCGAAACCGGCATCGCGCCTTTCGACGCGTGGGTGCACGAACTGATCACCTATGGATGGCTCCACAACCATGCCCGCATGTGGTTTGCGTCAATCTGGATCTTCACGCTCCGCCTGCCATGGCAGCTCGGCGCTGCGTTCTTCTACGATCACCTGCTCGATGCAGACCCGGCCTCCAATACCCTGTCCTGGCGCTGGGTTGCGGGCCTGCATACGCAAGGCAAGCACTACCTCGCCCGCGCTTCGAACATCCGCGACAACACGCTCGGCCGGTTTGATCCGGAAGGGCAACTTGATGAACGCGCCTCGCCGCTCACCGAAGACACCTCGCCGCCTGCGCCGGCGCCAATCCCGCCCGGAGAACGGCCGCGCGAGAAACGCGTCGCCCTGCTGTTGACCGAGGAAGACCTGCATCCGGAAAGCTGGGCCTTTGCGGCAGATGCCGCCGCCTGCGCCGCATTGGCGCCGCCGTCCCCCAACGTGCCTGAGGGCCCGGCACACCGCTTCAGTCAGGGCGCGCTTCAGGATGCACTCGTCCGCGCCGGGGTGCATTTTGGCCGGCCCGGCGACTGCCTGTCGCCGCAGTCTGTCCTTGGCTGGGCCAAGGGCACAGGCGCGGCGGAAATCATCACTGGCTATGCGCCAGCAGGGCCGGTCAGTCAGAGTCTCGCCCTGATCGCGCAGGGCCTGCACGGTCAGGGCCAGCGGCTTGTCCGCCTCCAGCGTCCCTGGGACACGATGGCCTGGCTCCACGCCCGCGCGGGCTTCTTCAAGATCAAGGCGCAGATTCCGGTTCTGCTGAGGCAGGTCACGGCGGGCTGATCAGATCGATCGGGGCAAGCCTTTCCCGCATCTCAGGGCTTGTCGAAGCGCCAGGGCGGGTCAGCGCCGCAGCAGCACGCGCCGGCCTTCCTCGCCGGTCAGTTCCAGCGCGCCGTCTGCCAGGATGGTCCAGGCCATCTCACCGCCGAGCGCCGCGAAATACCTTGTTTCCTGTGCCGAGACCGCCGGCGCGACACAGGCCCGCCGGGTCGAGGCGAGCGGCGAGAAGGTTACCGTCCCGCCTGTCACGGTATAGGTTCCGGAAAACCCGTTGCAGCCGCCAGAGCCACTGACCCGGCCATCCTCGCCGAAGGCCAGCGTCAGGCGGGAGCGATCGATGATCCCTGTCCGATTGATGTCCTCGACCACCCATGCGCCGCCCTTGAGCAGCGCGGCGTCCGGCGCCGGCGCATCCGGCCCGCTCTTGCGCGCCACGAAGGCCTTGCCGGTGGCGCTGGTTACCGTCAGCAGGCCCATCGCGTCGAAGCTGATGCGTGTCTCGCCAGAGAGGATCGCCTGGATCGCGCGTTCCTGGGCCCCTGTTTCAGCCGACATGCAGGCCATCATCGTCGAGGCGAGCGGCGAGAAGGTCACCATGTCGCCGTCTTCGGTATAGCCACCCGTGAACCGGTTGCAGCCGGAAAAGCCCGAGACGCGGCCATCCTCGCCAAACCGGATCGTCGGCTCCTGTCCGGACACGATGGCCGTGCCGCCGGTTGCCTCGATCAGCCATTCGGTGCCGGCAAGCCGGGACACCGGCGCCGCCGCTGCAGACGGCGCAACCTTCACCATGACGATCTCGCCAACATCAATCGCCGCCGATCCGTCCGGCGAGACGCTGTGCAGTGTATCCGTCGTCCAGAGCAGCGCGCCGTCGGAACCATTAATCACCGCGCGCACGGCATAGGTCATGCGCGGATCGAGCGGCGTCGCGGGGCGCAGCGTGAACGTCCGCGGCACGCTGCCTTCGTCCATCGAGGCGGTCCATTCGTCGAGCAAGACGGCAGGCGCATCGGCGCGCGACACATCCGACAGGGTGACCTTCAGGACCGACCCGGCTGGCGCCATCATCCGTTCACGGTAAGTCGCCGAACCGGAAATTGTTGTCGCCGCGTCATCGCGCGTGGCGACCGCCGGACGGGTTGCGCAGCCTGCAACAAGGCCAAGTGCGCCAAAACCGGCGAGAGCGACAGCGACGGCGCGAAGGCCGTCTCGCCGTGATTTCCTTGTTATCCTTTGTTCGCTGGCAAAGGATCGGCTAGTAAACATCGCGGACGTTCCTGACCTCGCCGATGCTCACCGTGCCACACCCGATGATGACACGGCTGATGCCGGCGCCCGGAACAGGGCCTTCGTATTTAACTTCCTCGGTGGTGATGACCTGGTTGACCATGCCATCCGGCTTTGCCGCGCTGAGGCGCAGGCGGAGCGCTGGGGTGGCCGAACGATCCATCGGGCCGACAGACCAGGTGAAGGTGTAGCCCGGCGTTGCCACATCGACCTTGCCAACCACGTGGACTGTCGGGACGGCATCAGGACCGGGCATTTTGTTGATCCACGCTTCCCAATCGCGGCTGGCGAGGACGTTACAGGGTTCGGTCACGGGGGCCTCCTCGACTTGAAGGACGGGTTCTTCGGCGGGTGGCGCAACGGCGGCGACGGTCGCAACGGGCGGGGCGTCGGCGATTGCGGGGGAAGGATCGCGCGAACCGAAAGACTGGCAGGCGCCGAGGATCAGCGTGCTGGCGGCGAGCAGAGCAGGGGTAAATCTTGTCATGCGTGTCTCCGTTGGTTCACGGGCCGGGCGAAGCCCACGTCGGAAGGATGCGCCCTCGATCATCGCTTTCAATCAGATTTCGGGCCTTGCGTCACTCAAATTGAGGGATAGAGGCGGACTTATCCACGGCTTGACATGCGCCCGTACCGGCGATCCGGCGCCACGAATCCGACCGCAGGGCGTGCCGGGTTAGGGTTGCGGCATGACACAGCCCCCGCCCGACCTGCCCATCAAACCTTGTTTCACCTTGCGCCGCGGAAGTGACCGCGAGCGGCGCACAATCCGGCTCTGCTGGCTGCTCGGCTGGCCGGCCTCGACCATCGCGGCCCATCTCGGCTGCCATCTCTCAACCGTGCGGCGCCGCATGCGCGCCTTCGATCTTTGCGGTGCCGAGCAGCCCGGCGAGCGCGAGCACTTGGTGCAGGCAGCGATGCGCGACCGGCTGGCCGACGACTTGTTGATGGGCGGCGACGTGATGAAGCTCGGCCCGCAAATCGCCAAACTCGTGCCGGCCGCACCAACGGCCGTGCCTTCCTCTCTGACCGAACGGGTGGACACCTATGACAATGACGATCTCAACGGCGACTGGCGCGACTGGGCTGCCCGCCTCTCTGGCGGACCTGGGCCCCTGGACGCCCTGGCACCCGGTCTTGAGACGAAATCTGCTGGCGACCATTGCGGCAGGTGGCCGCAGCGCGCTCAGCCGGCACCAGCAGGAAACCCTCTGCATACATCCGTTCCTGCTCGACGCCCGGCCTACACAGGCACGACCACCGGGCGACTGGCGCACATGGTTGTTCATGGGGGGGCGCGGCGCGGGCAAGACACGGGCGGGCGCTGAATGGGTGCGCTGGGCGGCGCTGCAAGGCCGATGTGGACGCATCGCCCTGATCGGGCCGACCTTCGCGGATGTTCGCGAAGTGATGATCGAGGGACCAAGCGGCCTGCGCTGGAGCGAACCCCGCCGCGACGAGCGCCCGGTCTACCAGCCCTCCCGGCACCGGCTCGTGTTTCCAAATGGCGCGATTGCCTATGCCTTCTCCGCCGAAGACCCTGACGCGCTGCGCGGACCGCAATTCGATGCGGCCTGGTGCGACGAGATCGGCGCCTGGAACCGGGCTGAGGCGGTGTGGGACATGG
>JBGSVY010000141.1:0-8181 GCA_041752715.1 Hyphomonas sp.
CTGGTACATCAGGGGGTCGTAGTAGAAACTCTCGGGCACCTTGTCGTTGCGGGCGGCGCGGACGAGTTCGACATGGTTGATATAGGCCGAACCGTCCGCCCACTGATAGGCGCGCGGCAGCGGGCTTTCGCAGTCATGCTCATGGAAGCGGAACGTCGGCACGGAGCCGAGTTCGACCTGCTCGGCCAGCATGGCGAGTTGGGGGCTGTAGACAGCCCAGTTGTCCAGCGCGCCCTGCAGCGTCGACACGATGCGCGCCGCATCAGTGCACTTTGTCAGGTCTTTCGAGACAACGACGAGGCGGCCATCGCGGGCGCCATTCTTCAGTGTGGCGAGTTTCAATTATTTTCCCTCTGATCAGCTTCTAATTATAATACGTGCGCCAGTTTCCGTTATAGGTTTTTTCGAAGTTCTCTCTTGAGTCAAAGTGCACCTGCAAGGGCTCTGCGTCGAAATACCTGCACGCGTCATAGTCCCTCGATTTTGACTGGAGCGCCGTACGCCACGCGTCCTGGGCGCGCTTTCCCGCGCCGCTTTTCATTTCACTGGTCGTTTCAAAAAACACAATGGCGCATCCGAAGATTCTTGAAACCAGCCAGACACTTGGGCCGGACATGGCAGACCGGATGGCCTCGACGTCCGCGTCTTTGATCGCGGCGGCAACCTCAGACCTGACGGCATTTTCGAACTCGGAGAAAATCACCAGCGTTCTTTCCTGCGAAGCCATGTCCAGATGATCCAGCACGCCGAGTTTGCGGGCGGCCTTCAGGACGCTCTTCTGCTTGCGGGTGTTGTAGCCGGTGCCGTCTTTCTTTCGAAAGCTGGCGCCATCGCCCCGGCGGTCGAAGATGATGTTCAGGCGGGGAAGCTCATCGTCATGGATCTTGTCGAAATGAACATTGATCGGGAGCGGCGCGGCGTAATGGGAGGCAATCCACGCGCATAACTTCAACTCAGCGGCCGGCAGAGCGGCCTTGCCGAGTTTGATCCGCATCGTCTCCTTGTAGCCAGGATCAAGCTTGGAGATCACCCGTCAGCTCTCTTCCCGTATCTTCTCATGCAGCCAGGCGGCGTGGCGGGGCGCTTTTTTCGTTGCGCTCCATTCGTCGATCATTGGCTGGGCAACGTCACGCAGCGATTTCATCTGCTCCTGCGTGCCGATGTCGGCGGCGAGTTCGATCCGGTGGCCGTTGGGGTCAAAGAAGTAGATTGATTTGAAGATGCCGTGATGCGTCGGGCCGAGCACGTCGAGGCCGAGGGATTCGAGGTGCGCCTTGGCGGCGTGGAGTTCTTCGAGCGAGCCGAGGCGGAGCGCGATGTGCTGAACCCAGATCGGCGTGTTCGGGTCGCGGCCCATTTCGGGCTGCTCGGGCAGTTCGAAGAAGGCGAGCACGTTGCCGTTTCCAGCATCGAGGAAGATGTGCATGTACGGATCATAGGCGCCGGTAGAGGGCACATGGTCCTCGGCGATCGCCAGCTGGAAATCCATGCCGAGCGTCTTCTGGTAAAACTCCACTGTCTCCTTCGCATCCTTGCAGCGATAGGCGACGTGGTGGACGCCTTTGAGTTTGGGGGCCGCCATTACACGTTCTCCTTCACGCCGAGCACGCCGCGTTCGATCTGGTCGCGTTCGATGGACTCGAACAGGGCCTTGAAGTTGCCTTCGCCGAAGCCTTCCTTGTAGTCGCCCTTGCGCTGGATGAATTCGAAGAAGACCGGGCCGATCTGGGGCTGGGCGAAAATCTGCAGCAGGAGGCGGGGCTGGCCGCCTTCGGTCGTGCCATCGAGGAGGAGGCCGCGGGACTTGAGGCCGGCGACGTCTTCGCCGTGACCCGGCAGGCGGGTGTCGAGCATCTTGTAATAGGTGTCCGGCGGGGCGGTCATGAAGGGTACGCCGCGGGCTTTCAGCGTGTCGAAGCAGGCGTAGAGGTCGTCACAGATGAACGCGATGTGCTGGATGCCTTCGCCGTTGAAGGCGCGCAGGAACTCCTCGATCTGGCCGCCGCCGCCCTTGCCTTCCTCGTTTAGGGGTATGCGGATCTTTCCGTCCGGCGCGGTCAGCGCCTTGGAGGTGAGGCCCGTGTATTCGCCCTTGATGTCGAAATAGCGGATCTCGCGGAAATTGAAGAGCGTCTCGTAGAAGTCGGCCCAGTATTTCATGCGGCCGCCATAGACGTTGTGGGTGAGGTGATCGATGACCTTGAAGCCTGCACCGACCGGATGGCGGTCCATGCCCGGCAGGTATTCGAAGTCGATGTCATAGATGGACAGCTCGCCTGCGCCGGTGTCGTAGCGGTCGATTAGGTAGATGATCGAATTGCCGATGCCGCGGATGCCGGGAATGTGCAGCTCCATCGGGCCGGTTTTCGCCTCGACGGGTTCGCCGCCCTGCTTCAGCAGATGGTCATAGGCCTTGCGCGCGTTCTTGACGCGGAAGCCCATGCCGCAGGCCGAGGCGCCGTGCTCGCGCGAGAAATACCAGGCGGCGGAGTGCGGCTCATAATTGGTGATCAGGTTGATGCCGCCCTGGCGCCAGAGTTCGACATCCTTGGACCGGTGACGCGCGATGCGGGTGAACCCCATCGTCTCGAACACCGGCTCCAGCACGCCCTTCTCCGGCGCCGAGAATTCGATGAACTCGAAGCCGTCGAGGCCTGCGGGATTGTCGTAAAGGTCTGCCATGGCGCTTTTCCTTCCGCTTCGCCCTCAAATATAGTTGCAAATGTAACTAATTTGCGCGCAGACTGCAAGCTGGAAAACGAGGAGGCCAACGCGCATGCGAAAAGTCACGGCGACGCCAGCACTCAACCTGCGCAGTTTCCTGCCCTTCCGCCTGTCGGTGCTATCGAACGCCGTCTCACGCCGGATTGCAGATCTCTATGACCGCGAATTTGGCCTCACCATCTGGCAGTGGCGCGTGATGGCGGTCAGCGCCGATTCGCCCGGTATCTCGGCCACCGAGATCGGCCAGCGCACCCAGATGGACAAGGTTGCCGTGAGCCGGGCGGTGGCAGGCTTGCTTGAGCGAAGCCTGCTCGAACGCAAGGCGTCAACACAGGACGGCCGGCGCGCACTGCTGTTCCTGTCGCCGGCCGGCCGGGAAATCTATGAGGCCATCGTCCCGCTCGCGCTGGCCGAAGAAGCCCGGTTGCTCGATGTCCTGAGTACCAGAGAAGCGGCAGACCTCGCCCGTCTCATGGAGAAACTGGCCCACGCCGCATCACCAGACCAAGCGCTCTGGTAGGCGGCCCGTACCTGATCTCACCCCGTCCGGCGGCGCCGCGCCGTCAGGCTGCGCGAGACCTGGCCGTCTTCTTCCAGCGTGAAGCGTTCAACGAGCCGGGCAATGAAGGCCGACAGCTGGTCGCGCACCTCGTAGGGCGCCTCCATTGGCAGGAAGTGCGAGACCCCGCGCACCCCTTTCATCATCATGGCCGGATTGAGCTTGATCAGTTCGGCACGCACCTTGCCGGTAATCACCGAGTCCCGGTTGGGGCGAAGAATGCAGATCGGAATGCGCTTCTTGCGCACCTTGCGCAGCGCGGCCCAGGGCGAATGGCGTTGTGCATTGAATGTGCGGGCCTCCCAGCGCGGCGTGCAGAGGAGGCTCCACGTCTGCTTCGGGCTGTCAGGATCGCCGCCATCTGTGCGGTCGACGCCGTCGAGCAGGTAGTCGGCGAGGAAGGGCTCGCGCCAGGATTTGAACGCTGCCTTTTCGGAGTAGGATTCGAAGGCTTCACGGAAGGAATTGAAGGCCGCCCGCCGCTTGCGTGCGCGTGCCGCCATTCCGCTGCGCATGATGAGCGGCACAACCGGCGGAAAGACGTGGTTCCAGAAATAGATCTTGCGCGACAAGATCACGGGGTCCGCCAGCACGAGTCCCTTGACCAGATCCGGCCGTTTGCCTGCAACCAGCAGCGCCACGCAGCCGCCCATCGAATGGCCTGCAAGCACGACGCCTTGCGGCGCTTCTTTCTCGAGCCATTCGATCACATCATCGCGGTACCGGTTCCATGATGCAAAACCCGCCTTCGCCGGCAGCGTTGACCGGCCATGTCCACGAAGATCGAGGGCCGCGACCCGTGCACGCAGGCCGAGCGGCGCCAGCATGGATTGATACGTCATCGCATTGAACCCTGTGGCATGCAGCCACACCGCCGCGAAGGGCTTGATCGGGTCGCCGAACTCGAGACCGGCAATTTCGCCGCCGCCCTTCAATGCCTTGCGGAAACGGCGCATCAGGCGCGCATCCCGAACACACGGCGCAACAGGTCGCTCGTGCGTGCCAGCGGGTTTTCACGGATCTTCTTTTCTTCCTCCGCGACGTAGAGGAAGAGCCCGTCAAGGCCGAGGCCGACGGCGTGGCGCGTCAGGTCCGCCTGGAGGTTGGCCGTGACGCCGCCAAAGCCATAATTGCCGGCAACGGTCTCGAGCGAGGTGAAAGCGCCGGACTCGGCCAGTGCATTGCGGACATAAGGCGTGAAAGCAGCTGTCAGTTGGGTTTGCGTGCGTGCACGGAGGAAGTCGGTTGCAGCCGTGTCGCCACCCTTCAGAATATTGAGCGCGTCTTCGATCGTCATCTCGCGCACCGCAGCGATGACCAGCAAGCGCGCCTGGGGCACAGCGGCTTCCGCTGCACGGTTGACCTCGCGTTCGAGATCATCAAGCGGCGCGCTCGCGCCAACCCGCGAGAGGGTCGACTGGATATCGCGATAGGTCTTCGGTAGCGGAATGCGCACTTTCGGATCGCCGCAATAGCCATCCTGTGCGCCGAGGCGGCCGGCGACGATGTTGGTGCCGACGGTCAGCGCTTCGCGCAGGCCGGCATCGATCTCGGCGCTGGTTAGGGCGCCGACTTGCGAAGTGGCTATGCCGCCAAGGGCGCGGCCGATCTCGCCCGTCGTCGTCGTGTCGCATCCGGTCACTGCGAGGGCGACGAGTCCGGCCATGAGGGTTCGACGAAACACGCGCATACTCTTGCCGCCCCAATTCACATTTCTGCCTTAACCCTACAAGACCGTTCCGGGGAATAGAAGGGCGACATCGCCGCAATCGCGCTGGCAATCGCAGCTTACGGCGAATTCATGCAGGCCGTGTTGACCACGCTTGTAGTCGGATGTAATGACCACGCCTGTAGTCAACAGGTGTCGTCGTCATGATCCAGATATCAGCTGCCGAACTTGAAGTGATGACCATTCTCTGGGCGCAGCCAGGCCAGGCCGCCAGCGATGTCCATGCGGCGCTGGAAAGCCAGCGCGACTGGACCATTCGCACCGTGAAAACCCTGCTGGCGCGGCTCGTCGAGAAAGGCGCCTTGCGGACCGAGGAAGACGGGCGCCGGTTCCTCTACTATCCGGCCATCGACCAGACCGATTACCGCACAAGCGCGACCGAACGCTTCGTCGATCGCGTCTTCTCCGGACGCGCCGCGCCGCTGGTTGCCCACCTCGCCGACAGCCGCGGCCTGACCGCCGATGACATCGCCGACCTCGAAAAACTCCTGCGGGACCTGAAAAAATGATCGACGCTTTCGTGAACCGTGACCTCGGCGCGGCGATGGAAACCCTCCTCGCCGTCAGCCTTCTCATCCTGCTCGTCCTGCTGATCCGGCGCCCGGTCGCCCGGCATTTCGGTGCCGGGATCGCTTACCTGCTCTGGGCCTTGCCGTTCGCGCGACTGATCCTGCCGCCCCTGCCGACGCAGGCCTCGCTGTTCAGCCTCGCCGGGCCGGGACTCGCCGGCATGACGGGACGCGAGACGCAAGAACCCGCGCCGTATGTGCTCCATGGCGAATCGGGCGCACCGGGCCTTGATGCGTTCGGCGCCGGCCACCTCAGCTGGACCGAAGCCCCCCTGGCCGCCGACCCATTGTCAGGGACGGGCGCGGCGATCGCTGCACTCCTGCCCGCAGGACTGGGGCTCGTCTGGGGCGTTATCGCGCTCTGCCTGATTGTGCGCGGCCTCTTCGCCCACCGGCAGTTCATGCGCCTTGTCGCAGATGAAGCGATCCCCGCTCCGCCGCATCTCGTTGCCTTCGCAGAGGAAGGCGCGCGGCGCTGCGGGCTTCGCCGGACGCCGCCGGTGGTGCTCAGCCTGATCTCCAGCAGCCCCTTCGTGACCGGCCTCCTGCGCCCGGTGATCGTGCTGCCAGCCTGGTTCGACGCCGAGTACAACACATGCGAGGCCCGATCGGCGCTTGCCCATGAACTCACCCATGTGCGGCGGGGCGATCTCTGGGCGCTCCAGGTGGCGAATATCTTCGTCGCGAGCCTCTGGTTCAATCCGCTTGCCTATCTTGCCGCGAGCGCTTTCCGCACCGACCAGGAATCCGCCTGCGACGCCGATGTGCTGCGCGATGGCCATGCGAGCCCACATGCCTACGGCACAACGCTGGTCAAGGCGGCGCGCGCGCACCGGATCGAGCGCCCCGTGCTCGCCCACAGCCTGCCCCTCACGCACGCCCTGAAAGAAAGATTGACCCGCATGTCCTATCCAGTCCCCTCCTTCAATCGCAGGGTTGCCGGCTTCGGCCTCACCGCCCTCGTCAGCATCGGCGGCCTGCTCGGCACGGCCTCGCTCGCCAATGCGGGTGAGAATGCGGACGGCAGGTCCGAAGAAACCGAAATCCGAATCGAGAATGGTGCCCTCTGGCTTGATGGTGCTCCGGTTGATGATCGCCAGATCATCCTCCTGAGCGATCCGATGGCGGGCATCGTGCCGCCGTCTCCCGACGTGCCGGGCATCGAAGAGCTCCAGTTCGAGATTGAAAAGGACATCGCCGAATTGACTGGTCCGGACGTGCTCGGGCCCGAGATCGACATTTCGGAAGACGCCCGCTGGGAGGAGATCGGTGAGCTTGCAGGCCGAGTCGCCGAGTTTCATTCCGAGTCGACCAGTGAAGACGGAAAGGTCCACGTCATCCGCACCCGCATCCGGGACGGCTCGCCGGCCTCCGAGGCAGAGGCCGCTGCCCTCGAAGCCGAACTCGACGCAAAGGTTGCGGCCCTCGAGGCAGAAATCGCCGCGAGATCAGCCGAGGGCGCCGAAGAGCGCGCGCGCATCATCGAATTGCGCATCGATGCGCATGCGGCCGAGATCGAGCGCCGGGTCGAGGCCCATTTCGGCGCAGACTTTGAAGACCGCGTCGCTGCCGCAAGCCATGCGATCGAGGATGCTGTGTCAGCCTGCGCGTCCGCCGAACTGGCAAAAGGCGAGACCCGCCTCATCGAGCGCGCTGTGCCCGAAGGCACACCCGCTCGCGTGATCTGCGTCGATGGGGACCGCGCCCGGCTGACCGCAGCGGATACGCTCGCAATGATCGACGGACATCCTGACCTTTCAGCCGAAGAAAAAGCCGCGTTCCGGGCTGAGGCGGACGCTGCAGCAAAGCGCAAGCGAGTCATGATTTTCAGGACCGGACCCGAAGCGCCTGAAGCGCCGGATGCCCCGGCGCCTCCCGAAGTGCCGGCACCGCCTGCGCCTCCTGCCGACTAACACCTGCAATCACGATGATCCTGCCCCGGCGCGAGCCTCGCGCCGGGGCTAATCCTGTCGGCCCCTTGCGCCGCTGGCTGCGGCCAGTACGGTCGCGCCAGCCACAGCCTACACGAGGGAGCCTGCTCATGCGTCTCAAGTTTTTCTTCGCCGCCCTCTGTCTTGTCGCAAGCACGGCCTGCGCGACCGCACCCAAGCCGTGCACAGCCGAGTGGATCGACTACCGGACGGAGGCCGTACTGCGCAAATTCGCCGTGGAGAACCGCAGCCTCGTCAGCGATTTGCGTGAACTGGTCCGCGCCGACGGTGATGTCGACCCGGTCCGGGCGATCCTGCTGGCCGCCAAGGCCAGCGACATCCAGAAGTTTGCCCGTAGCTTCGAAACGATCGTCATTCCCGAAATCGACAGCGCGATCGCCCAATGCGGCACCAACGCCGACTTCGTACCGGCCTTCACCGAGTTCCTGCGCCGCGAAGGCGTCAGGCAGGAAGCGCTCGACTGGGTCGGCCCGATCCTTGCCCTTGCGCAGGTCGTGCGCGAGACGCCGAACGAGCCCTGACGAACCACCCGCCCATGCAAACCCTGATTGTCGTTCCGGCCCGGTATGCCTCAACGCGCCTGCCCGGCAAGCCGCTGGCGCTGATCGCCGGGCAGAGCATGGTCAGCCGCGTTGCCGGGCTTGCTGC
>JBGSVY010000142.1:0-10437 GCA_041752715.1 Hyphomonas sp.
CGTTGGCCGCCTCGAGCAGGTCGCCCATCATCGCGGCGTGCGGCCCGCCAATGGCCCGCAGGCGCGCGATGCGCGGCGGCGTCGCGCGGATCGTATGGGTGACATCGAGGCTGAGAACCGTCGTCGGCAGGTTCATGTCGAACACGATGGCGGCCGCGTGCGGATCGGCGAACACGTTGAATTCCGCATGGGGTGTGATGTTGCCACCTGCGGTATCAGCGCCCGCCATAACGATCAGCGAGGCAATTCCGCGAGCGCAATCGGGCGCCATGACGAGCGCGGCGGCGAGGTTGGTCATCGGGCCGGTGACGACAAGGGTGAGGCTCGCGGGCGCAGCGTCCGCCAGCCTGTCAATCAGCACGTTCACGCCGTGCCCCGCGCGTGGCGGCGCGGCGGGTGTGAAGGGCGCGATCCCGGCGATGCCCGTTTCGCCATGGAAATCCTCGGCGGTGACCGCGTCGCGCATCATCGGACGGGGGCATCCGGCAACGAGGGGGATGTCGCCGCGGCCCATCCGCTCAAGGATCATTCCGGCATTGCGCGTGGTCAGGCTGAGCGGCACATTTCCGGCGACCGTTGTCACAGTGGTCACATCGAGCCTCGGGCTGGCGAGCGCCATCATCAGCATGACAGCGTCATCGACGCCGGGATCGCAGTCAATAATGACCGGCAGGGCCACGCTCATTTGCGCACCAGGAGATCATCGAGCGCCGCCCGGAAGGGCGGATCGAGTGGCGGGCTTTCGAGGCGAATGCCGAGGGCGTCCATGGTCATGTCGACGGTCACTTTCGCCTTCTTGCGCCCGGCCAGGCGCGCGATCATGCGGCTTTCGGCAACCACGCGTCCCTCCGAGCGGAAGGTGTGGGAGAAGCAGAAATGGCTGTCCTGCCAGCCAGCCAGCCGGGTCTCGACCTCGAATTTCTGCGGATAGCGCATCATCCGGTGAAAGGTCAGCGCCTCATGCTGGATGATCGGCAACCAGCCATTCTTGCGAAACACACCGAGCGCGCCTGTGCGGGCGATGTAATTCATGATGGCGAGGTCGGTGAAGGACGAATACCGCGAATTGGTCATGTGGCCCATCAGGTCCTGATCGCCGAGCCAGACCGCCGAACGGATGGTGTGCGGATCGAGGAGGCCGGTCCGCTTGCGGGTGAACAGGGCCGACAGGAGGATGCGCATGAAGCGAAAGAACAGGTTCATGTCGCCTCTGGCCTCCTTGCGCCTCCGGTGACCGGTCTTTCTCCTGTCTATGCGAAGGTGCGGGGGCGGTTGCAAGCCCGCCTCGCAGGGCTGGTCATCGCGGGCGACCGCGCGATCCCTATTCAGCGGGCGCGAGCTCGGTTTCCGCCTCAAGCCGCCGGGTGACATCTCCCGGCGACCCGGTGCGCCGGGCAAGCAGCCCGTAGGCGGCGGGCACGACCAACAAGGAGACAAGCACAGCTGCGATGGCGCCAAACAGGATGACAATACCGATGGCAAAGCGCGTTTCGGCGCCGGCCCCTGTGGACAGGATCAGCGGCACGGCCCCAGCCGCCGTCGTCAGCCCGGTCATCAGGATCGGCCGAAGACGCGCAAGCGCGGCTTCCTTCAGCGCCGCATCGAAGGGTTGGCCCTCATCGCGCAGCTGGTTGGCAAACTCGACCACGAGAATGCCGTTCTTGGCGGCAAGACCGATCAGCATGATCAGCCCGATCTGGGTGTAGATGTTCAGCGTCTGGCCGGTGAGCCAGAGCCCCAACATCCCGCCAGCGAGTGTGGCCGGCACAGCGAGGATGATCACAACCGGGTGGATCCAGCTTTCGAACTGCGCCGCCAGAACAAGGAAGACGATGAGAAGGCCGATGCCGAACACAAACAGGATCGATGCGCCGGACGACCGGAACTCCAGCGACTGCCCTTTGAAATCGATCGACGCTTCATCGGGCAGGACGTCGCGCGCGATGCGCTCCATGCCATCCAATGCGTTGCCTAGCGTCACGCCGGGCGCGAGGTTTGCGTCAATCGTGATCGCGCGCACACGGTTGTAGCGATTGAGGCTTGGACTGTCGGCAAACGGTTCGATGGTCACAACGCTGGCAAGCGGGATCAATTCGCCCGACCGCGCCGACCGTACGTAGATATTCTGGACATCGTTCGGCGTGGACTGTTCCGACCTCAACCCTTCAAGGATGACATCATATTCCTCGCCATCCTCGATATAGGTGGTGACCCGGCGCGAACCGAGCATTGTCTGCAGGGTCGAACCGATTTCGGCGACGGTCACGCCGACGTCCGCAGCGCGCTCATAGTTGATCTTGATACGGTATTGCGGCTGGGTTTCCTGATAGTCCCAGTCAATATCGGTGATGCCGGGATTGTTAGTCTCGAGGGCGGCGATGAAGGTGTCACGCCAGTCGATCAATTGCTCGTAGGACGGGCCGCCGAGAACGAACTGGACGGGCTTGCCACCGCCGCCGGCGAGGCCCTGGCGCATGATCGCGAAGGCCCGGATGCCCGGCAGGTCAGCCAGCTTGCCGTTGATTTCGCTGATCACCTGATCGGCCGGTCGGCGATTGGCCCAATCGTCGAGGACCGCGACGACGTTCGCCTGATTGTACGCATTCGAACCGAAGCCCGGTGCGCGCACAAGCAGGCGGCTGATCTCGCCGGACTCGGTATAGGTCATAAGGCGGCGTTCGATTTCGTCGAGGTAGGGCGTCATATAGTCGAATGAGGCCCCTTCCGGCCCGCGAACCTGAACGAAGAAACTTCCCCGATCTTCGCGCGGCGCATATTCCTGGCCCAATTGTTGGTAGAGCAGCCAGATCGCACCGAAGGCCGCAACGAGGCCGGCGATCATGATCACGGGGAATTTCACCACGATATCGAAGACGTGTCCGTAGAACCATCTTAGTCCCTTGAACATGCCGTCGACCGCATTTGGCAGCGCCGCCATCGCGCCTTTGCGGGAGTCGGCATGCGGACGCAGGATCTTCGACGCAATCATCGGTGAGAGCGAAAGCGCAACAAAGCTCGAAAAGGCGACAGCCGCAGCAATCGCAACCGCGAACTCCGTGAACAGGCGGCCCGTGCTGCCCTGCATGAACGTGATCGGTATGAATACCGCCATAAGGACAAGGGTTGTGGCAATCACCGCAAAGCCGACCTGACGTGTGCCCTTGAACGCCGCGACGAGCGGTGTCTCGCCATATTCTTCCATCCGCCGGTGGATGTTCTCAAGCACGACAATTGCGTCGTCGACGATCAGGCCGATCGCGAGCACGAGCGCGAGCAGGGTCAGCAGGTTGAGCGACAATCCAAGCGCATACATGACGATGAAGGTGGCGATAATCGACACCGGGACCGTGACCGCAGGGATGATGGTCGCGCGAAGACTGCCGAGAAACAGAAAGATCACAAGCGTGACCAGCGCGACGGCAATTCCAAGCGTCGTCCACACTTCGCGGATCGAGGCCTCGATGAAGATCGAGCTATCGAAGGCGCGGTAGATCTGCATCCCGTCGGGCAGGGTCTCGTTGAGTTGCTCGGCGAGCGCCTTGGCGGCGCTGGCCACCTCGACTGTGTTGGCCGTCGATTGCTTGACGACGCCGAGCCCGATCATCGGTTCGCCATTGCCGCGGAACATGGTGCGGTCATCGACCGTGCCGCGTTCGACCCGCGCGACATCACCGAGGCGCACGAGATAATTCTCGCCCTGCGCGATGACGAGGCCCGCAAAACTGTCCGGTGAGCGAAACGCCCGGTCGATCCGCATGGAATAGTAGAGGCCGCCGGACTCCAGATTTCCTGCCGGCGCTTCGATGTTCTCGGCGCGCAAGGCCCGTTCGATATCGCTGACGGCGAGACCGCGCGCTGCAAGCGCGCGTCTGTCAATCCAGACGCGCATCGCATAGTCCCGGGCGCCGCCAACCTGGATGCGGGCAACGCCATCGAGCGATGAAAAGCGATCGACGAGATAGCGGTTTGCGTAATCGGTGAGCTCGGGGGTGGCGAGCTTTTCACTGGCAAGGTTCAGCCAGAGGATCACCTCGTCGTCGGCATCAGCTTTTTCCACACGTGGGGGATCTGCGTCCGGTGGCAGCTGGTTGATCACAACCGAGACACGATCGCGGACATCGTTGGCGGCCGATTCAATATCGCGGTCGATGCGAAATTCGATCGAGATGTTCGATCGGCCATCCGATGAGCGCGAGTTGATAAAGCGGACGCCTTCGATCCCGGCGATCCTGTCCTCGATGACCTGCGTGATGCGGGTTTCGACCACTGACGCCGAGGCGCCTGCATAATCTGTTCGTATCGAGACCACGGGCGGATCGATATCCGGATACTCCCGCAGCGCCAGGCGAGAGAACGCAACCAGCCCGAAAACAATGAGAATGAGTGCGAGGACCGAAGCGAAGACCGGACGCTTGATGGATGTATCGGAAAGCAGCATGGGGTTATTTCCCGCCCGGCGAGGCGCCGCTCGCGGGGCTTGCCCCGCCTGTGGCGCCCGCCGGAGTCAGGACGCTCCTGTCGCGGATTATAACCGGACCACCCTCGCGGACGCGAAGCGAGCCTTCCGATATGACCTGGTCGCCCGCGCTGAGACCCGCGATGATCTCAACGCGGCCGTTCTGACGTTGGCCCGGTGTGATCTCGACCCGCCGGCCGACCGGCCCTTTGTCGGTTTTGGCGATTGTCCAGATGAAGGTGCGCGGCCCGACGGGCTGTAGCGCTTCTTCGGGAACCGACAGCGCCTTGCGCGGTTCGGCGAGCAGCACGACGTTGATGAACATGCCGGCTTTGAGCAAGCCGTCTGTATTCGGAACAAGTGCGCGGACCCGCACAGACCGGGTGACTGGATCGATTGCATTGTCGACCGAGGCGACCTTCCCGGTGAACGCCATGCCGGGCAAGTCTCCAGAGGATGCAGATACCTCCAGCTCCGGCCTCAGGGCGCGCAGGAACCTCGATGGCACCGAGAAGTCGAGTTTCATCACGCTGTCGTCGATCAGTGTCGCGACAACATCTCCGGGACGAACATAGGAGCCGACGCTGACTTGCCGGAAGCCGAGCACGCCGTCGAATGGGGCAACGAGAACGCGATCCTTCTGACGGGACTGGACGGCGCGCAACTGTGCGTCGGCACTGGCAGCATTGCGCCGCGCGATGTCGAGTTCCGATTGCGAAACGGCGCCCTCGCTGGCGAGCGGTGTAAGGCGATCAAGCTGCTGGCGCGCCTGTTCGACCTCGGCCTCGGCGCCCTCGACGATCGCCGTCTGTTCGCGCTGAGCGAGCGACAAGAGTGTCTTGCCCTTGCGGACGCGCTCGCCATCATCGAAGTAGATGGCTGTGACCCGGTCGGCGGCATTCAGTGTCAGCTCGACGCGTTCGTTGGGCTCGAGCGTGCCGATCGCTTCAATCCGGTTGGCGAAGGTTTCCTCGCGCACTGTTTCTGCAAAAACGCTTGCCGGGCCACCGCCGCCGCGCTGGGCAGATGCGGTCTGAACCGTCATGCAAAGGGCCAAAGCCGCGAGAAGGCCTTTGAAAAGGGAGAGCGTGTTCAGGGTCATCTCTTGTGTCCTATCCTGCCCGGAAGGCGGTGAGATCGTCTGCGGTCCAGATGCCACCGAGGCTGCGATAGGCACGAACGGCGCGCCGCGCCGTCTCTGCCTGGTTGCTGGCCAGCCTGTCTTCTGCGTCGAGGAGGGTACGTTGCGCGTCAAGAACCGCAAGGAAATTGTCCAGCCCCTGTTCGAAACGCAGCGTCGCAAGGGCCAAGGCCCGGCGCGCAGCGGTCACGGCGGCGTCGAGGTCGGAGGCGCGGCTGCGTTCCAGTGCGTAGTCAGACAGGGCCGTTTCGGTTTCAGCAAGTGCGCCGAGGACTGCCGATTCATAGGCGGCGATTGCCGCGCCGGCCCGTGCATCGGCGGCGTCAATGCTGGCATACTCTGCGCGCAGATCCGGCCCCGCCCAGCTGATTGCTGGCCCGACGGCGAGTCCGAAGCTCTCATCGCTGACCGCGATGCCTTGCGCGCGAAACAGTGCGGAAATGTCGCCGTTCAACGTGATGCGCGGAAAGAGAGCGGCCCGGGCGGCCTCGGTCAGCGCGAGTGCACGGGCAAGCTGACTTTCGGCGACGCGGATATCCGGGCGCCGGCGCAGCAAAGTGGCCGGGTCTCCCACGTTGAGTGGGCCCCATAAGGTCGGGATCGGATTGGCTGCATCGGGTGGTGCAAGCGCGACGAGCTTGGTTGGATCTGTCGCGGCTTCGCCTGTCAGGGCCGCCAGACGGTTCTGCGATGCGGCAATCGTCGCTTCGAAAACGGGGAGGGACGCAAGCGTGGTGCGATACGGGGCTTCGGCACGTTCGAGGTCGAGCTGGGTCGAGCGGCCATTCTCGAAAAGCTTGCGTACGAGGTCCAGCGCCTTCTTCTGAGCTTCGCCATTGCTGCGGCCGACGGCAAGCCGGCGCTCAGCGCCGCGAAGCTCGATATAGGCGAGGGCCGTTTCTGCCGCGAGGCTGACGGCAATGTCCCGCCGCAGTTCGTGGGCGGCGTCGAGATCGGCTTTGGCGGCCTCATAGAGCGCGTCAAGGCGGCCGAATGCGTCGATCTCCCAGTCTGCAGTCAGGGCGCCGTCGAGGCGGCCGTCGATCCGGGTCGAGGCGCCCGTCGGCCGGCTGGCGGTCGCCGATATCCGGCTTGAAAGGGTTGGCTGGCGATCGAGACCTGCAAGTCGCAGCAGCGCTTCTGCTTCGGCGAGGGAGAAATCTGCCCTCGTGAGCGCGGGGTTCTCGGTTAACGTTGCCGTGACAAGGCCTGCGAGAACCGGGTCGTCAAACCCCTCCCACCAGATCGTGGACACGCCAAGCGTTTCAGGCCCGGCGCTGCGAAAGGCTGCTCCTTGCGTGTCAATGCCTTCAAACGCGACGGGATCGGGCACGTTTACGCATGCTGCACCCAGCGTGCAGGCAAGGACTGCGCCCGCGAGGCGGCCGCTGGGCAGGATCGTCGATATTCGCATTGCACCGCCCAGATAGATCCGAAGCTCCGGCCTTCAAGGTAACCGTTTGTATCGATTACTCAAAGCGCTTTGCCTCTCTGTTGAACGCAACACGCCCCTGATTTCCGTCGCGCGTTGAACCGCGCCGCTGCTTTCAGACCCCGCGCCCGCGCATGGCGCGTGCCACAAAGCTGATCACCAGCAAAACCAGGAAAATAAAGAACAGGATCTTTGCGATCCCGGCTGAGGCCCCGGCAAGGCCGCCAAAGCCAAAGATGCCAGCGATCAGCGCCAGAACAAAGAATGTGATTGCCCAACCGAGCATGGGAGGTCTCCTTTTCGAGTGGTCCGGCTTAAAGCGTGCCGGCATCTTACAAACGTGCCCGGACCTCATCGGGTTCCAGCAATCTCTTTGGAACCGAACCCGCGGTCGAGCGTTCTAATGTTCGACATCAACCCACGGAGATATGTCATGAAAAAATCACTCACCCTCGCCGCCCTGCTGCTCGCGCCCCTCGTAATGGTGGCTTGCAACACGGTGTCTGGCGCCGGCAAAGACATCAAGGCAGGCGGTGAAGTGATCACCGACACAGCTGAAGAAGTCAAAGACGACATCAAGGAAGACTAATGCTTCCCGGCCGGCGGCGATCCCATGAAGGGATCGCCGTTTGCGGTCAGGTCAGCGCATTCTCCTTGCGTGGTACGGACGTGCTCGTCTTCGGAACGACACGGCGAGACCTGGCCGGATGGGACAGCATGTCCACCTGCCGCATCAGGTCAGCGAACGCCTGGCTTGCCTCCAGCGGACTGCTGGACACAAGGTTTGCACCATCCATCGCCATGATGTCTTCGAGCGCGCTGCGGGCGCGCGACACGCGGCTCTTGATGGTTCCGATGGCAGCACCACAGATGGCGGCAGCCTCCTCATAGGCAAGACCGCCAGCGCCGACGAGCAACAGCGCATCACGCTGCAGCACGGGAAGCTTGGCGAGCGCATTGCGCACAACCAACAGGTCCAGCTTGTCGGACGCCGAGTCAATGGCGACGAGCGTGTTGGCGGCGACATCCATGTCGAGTGGCTGGTTGCGCCAGGCTCGTCTTTGTTCGGAATAAAAGACATTCCGCAAGATCGTGAAGGTCCACGCCTTCAGGTTCGTGTCGGGAATATAGCTGCTGCGTGAGCGCCACGCCTTCAGTAGAGCTTCTTGCGTCAGGTCGTCCGCCATCGCGATGTTGCCGCAAAGGCTCCGGGCGAATGCCCTGAGGTGCGGGATGAGATCATTCATTTGAGTCGTGAACGTGTGATCAGGGCAAAGCCCTTTTTCGTCGGTCATGCCGATTCTCCTGAATTTATCTTGTCTTGCGTTTCGCGGCGGCCATGTCTGCGTCAACGCGCAGCCGAAGGAATTGGTCAGGCCCCAGCTTGAAACATTAATATAGTCCCTCTGGACCGATTCACCTAATCGTTCGGTGGTTTCTGACTGAATCTTCATATTTTTGTGCATTTATCGCAGATCTGGCGATTCATGCGCCCTTGCGACCGGCCGGTTTTATGCGTTCAATCAGCGCCATCTGCGGAACATTCCGACGCGCCAGCCGTTGTGTTCTGAAGACATTCCCAGGAAAGGAAACTCCATGAATACCCAGACCAGCTCGCCTCCGAAGCCCGCCCGCGAACATGACGTCGAGCGCCTGCGCCAGGATATCGATGCGCTGAAGAATGATCTCGCCGCTGCGCTCGAAACAATCCGTGGGCTGACAACGCACAAGGTCGAAGACGTCCTCGAGAAGGGCAAACACGCCGCAGAGTCTCTTGGCGAGCAGGCGGGTGATGTGCGCGATACGGTCGAAGCCAGTATTCGCAAGAACCCGCTCCAGGCTGTCGCAATCGCCTTTGGCGCAGGGATCATTCTTGCCCTGCTGCGTGGCCGCTGATCCATGCTGGACGCGGTCAAGTCCCGCATTGCTGCAGGGATCACCGGACTCCTCCTTGGCCTTGCCGGGCTGTTCACGCTGAGCGTCGCGCTCGTGCTCGGGCTTGCCGAACTGATTGGCCTGACGGCCGCGGCATTTACCGCAGCGGCTTTGCTGTTGTTGGCGACGGGTGTCTGCTTCTACCTCCTCGTGCGTCCTGACCGGACATTCGCGAGGGAGGCGGACGAACTCAAGGCAGCAGCCGCTGGCGCACTCGCAGACCTGCCATTCGAGACCATGCGAAAGATGGCCGATGAGCGCCCGCTTTCACTGGTCACGATAGCAATGATCCTCGGCTACGCCATCGTCAGGGGGCCTGGACCAGCGCTGCGACTCCTCACCGCGCTTGTCTGATGGGCGTCAGAAATATTCGTTTGTGTACAGATATAAAAATTACAATCCGTACAGGATGGAGAAAGTCCGGAACCGGAACGATGACCCGAGCGTTTGAAAAGCAGCTGCAGATCTTGCAGCCGAACCAGCACAAGAGGTGACACATGGACGAAGAACACATCAAGGGCGCCGCGAAGACAGTCGAAGGCGCAGTCAAGGAAACCATTGGCAAGGTCACGGGCGACAAGTCGCTTGAGCTCAAGGGCAAAGCCGACAAGGTTGAAGGCGACATCCGGCATGCCGCCGGCGATGCGAAGGACGCGGTCAAGGACCTGACCAAGAAAGACTAGGCGCTTCACGGTCTGGATGGGCCGTGTTGTACATCGGAAAGGCCGCGCGTCTGGCGCGGTCTTTTTTGTTCAATCGCCCTGTTCTGCGCGCCCGGCCGTATCGGGAACCGGCGTTTCGGGCAAAGCCGGAGCCGGGACGACCGGCGGGCGCCGTTTTCGGAACACAAAGGCGATGATGCGCTGGTCGGCGCGCGACAGCTCGTCGCGGTCTGCGAGGAACTTTCCGAGCGGCGCCATTCCTGGCACTTGATCGGAGACAACCTTCAGGCTGAGAAGGATCGGCATGGCGAGCAACATGCCCATGAACGACCAGAGCCAGGCCCAGAGGGCAAAGGCGAGGAACACAACGACCGCATTCAGCTTCAACCGCCGGCCGACCAGGACGGGCGTGACGAACTGGCCTTCGAGGGTGTTGATGAGGTAGTAGGCGAGCGGCGGACCGACGGCTGCGACGGGCGAGTCCAGCGTGATCAGGGCGATGAGGAACGTGCCGACGACGCCGACCAGTCCGCCAAGATAGGGGATGAAGTTCAGGACGAAGGCTGCCACCGCGAAGAGCAGAGGGTCTGGCATGCCGAGGGCCCACATCGCGATGCCGATGACGGCGCCCGTGCCGGCATTGATCAGCGTGATGGTCAAGAGGTAGTCCGACAGCTGGTTCTCGATATCGCGCGCAATCGCAAGCGCGCGGCGCTTGTCCTTGAGGGTCGGCATCGCCTGCACCAGCTTCTCGTGGAACATGTCACCCGACGCGATCAGGAAGAGCGCGAGCGTGAGGGCGATCACGACC
>JBGSVY010000143.1:0-2767 GCA_041752715.1 Hyphomonas sp.
CAACCGGGTCTACAGCTTGAACCTTGAGCTGAATGATCCGCACGGAAAACCCGCGCGCAAAAGCACCGTCCGGCGGCAACCACCTGGCAGCGCTCTTCGTCCTGAGCCGGGATAGAGCACGCCGGCGCCGCAGGATTTGCAGAACAAGGTCCCGGCTTTGCGCAGCATCTTGTTTCAGCATCTCTACCTGCGTTCGCCGAACTCTTTGTCGAGCTTGTCGAGCAGGGCGAGGCCGGTTGCAGCATCGCCCCGCGCGGCGCGCATGCGAAAGTGCAGCTCGGTGTCAAACTCGGCCACGGCGCGGGCGGCTAACTCTTCGAACAGTTTGTTGAGGCTGATCCCGCGATGCTCCGCCAGGGCGCGCAGTCGCTCGTGCTGATCGTCCGGAAGCCTGATCGTCAGAACACTCAAGTTGGTTTCCTTCCCTTCGGCAGGTTGGCAGGGTCCGAGATCCCGAAACAACGGCATCGTCCGCTAAGGGGTTACCCAACCCGGGCGATGTCTGTCTTTGTAAAATCGTCGCCCTTGAAGAGAAGCGGGCGCTGAAGTTTCTGTGCGAGGGCGTAGGCGAAGCTGTCGCCCAGATTGAGTCCGGCCGGCGTGCCCCTGCCATAGCGGCCGAAAGCAGCGACCGCGCCGCGGACGTCATCGAGGCCGGAAGTGGCTATGCTTATCCCGAGCGCGGCAATAAGGGCCTCGGCTTCGCTGAGACCTGACGCGCCATGTGCGCTCTGGGCACGCGCGAGGACTTCCCAGGCATTTACGGGCGCCATGACGGGCTGGTCCGTTGCCGTGAGGATGTCGAGGAACGCGGTGCGTTCTGGTTCACCGAAATAGATGGCCAGCACTGCCGAGGCATCCACGACCATCACCGCGGCAGCCCGTCTGGCCCGTAGAGATCATCGTCTGTGAGTATGGGCCCGGTCACGGCCAGCGCGTCGATCCGGGCGAGCACGTCCAAAACGCGCCGTTGCGCCGCGGCTTGAACATCGCTTGCCTTGCCGACTTCTTCCGCAAGGCGGCGGCGGACTGCGTCGGCAATCACTTCTGTCATCGGCAGGCCGAGCCGGTCGGCGAGTGCGCGGATATCGCGCACGACGTCGGGGTTACGTATCTGGATCGGTGTGTCTGTCATGATGAGAGCACTTCTATCATGATCTGGTGCAAATACAAATACCCGCCCCCCGTCTCGCGGCCAGGCGCCAGCAGGCAAGCGGGCTCCTTCCTGACCCCCGGTGCGCCCGCCGCAGCTTGTAGAGGCAGGGTTTGCCAATCGGCTGGCAACATCGGGAGTGCCGGGAATGCCAGCGCAGCGTTGTTACGGGGGTACGGTCCTCAAAAGGGAAACAGGTGCCCCGGAGCGAGTGCGAGGCCGAGCCGCCAAGGCGGCAGGTGCCAGTTGATCGGCACGAAAGGCGCGCCGAAGACGTCGAGCGAGGCATCCGGCGCGCTGGCGCCGAGATCAAAATCCCGGATCGTCACATTCGGGCAGCGGCCTTGCACCCAGATGGCGGTGACGAAACCCTGCTCGATGTCGAGCGTCAGCGAGGGGCGCGGGCCGAGCAGCTGGTCGAAGATGTCAGGCATCACGCGCCCTCCAGAGCTTGCGCATGCGCGGCGAGCCGCGCGAGCGTTTCACGGGCCACAGCGATGGCCTCGGGGAGGAGTTCGTTCGCGACCTTGGTAAGGTAGCTGTTGTCCGTACCGGGATAATTGGCCTCGATGCCAAACAGGGCCGCAGCGGTCTGCGCGAGGTCGACCTCCTCCAGCGACACACTGAGCACGATCCCGCAATAGAACCAATCCCCCTTCCGCCAGCCCTCCATGACGGCTTCGGCCTTGGCCTGCGCCTCGGCGAAGCGCTGGCGGAAATTGTTCCCCGGCCCAATAAAGCCGGGGGCGTCGATGTAGAGCGAGGGCCAGAAGCCGTCCTGGCGCTGATCCGGTGCATCCGGACAATCGTCCGGCACAACCTGCGCCAAGACGGTGAAGGGCCCGGCCTCACTTGTGATGCTGTCGCCGGGGCAGACATAGGATGGGAAGCCTTGGGCGAACTTCATGCTTCGCCCTCCGCGAACAGGCCCGCGATGGCGATCCAGTGCGGACCATAGACGGATCGCTCGCCGCACTCGTCGCATTCATAGGCGCTCGCGTCCGGCTCACAGCCGTCGCGCGGCGCGCGGCAGGCGAGGCAAAATCCCTCCGACCAGTCGTCCGCCTGCTGCAGTTCTTCGAGGGTGAACCGGTGCTTGGTGGTTTCGGGGGTCATGTCTGCGTCCTCCCCTACCGCGACCAGAAGACATGGACTTCGTCGAAGCCCATCTGGAACACCATGATCTCGCCATTGAGCGCCATGTCGCGGGCGAGGGCCTGCCAGTCGATATAATAGCTCAGGCTCTCGGGGACCGCGGTGCCGAGTTCGGTATGTAGCTCCTCGGCAAAGTCAGCCGCGCTGCGGTACTCGCCTGCGTAGTCCTCGAACGCGGCGCGCGCCTGCTCAAGGTCATTGCCGCAGTGGCCATAGATGCGCGCAGCGAGCTCGCCATACTCGCCGATGAATTCGGCAAGATCGCACACCGTCTCGAACGAGGCGTACTCGGACAGGTGCGCGCCTTCGAAGCCTTTATAGTGTCGGGTAGCAGGCCGGTGTTGCCACCGGCCCGCCCCCTCAGAACCGTGCTTGCAAGTTTCCCCGCACACGGCTCAAGCAAGTCCCTGTTTTGCCGCGCGGCGGCAGTCGGCATGGACAAGAGCGAGGTTCCGGTAG
>JBGSVY010000144.1:0-30664 GCA_041752715.1 Hyphomonas sp.
AGCGCCGGCGGCGCCGCAGCGTGTCCTCCTGATCGGCCTCGATGGCCTCAACCCCGCCCTCCTGAAGGACTGGGACGCGCCAAACCTGAAAGCCCTCGCGGCGCGCGGCGTCCAGGCCGAGGCGATGTATCCGGTGATGCCCAGCCTCACCTTCGTGAACTTCTACAGCCTCGCCACCGGCCTTTATCCCGAACACCACGGCATGGTGACCAACTATCCCTTCGATCCGCCGGCGGGGAAGATCTTCGATCCCGCCACCGGCCCGCAGGAGGAGATGTGGTGGCAGGGCGAGCCGATCTGGATCACGGCCGAGAAGCAGGGCCTGCCCACCGCAATCATGTTCTGGCTCGGCTCGGAAGTCGCGCATGAGGGCGTGCGCCCCACGATCTGGACGCCCTACCAGCATACCAAGCCCTATCAGGAGCGTGTCGATGAAGTGCTCGCCTGGTTCGACCAGCCCGAAACCGCTCGCCCCCGCTTTGCCGCGCTCTATTTCGACCGCGTCGACACCGCCGGCCACTATACCGGCCCGCGTTCGGACAAGACGAGGGAAGCCCTCGCCGAAGTCGATGGCTATGTTGGCCAGCTCGTCGAGGGCCTGAAGGCGCGCGGCCTGCTCGAGACCACCAACATCATCATCGTCTCTGATCACGGCATGGCCTGGATCGAGGAGGAGAAGGTCATCGAGGTCGGCCGGTTCATCGACCTGTCGAAACTCACCGTGCCGCAATTCACCGGCAAGTATGGCGGCTCCGCCCAGACCTTCATCCAGATCTACGGCGAAGGCGAGGCGCTCGAGGCCGCCTATGAAGGCCTCGGCTCGGTTTCCGAACACATCCGCGTCTACCGTGCCGGCGAGATGCCCGCCCATTACCACATGGACCATCCCACGCGCGGTCCCGCGCTGCTCGCCGTTGCCGATCCCGGCTGGACGATGCGCACCGCCGATGTCGGCGGCTGGAGCGTGCCCATCCCGGGCATGCACGGCTATGACAACCTCGACCCCACCATGAACGCCACCTTCATCGCCGCCGGCCCGATCTTCCCGGAAGGCGTCACCACCCCTCCGTTCGAAAACGTCAACGTTTACGCCATGATCGCCTGCGCCCTCGGCATCGTCCCGGCACGGACGGACGGCAATGCGAAAGTGGTTGAAGACGTGACGGGTGGGAAGTGTCCGGCGCTGGCATCTCAGCCCGCAGAGTAGGCGCCCCGCCCATGGCCAAACTCGCCTTCGGACTCAATATGTCCCTCGATGGCTATGTCGACCATGACCGCTTCGCGCCGGACCCTGTTCTCTTCCGCCATTTCATCGAACAGGTCCGCTACGAGACTGCCAGCATCTATGGCCGCCGCATGTACGAGATCATGGCCTACTGGGACGAAGACCAGCCCGGCTGGGAAGACGCCGAGAGCGAATACGCCGAAGTCTGGCGCGCGCAACCCAAATACGTCGTCTCGCGCACGCTGAATTCTGTGGGTCCGAACGCCACACTGATTTCAGAAAACGTCGAAGCCGAAATCCGCCGCTTGAAATCCGAACTCACCGGCGAACTCTCGATCACCGGCCCCCAGCTCGCCCACAGCCTCACGCCCCTGATCGACGAATACCAGCTCTACCTCCACCCCGTCGTCCTCGGCTCCGGCACCCCCATGTTCCCCGGCCCCCGTCCACCCCTCCGCCTCACCGGCACCGAGCGGATAGGGGAGAGCGTGCTGCGGCTGACGTATGTGCCGGCCTGACAAACCCCGCCAAACCCCGCACCGCTCATCCTGAGCGAAGTCGAAGGATAAGCCACCAGCGCTTCGTTCGCCCCCTCAACTATACCGCGCCTCAATCGTCTCGCTCGCGACCCCTGCCTTCACCTCCGCCAGCGCCGCCGCCAGATCCGCCAGATACGCGTCCGCCACCTCCGCATGTTTCGGAGACAGCATCAGGTGCAGGCTCGGGGGCTCGGCCGTGAACGAGGTGAACCAGCCCTTCGCCCGCATGGCGGAATACAGCGCCAGCGCGTCGGCCGCCGGATGCCGGAACGCCACCAGCCCCAGCATCGGCCGCCCCAGCACGTCAAAGCCCAGCGCCCGGACGCCCGCCTCGATCTTCTCCCGCGTCGCGCAAACGAGTCCCTGCTTCTCGCGGTAACCCGCCACGCCCAGCACGTTCATCACCGCCCAGGCCGCCGAGATCGCGCCGCCCGGCCGGGTGCCCGCCAGGGTCGGTGTCTTCATCGGCGCGCCTGACCAGTCCTTCATCGAGAAGGGCATGTGCCTGTAAAGCGCCTCGGACCGGAACAGCACCGTCGAGGCGCCCTTCGCGCAATAGCCATACTTGTGCAGGTCCGCGCTGATCGAGTGCACCGCCGGCACCTCGAAATCGAACGCGGGCACCGGCACGCCGTTCATCCGCGCAAACGGCGCAAAGTATCCGCCGACGCAGGCGTCCACGTGCAGCCACACGCCTTTCGCCGCCGCGACCTCGCCGAGCGCTGCGATGGGGTCGATGATTCCATGCGGAAAATTCGGCGCGGAACCGACCATCATGATCGTGGAGGCATCGATGGCGTTCGCCATCGCGGCGGGATCGGCTTCAAAGCTACCATCCATCTTCAGCGGCACGCGGCGGACGGTGATGTCCATGAGGTGGGCCGCCTTGTCGAAGGCGAGGTGGGCCGAGCGCGGCAGGACGATGTTGTGGCCGTCGCGAGGCATGCCGCTGGCGCGCGCAAAATCCCGCGCCGCCTTCATCGCCATAGTGATCGAGTCGGTACCGCCCGAGGTGATTGCTCCGGTCGCGTCTTCAGGTCCGTGCAAGAGACCGAGCGCCATCGAGATCACGTCATTTTCCATTTGGGCGAGCGAAGGAAAGGCGAGGGGGCCGAGCCCATTCTCTGACATGTACAGTCCATACGCGTCACTTTGGATGTGATGGATGTCCTCGCCAGCATTGAAGACATACACAGCGGTGCGGCCGCTGCGCCAATCAACGTCACCTTGACCTTTCGCAATCATTTCGGCGCGCACTGTGCTCCAGTCGCGCCCCTCCAACGGCATTCGCATGGCGGCTGCTCCTTCATGGTATCGCTGAAGCCTAAGCTGCAGGGGTGCGGATGGCCATGGCGAAGACATGGAAAAGCGCGAAGTGCAAATATTTCCTCGCCCGGCATGCGAAGGACGTTGCGGGATCGGCCAGCTTGCCTGTATTTACGTTTCAATAACGATCACATCGCAACAAGCGAGCGCGGCGCCTATGACAGATTACATCGGATACGAAGCGCTGACACAGGCCGCGATGCGTGGCGTTGTGCGCGAAGCGCTCAAACGCGCAAAGACGGGCAATAGCGGCCTTCCGGGCAATCACCACTTCTATATCACCTTCCGGACCCGGGCGCCGGGCGTGAAGATTGCCGATCAACTCGTCCAGCGCTTTCCGGAAGAAATGACGATCGTTATCCAGCACCAGTTCTGGGATCTGGAAGTTCATGATGGACATTTCGAGATCGTGCTCAAATTTGCCGGCGTCCCGCAGCATCTCTATGTGCCGTTTGCCGCGTTGACCCGCTTTGTCGATCCGTCCGTAAATTTCGGGCTCACCTTCGAGCCGCGTCACAAGGACGCCGGTGTTCTGGCGCCGCCGAAAGCCATTGATGAAGCGGGTGACGCGCCCTCCTCGTCCGGTGGCGAGACGGTCGTCAACCTTGACGCCTATCGGCGGAAATAGGCTTCCAGAGATTGACAGACAGTGCGCCGCCCCGCGTCTCTGATGCAGACATGCTGGCGCGGTTCCAGACCTCAAGGAAGCGGCCGCCCTGCTCCGATACCCTCGGAATGCGCCTCGAAGCGCTGAACCAGGACGAAAAATGGGTGCGTATGGCTTTTGATGTGCCGCAAACCTTCGCCAACCCGACCGGCGCCATCCAAGGTGGCTTTATCTGCGCGATGTTGGACGAAGCGATGAGTACGGCTGTGATCATTGCGTCAAACGTAACGATGACCGCTCCGACGCTCGAAATGAAGACGAGCTTCCTCAAGCGCCTCATGCCCGGGAAGGCGTCGGTCGAAGCGCGAATTTTGAGACTGGGAAAGTCGGCAGCCTTCATGGAGGCCGATTGTTTCGACGCCAGCGGGGACCTTGTCGCTCGGGCCACCGCCACGGCAATCCCGATGCCTTTCAAGCGGCTCTGACTGGTCCGGAAGTTTTCAAAGCCAGCTCCCTGAAAATCGGCTATACGGGTGCCATAAGTGAAACGAGTCCGGGAGGACGCCCCTCATGGCTGATCAATCGAACCCATTGCCCGGCGTTCCGACATCCATTCTGGAACTTTCCGCTTTCAACCCCGTCGCCCGCGACAATCCCCATCCACTTCTTCAATCCTTGCAGGCGGAATGCCCGGTCATGCGCGACGAGGGGGCGAGGGTTTGGGTCTTGAGCCGCTACAAGGACGTGCGTGACACGGTCAATGACCGAAGTTTCGTTCGTCACCCCCTTAACGCTGATCCAGACTCCATCACCGCGCGCCTCGTTGACGAGACACGGGAGAAACGGACCAGCATCCTGTTCCTCGACGACCCTGATCATGCCCGCATCCGGCAGCCGCTGGCCAAGGCCTTCTATGCCCGTATCAACAAGATGCGTCCGGAAATCGAGGCGATGATCGATGCGGTCATTGAGGCAGCGCCCGGCTCCGGTGTCTTCGACCTGATGGACGAGATAGCAGTTCCGGTCCCCGTTCTCGTCATCGCCCGCATCCTCGGTGTCGATGAAGCCCGCCTCGCAGATTTCCGTCGTTGGTCCGAGGATGTGATCCTGGGGCTCAATCCCGTCCGGACGGCGGAAGAAAACGCGCGCATGATGTCCGGAGGCGAAGCCCTCGATGCCTATTTCGCTGAATTGATGGAGGCGCGTCGCAGGGCGCCGGGCGACGATCTCGTCACCGATATGGTTCAGCTCAAGGCCGGCGGCGAGGCGAGCATCGAGGATGATGAAGTCCGGCTCAATCTTCAGGCCCTGCTCGTCGGTGGGAACCTGACGACGACCGATCTCATCGGTAACGGCATTTGGCTGCTGCTCAAGCATCCGTTGCAAGCCGCTGCACTGCGCGCCGATCCCGGCCTCGCGGCGCAAGCGGTTGAAGAAGTGCTGCGCTACGAGGCCCCGGTCCAGGTCACCTCGCGCATCGTTGAGCGGGATCGTACCGTCGCGGGTTGCCCGATGCGCAAAAGCCAACCCATCTTCATGTCGCTTGCTGCCGCCAATCGTGACCCGGACGTTTTCGAAACGCCGCAGGCCTTCGACATCACCAAGAAGCGTGCGAGCCATATCGCCTTTGGCGGGGGTCCGCACATCTGTATCGGCGCACCTTTGGCGCGGATGGAGGCGCGTCACGTCTACGTCAAACTGCTTCAGCGCTATCCGGACATGCGCCTTCCAGAGCAGGATCTCGTCTGGCGGACATTGCCGTTCTTTCGAGGGCTGGAAAAACTTCTCGTCGATGTGTGACGCCTTTCTGGGTCCGATCGAAACGATCTGATCGGAACACGGAGACGTCGCTTCCGGTCGGACGTGCCTCGCTCAAAGACGATCAGGCCGCGTTTGATCGCACCATGTCCTACGGATGAAAGTGACTCCAGATAGTCCATCCACCGATCAACATAAAGCCAGCGCCGGCGATCAGTTTGAGCGGGATCATCGTCAGGTAGCGCTCGGCAAGCGCGCCGAGTCCGACCGCGACTGCAGTTGATGCAACGAGTGCCGCCGCAGCAGCGAGGAAAACAAGGCCGCGGGAGGTTGGATTGTCCGCCGAGAACAGAACCGTCGCGAGTTGCGTCTTGTCGCCGAGTTCTGCAAGAAATACGGACACGAAAACAGTAAGAAACGCAGTAAGCATAGCTCCCCCCGGCGCCGCAGAGGCGGGAAAGAGCGTTTCGCTCATATTGCAGCCAAGGTAAAGGCGTCGCCCCTCTTCAGCCTGTCCCGGTCTGCATGAAGCCAAGCGTCGGCGAGGGAAATTTTGACAGGTTGGGGAGTGCGCTGGCCAGCTCAGCCTGGCTGAGACCGAACCAGGCCCCCATCGTCGCCGCATATTGTTCGACCGATACCGACGGTATCAATCGTCCCCGGCTGGCGGTGAATCGCGAGGAGTTGAGGTCTGCTGGGGGGATATCGCCATAGATCTGGCGGCCGGCGACTTGTCCGCCCGCAACAAAATGGTGCGCGCCCCATCCGTGATCGGTGCCGTCTCCATTGTCGATGGTCGTGCGGCCGAAATCTGAACCCGTAAAGACCACGACATTGTTCCACTGGTTGCGCTCGATCATGGCGAGCCGGAAGGCTGCCATCGCGTTTGCGATCTGAGTGTGAAGTCCGGCCAGCGACCTAGCCTGGTCGCTGTGGGTATCGAAACCGCCGATCGACACATAGAACACCTGGCGGGTAACCCGCAGGGCGGACTGGACAAGGATGGTTTCCGCAACCGTCTTGAGCTGGTTTCCCAGATTTGTTGACGGGAATGGCGTCTGAAAGGGAACCGCCCCCTGCCGCGCGGTGGCAAAGGCGATGTTGTTGTTGACGCCACGCGACTGGATCGCCGAAAAATCACGGCCGTAAAGGCTCGGTGCTCCGTAGTCTGTTTGAAGCAGGCCATCCCTTATCGCCACGCGGATCGGATCAAAGCGGCTGTTATTGCCAAGGATATTGCGATTGCCGTCGATATTCATCACCGAAGATGAAGCGCCGGAAGGGGCGTAGAATTGGCGGGCCGTATTGCCCGACAGAAACACGTCATTGCTGCTCGTGGTGATCGCAGAGTAAAGGGGGTTGGCTGACGGGTTTCCTGCGATTGCCGCATCTGCGAACCGTCCTCCCCAACCTGTTCGTGTCCCCTCGACGCCAAGCGACATCCAGGTCGACTGCTGGTCGTTGTGGGAAAAGAGACGCTTCGGCAGGGGTATCAACTGCCTTTCAAATTGGTTTCGGTCTGTGGGCTCCAACAGAGGGCCGACATTGCCGACAATCGCGAGGTCGCCGCCCTCGAACATCTGATGTAGGGGCGCAAGCGCTGCGGGTAGGCCAAAGGCGCGCCCGCCGAAGGCCGATGCATTGGTTGGAGTGAGTTCGAGAATGTTCGCACGGTCACGCGAGGAGGTGCCGCTTCCCACGCCGTACGCGCCGAACAAGCCTGCACGTGCCGCGCGCAGGAGGTCGTAGGAGCTCTGGTCCAGGGGCAAGACGGTGTCGGCATGATCCATGCCACCCTTGAGAAAAATGCAGACGAGGGCCTTGTAGCCCGATGTTTCGGCGGCCCAGGCCTTGGTGTTACCAAGCAGGCCGAGGGCGCCGGCCGCGCCTGCAAATGTTGCAGTGGTGCCGGCGAGGAAATGGCGACGCGAAAGCGGGGTCATGGGTTTGCTCGTGCTGGGGGCTTAACGGATGACGGCGTAGGACGGCATATTGGAGATGAGCAAGACGCTTGACGCGACGCGCTTTTGCCGGTCACCCGAGGGATCGGTCGTCGAAATCGGCAAGGCATTGATCGCGGCTTCGACTGCGGCTTTCTCCTGCGCTGTCATCTGGCCGGCGGCCAAGGTGACATTCAGCCGTTCCACCAACGCTTTTGCATCATCTGCGATTGCGATTTCAGCCGCATAGTCGGGTACAAAAGACGCGACATTGTTTCGGGAAGGCGTCCTGTCGAACGCATAGTCCGTCATCATGTTGATATAGCCGAGGCTCGATCCGTCATTGATGATCTGGAATTCAGGCGCCGTCAGGTTCGCCGCTCCGCTCAACGAGCCTGGCGCAACGAATCCCGGACGGTAAAAATTGAAGACCGACGGGGCGCGAAACGGATGCTGGGCGAGTCGATCGACCGGTGAGGAGGTGTTGTCCAGCCGGGTTTCGACAGCGGCAACGGCGGGATTCATCCTGAAGGCGCGCGCGAGGTGGACAAATTTCAGTATTGGCTCCCGGATCTTCCCAGCGTCCTGCGGCAAGCTCGCCGGATCCTGATGAACAGTCGGGTCGAGCAGCACGGCCGCGAGTGTCGCAGTCAGGTCTCCGCGCGTGCCCGTCCCGAAGCGAATGCCGGATGGCGCGGTGAAGCTGCCGGTCTCGAAGGCCGTTGCGACACGTTGGACGTAGGCGGGCGAGGGATTGCTCGCCGTAAAGCGCTTGATCAATTGAATCGAGACATAAGGCGCGACATTTGGATGGGCAAAGATTGTATCCAGCGCGATGCGGATGCTTTCATTTCCCTCCGTACCCGCCGGAATTGTGGTGCCCAGAAATGTCTTGGCCTCCGGTGAATGCTCACCCATCATCATCACGAGGGGTTGGTATTCGCCATCGGGGTCGGCGCGGTAGAAGTCCCGGCCTTTGCGGCTCAGGCCGGTGAACACCCGGGCGAGACCTTCGATGTCGGCGTTCGTATAGGTTTCTCGCGGACCATTCGGGCCGATCTTTGGCGTGCCGTCCATGTTCAGCTCGACAAGACCGATCGTGAACAGCTGCAAGATTTCGCGGGCGTAGTTTTCATCCGGCATGCGGCCTGTCCTTGGGTCGCCTTTCCGGTTCTGCATGTAGGTTAGATACTCCGCCATCGCTGGCGTGTACGTCACATCCTGCATGAGCTGGCGGTAATTGCCGAACGCGTTCCGCGACAGCGTGTCAACATAAAAGGCCATCCGCTCGTTCTTGTCGAACATCTCGTTTTCGGAAACGACCCAGATTTGCGACAAGGCAAAAACCATCCGTTGTCTGAGCGTGTCATCGCCGCTGATAAAGCCATTCCAGACTTGTTCCGAAGCCGGACTGCCATCGAAACCACCTGTCGGCCGGCGCGAAGCAAGGACCGTATCAAGAATTAACCTCGGCGGCTTGGCAAATTCGGCCTGAAGCCAGCTTTCCGCGGTCCGGCCAACCAGTGCATTGCTGGCAACGTAGTCGCCGCCGAAGGAGGCTTGCGTGAGGAAGCGAGACGCTTCGGCCTGTGTCGAAAGGATCGTAGAGGCCGGAGCAGGCGGAGGCGGGGGTGGCGAGCCAGCAGGTGGTGGGGGTGACCCCGGCGGCGCGCCGCCGAGTCCGGCACCCGGCGGACTGTCGCCCCCGCCTCCGCTGCATCCCGAGATCAAAGCCGCGACAAGGAAGGTCCCTGCGAGAGTGCGGGTGCGCATCGCCATTCGGTTTCTCCGGATTGATCTGATTGCTATGGATCGAGGCTAACCGTGGCGCACTGATCCGCCTACTTAACATTTGTCCAAGTTTTCAAATGATTTGGCTTCGGTGTCGATCGGAAAGGGGCAATTCTGCCGCCGAAAGCCATATTCCCTCTCGCTCGGCCGTCCGGCGTTCGACCAGAAGGCGTGCGACCTGATGGTCATCTTCGAAGACATTACCCGTCAGGCTGTCGAGCAGTGCCTTGGCAAGATTGTCGAGGTCCATGCGCGGCGGATCGCCCGTATACTCCATGATAATGTGCACGGCATAGTCGCCATAGCCGGGCCGTAGGCGTGGGAAATCCTTGCGGAAAAACTCCTTCAGCAGTGTTTTGTAGTATTTCGTCTGGGTGGTGAGCCCGGAACAGGCCAGCTCCAAGGCCCCGCTCTCGGTTATCCGGGCGCGCACTTTGCCGGAAGCAATCCATCCATGAGCCGTTAGTGCGGTCAACTGCCCCCCACGCTCTTGGCTTCCTGTGACGTCCGCTCCACAATTTGCGGACGTTCGCCTTCGGGAGGCAAGGGCTGCTTGCCAATATCCCTGAGGCGAAATGGCATCCGCGCCACGAAGTTCGAACGTGGCCCAAGAGCTTGCGCGCGGGCCGCAAAACGCCATCTCGACAGCGTTGCCGCCGCATCGTGTTCGAACACGCGATGCGTGCAGACGGGGAGGATGTTGGTTGATGCGCCCTCCGGTGTGATATCGAAAACAAGCTCACACTCGCCTTCGATCCCAGCCATGAAGGCGCAGAGCGGGTAGAGAAAGGGCGGCGTGTATACCGGCGTTTCGTCAACGAAGGCGCCCGCTGGCGTGCTTGAAAGGCGCGAAGCCACGTCCTCTGGCCCGAACGAAGGCGGTAGCTTAAGCTGCTCGTCGCAGCCCACGATCATGTCTGTTGCTGCAGGTTGCTCAATGACGGGCACGTCCGCAAGCGGGCTTCGCGGTTCGCACGAAACCTCCGGCGTCATCCCAAACAGAGCCGCTATGAACATGAAAAGACAACGATTCATGCGGGACGATCCGTGCAGGGCCTAGCAGGAGTTTAAACCGTTGTCGCGGGATTGCCAGCCACTTCGCATGTTCGTGCACTTGATGGTCGGGGCCGCGCTCGCTAGACCGCGCGAACAGAATACACCTCAATCCGATCAGGAGCCGGTTATGGCCGTCCAGCCCCCTGCAACCCGAACTGAAACCGACACTTTCGGCCCCATCGAGGTCGCAGCGGACAAGTATTGGGGCGCGCAGGCCGAGCGCAGCCTCGGCAACTTCAAGATCGGCTGGGAAAAGCAGCCGCAACCGATCGTGCGCGGTCTTGGCATCGTCAAGAAAGCCGCCGCGGAAGTTAACATGTCCCTCGGCAAGCTGGACCGGCTTGTCGGCCGCGCCATCGTGCAGGCCGCTGACGAGGTGATCGAGGGCAAGCTGGATGATCATTTCCCCTTGGTCGTCTGGCAGACCGGGTCAGGCACCCAGTCGAATATGAACGCCAATGAGGTGATCTCGAACCGGGCCATCGAGATCCTCGGCGGCAAGGTCGGTTCCAAGGCGCCAGTCCACCCGAACGATCATGTCAACATGAGCCAGTCGTCCAACGACACCTTCCCGACTGCCATGCACATCGCCTGCGCCGAGGAAATCGTTCATCGTCTCCTGCCGGCCCTGCAAAAGTTGCACAATGCCTTGAACGACAAGGCGCAGGCCTGGAAGGGCATCATCAAGATCGGCCGCACGCATACGCAGGACGCGACACCCGTCACGCTTGGCCAGGAGTTCTCCGGCTACGCCAAACAGATTGAGAACGGGATCGCCCGCATCGAGATGACGCTGCCGATGCTGATGCAGCTCGCGCAGGGGGGCACCGCGGTCGGCACCGGGCTTGCCGCGCCGGTCGGCTTCGCCGAAATGGTCGCCGACAAGATTGCGCAGATCACCGGCCTGAACTTCACCTCCGCGCCGAACAAGTTCGAGGCGCTGGCCGCGCACGATGCAATGGTCTTTACGCACGGCGCAATCCACACGGTCGCCATGAGCTGTTTCAAGATCGCCAATGATATCCGTTTCCTCGGTTCGGGCCCGCGCTCGGGTCTCGGGGAACTCGCCCTGCCGGAAAACGAGCCTGGCTCGTCCATCATGCCGGGCAAGGTGAACCCCACCCAGTGCGAGGCGCTGACGCAGGTCTGCGCCCATATTCACGGCAACAATGCCGCCATCGCTTTCGCAGGCAGCCAGGGGCAATTCGAACTCAACGTGTTCAATCCGATGATGGCCTACAATTTCCTGCAATCGGTGCGCCTGCTGGCGGATGCGGCGGTCTCCTTCACCGACAATTGTGTTGTCGGGATCGAGCCGCGCCTCGACAATATCGAGCGGGGCCTGCGCGACTCGCTCATGCTCGTGACGCCGCTCAAGGAAAAGTACGGCTATGATCGCGCCGCCAAGATTGCCAAGACCGCACACAAGAACGGCACCACCTTGCGGGAAGAGGCGATCAAGGATGGCATCCCGGCGGAGGACTTTGACGCCATCGTCCGCCCGGAATTGATGATCGGACCTGGCTGACCGTCGCGGCCAATGGCTGAGCGCTCCGTTCGGCTTCCCATAATCTTGCCCAACTTCGCGCGAAAGGCCGCCACGATCCGTGGCTAGCCCTTGCACTTTGGCGAGGTGGACGCATGGCAAAGGCAAATCGATCCAAAACGGCTGGCAAAGCCCCTCCCAAGGCGAAGCCGCGCACCCGGCGCAAGGCGGCAAAGGCGCCTCCTGCGGCCCTGCCGGAAAAGGCCGGCGACTCGCTGCTGCTTGGATGGGAGCTTGCCGAAGCCCCTGCGCGCATCGGCTTTGGCGAAGCACCGGCTGCGCCGCCGCAAAAAGAGGCGTCCGTCTGGCTTGAAGGCGAGGGCCACATGATCACGATTGCTTCCACCGGAGCGGGGAAGGGCCGGGGGGCGTTGATCCCTAACCTTCTGCTCTATGAAGGCCCCGCGATCGTGATTGATCCCAAAGGCGAAGCCTATCGAATCACAGCCCGCCGCCGCAAGGAAATGGGCCAGAAGATCCATGTCCTCGATCCGTTCGGTCTCGTGACCGAAGACACCGATCGGCTCAATCCCCTCGACGCCTTTGATGTTCCGGGAGCGGAGCATTCTTCAGTCGCAATTGACATCGCTCGGCAACTGTCAGGCGGCATGATGTCACTCAAGGAGCCGTTCTGGGACATTCGGGGCCATGATGTTTCCGCAGGGGTCATTTCCGCTGTCGCCAACATCCATGAAGGTGACGACAGGACGCTTCGAAGAGTCCGCAAATACTTGAAGTCCGACGATCTCAGCTATTCGCTCGCAATCTTTCTCGACAGGCACAGTGACAAGCTCCACGCCTTCGCCCACGAGGAAATCGCCAGCGTTCTTCAGCTGGAGGAGCGCGTGCGTTCAAGCATCTACGCAACGACGTGCAGCTATTACTCGGTCATTGCGTCTGATGCAGCGCAGCGAACGCTGGGGCCGTCGACCATCGATCTCGCGGCCGTCCGCCGGGGTGATCCGATGACGATCTATCTCGTCGTTCCCCCGACGCAGCTCGGCAGCCATGCGTCCCTGTTTCGCCTTTGGACCTCGGTTCTGATGTCGGCGGTCTTGTCCCGAGATAGCGAACTGCCGCAATACCGGACACTGTTTGCGATCGATGAATGCGCGCAGCTGAGCGATTTTCGCATGCTGGCGATGGTCTATACGCTCGCCCGCTCCTACGGTGTTAGGGTCTGGACCTTTTTCCAGGATCTTGCGCAAATTCAGGAGTTGCTTCCCAACAATTGGCGCACCGTGATCACCAATGCGGCAGCCCTGCAGGTGTTCGGCGTGCCCAATTATTTGATGGCCGCAGACCTTGCCCGCGTGCTTGGGGATTTTTCGGAAGACGACCTTCGCCAGATGGACCGCGCAAACCTCGCCCTTCAAGCGGCCGGGCATCGGGGGCTGACGATCCGGCGGCCAGACTATCTCAGTGATCCCATCTTCAAGGGGCTCTATGATCCCCATCCTCTTCTCTCAAACCGGCAGGTCCAGCCCTATGGCGGGGTCATTCGGCGCGGGGGGCCGCGAATGGGCTGACAGAAGCCTCCAACCGCGCCTAGAATGCACGATCAGAATCAGGCCCAGGAATAAAGGCGCACCATTAATGTCGAAATCTCCCATCGGTTCGAAAGCCAATCCGTCCCAGTTCGATGTTCTGCCCAAGCTCGCAGAGGATGAGCCTTACTTCGTCATTCGGGCACACGATCCGCTTTCGTCTGCGCTGGTCGAATTGCATGCCTATATTGGCGCCGGTCAGTCTGGTGCAGCGCATAACAAGCTCGCGGAAATCATGGCATTGACCGCCGCGAAGCCGCCACGTCCCGCGTCGAGCCCGAAATACCGGGAGACATTCGCGATTTCGCTGGCGATGGAACAATGGCGCGACGTGCACAAGGACTAAGTCCCTGCAATGACACTTGAGCCTCTGACATTGGAGAATGCACACGTCAGGCTTCGGCCCTTTGTGCCCGGGGCCGATGGATCAGAGCTTCATGCACTTGCGGAGCGCGCGCCGGAGATTTTCAGGCTCTGGTCCTGGCGTGGTCCGGGGGACTGGGTCGCCGACTGGATTCAAAATATCCGTGAACGGATGAACAATGGTAGCATGGTTGCCTTTGCTGTCACGCGACCGGCGGATGGTGCTTTCCTCGGTATCACAAGCTGGCTTGATCCCCATGAGATCAACAAGAGTGTTGAGATCGGCATGACGTGCTATGCCCCTGAAGCCCAGGGAACGGCGATCAATCCGTCAGCCAAGTTTTTGATGATGGCGCATGCCTTTGAGAACTGGGGGGCGCGGCGCGTCCAGTTCCAGGTGGACGAAAGAAATCTCCGCTCTCGTGCCGGCGTGTTGAAACTCGGCGCGAAGCAGGAGGGGATTTTCCGCAATCATCGCACGCTGCCCGATGGCTTCATCCGCAACACAGTGTTCTTTTCGATCGTTGATGCTGAGTGGCCGGAGGTAAGAACACGCCTCATCTCGCGTCTGGCCGGTCTTGAGGTCGTGACATGACAAAGCCCGTCAATCTCAACAAGGTGCGTAAGGCCCGGGCCAAGCTGGCGCGTGAGGCGGAAGCCAAGAAGAACCGTGCAAAATTTGGACGGACGAAAGCCGATCGGGATCTGGAGGCGCATCTTTCTGAAAAACGGGCGAAGTTGACTGAGTCGCACCGCCTCGACCGCGACGATGAAAAGGAAAGTTAAAAATCCGTTGACACGCGGCCTGCGCTTTGCATTCGCTACGTCTGGCAAGTCAGCGTGGAGTTCGGGTGATGGTGCGCAATGTAATGTACAAGCTGGCCTATTGCTTTGTGTCTTTCGGCGCGGGTCTGGCCTGGGGTATTGCCGCCGAGGCGAGCGCCGCAGGCGTGCCACTCACCCAGATCTTCGTCGGCTAAGCGGCCCTAACGTCAGAGGTTGACGCCGCGCTCCACGTAACCCAAGTCCACGTTTGATTAACGAGGATTCGGGCGGTCATGGCACGCACACTTTTTTCCCCCTTCAAACTGAAATCCCTGACGCTACCAAACCGGATCGTGATGGCGCCAATGACGCGCAGCCAATCTCCGGGCGGCGTTCCGGGAGAGAATGTTGCAGATTATTATGCACGCCGCGCCGCCGCGGATGTCGGCCTGATCATCACTGAAGGGACGACGGTCAGGCGCGGTGGATCATCCAACGATCCAAATGTCCCCAACTTTTTCAAGCCGGATGCGCTCGCCGGCTGGAAGCGGGTGGTTGACCGCGTCCATGCGGCTGGCGGTTTGATCGCGCCGCAGATCTGGCATCAAGGCATGATGCGCAAGCCGGGGACCGGTCCCTATCCGGACGCGCCAACCGACAGTCCGTCGGGTGTTACGCATTCCGGCAAGCAGGTTCTTGATCCGCCGAGCGCTGCGGACATCGATGATATGGTTCTCGCGTACGCAGACGCTGCAGGTGAGGCGGCCCGGCTCGGTTTTGATTGTGTCGAGATTCACGGTGCGCATGGCTACCTGATCGACGAGTTTTTCTGGGATGTGATGAACCAGCGGACCGATCGTTTCGGCGGCAGCCTGCCGGAGCGGGCGACGTTTGGTGCCGACATCATAAGAGAAGTGCGCCGCAAGACCGGCCCGGATTTTCCGATCATCCTACGCTATTCGCAATGGAAGCAACAAGATTATGCGGCGCGCCTTGCGACAACCCCTGAGGCCCTCGAAGCCTTTCTCAAGGTCTTTGTCGATGCGGGGGTCGACTGTCTTCACGTTTCCCAGCGCCGCTACTGGGAACCCGAATTCCCGGAAATCGATGGCGAGAACGGCCTCAATGGCGCGGGTTGGGCAAAGAAGCTGACGGGGTTGCCTGTCATCACGGTCGGCTCGGTTGGCCTCAATGCGGATTTCATAGGCGCCTTCCGGGGCGAAGGCTCAGGCCTTCGCTCGCTCGACGATCTCGAGGCCCGCCTCGACCGGGGCGAGTTCGACCTCGTTGCCGTGGGCCGGGCGCTTTTGCAGGATCCCGAATGGGCCAGCAAGGTCAGGACGGGCCGCCTCGATGAGCTGGCTGACTATGATGCCAAGTCGCTCGTCACGCTCTACTGATGGGGCGGCCGCATCCAGTGAGGCTCGGTTTGCGTAACAGCATGAGACAAGCGATCAAACAGGACACCGCCCATGCGTCTTTCACGCCTTCTTGCGCCCGCTGCCTTCGCTGCCGCCGGCGCGGCGACCGGATGTGCCTCTAACAGCACTGTCACGCAATTCGCAGATGCGCCGCGCGCCTTGGTACTGGAAGAATATTTTCTGGGAGAAACAACCGCATACGGCCTCTTCGAGGATCGTTTTGGCAAGGTGCGGCGCCAATTCAAGGTCGATATCACAGGGGAATTGGCAGGCAACCGCCTGACCCTCACGGAAAAGTTCGACTATGACGATGGCGAACGCAGCACCCGAGTCTGGGAAATCGATATCCTCGGTAACGGTCAGTATCGCGGCACAGCCGGCGACGTGCCTGTGCCAGCGGTCGGGCAGGTGAGCGGCAACGCCTTCAACTGGAAATACAAGGTTGATCTGAAGGTCGGTGACTCGACCTGGAATGTCGGCTTCGATGACTGGATGTTCCTGATGCAGGATGATGTGCTGATCAACCGGGCCTACGTGACCCGCTACGGCGTCGAAATCGGCCAGGTCACGATCGCGTTCAGGAAGGACTGACCTCGAGCAGACCAATCGTTCCCGCGTGCGCAGCGAAAGCCTGCTTCGTGAACGAAAGCCTGCTATACGTTCCCGATGAGTTCCAATCCGAATCGTTTGTCCATCAGCCAGATGGCTACCGCGCGCGCGGCGCAGCTTGCCGAAAGCGCGCGCTATCTTCAGGGCCTCAATCCCGAACAGCGAGAGGCCGTGCTGCATACCGAGGGCCCGTTGCTTGTGCTAGCGGGCGCCGGCACAGGCAAAACGCGGGTGCTGACAGCGCGCCTCGCCCATATCATCGCGACCCGTCTCGCCTTTCCCTCGCAGACCCTGACCGTCACCTTCACCAACAAGGCCGCCCGCGAGATGCGCGAGCGGGCGCTGGCGCTGATTGGCGATGCAGGCGAGGGGCTGCGCTGGCTCGGCACGTTCCACTCGATCTCGGCGCAGATCCTGCGCCGCCATGCCGAACTGGTCGGCCTGAAATCCACCTTCACCATCCTCGACACCGACGACCAGGTGCGCCTGTGCAAGCAGATCATCCAAGCCGAGAACATCGATCCCAAGCGCTGGACGCCGCGCTTCCTCGCGGGCCTGATCGATGGCTGGAAGAATCGGGCGCTGACGCCGGACCGCGTGCCGGCCGAGGATGCCCACCTCTTTGCCAGCGGCAAGGGCATCACCTGTTACGAAATCTACCAGGCCCGGCTGAAGGTGCTGAACGCCTGCGATTTCGGCGACCTCTTGATCCACAACATCACGATCTTCCAGCAACACCCTGATGTTCTTCGCGATTATCACGCGAAGTTCCGCTACCTCCTCGTCGACGAATACCAGGACACAAACGTCGCCCAGTATCTATGGCTGCGCCTGCTGGCCCAGGGCTCCGGCAACCTCTGCTGCGTCGGCGATGACGACCAGTCGATTTATGGTTGGCGCGGGGCGGAGGTCGACAACATCCTGCGCTTCGACAAGGACTTTCCTGGCGCCAAGGTCGTGCGCCTTGAGCGCAATTACCGGTCAACAGCGCATATCCTGGCGGCGGCCTCCTCAGTCATCGCCCACAATAAGGGCCGGCTCGGCAAGTCGCTCTTCGTCGGCGACGACAATCCAGTGGCGGCGGACATTGAGGCGCCGAAGGTCAAGGTGCGCGGTCTCTGGGACGGCGAAGCCGAAAGCCGCCTGATCGCCGACGATATCGAAAGCTGGGTGCGCGGCGGTGGGCGCCATGACGACTGCGCCGTACTGGTGCGCGCCTCCTGGCAGATGCGCGCCTTCGAGGAACGCTTCATCCTGCTCGGCATCCCCTACCGCGTGATTGGCGGGCCGCGCTTCTTTGAACGCGCGGAGATCCGCGATGCCATGGCCTACCTTCGCCTTGTGCGCTCGCCAGATGACGACCTTGCCTTCGAGCGGGTCGTCAATGAGCCGAAGCGCGGCGTCGGCGACACCACCCTTGCCAAGCTGCAGTCTTTCGCGCGTGCCGATGGCCGAAGCCTGTTCACGCTGACCCCCATGGTGCTTCAGACCGACGAGATCAGGGGCGCCGCCAAGCGCGGCCTGACAATCTTCATCGACCAGATCAACCTGTGGCGCGGCAAGCTCGCTGGCGGCACGCCGCACACAGAACTCGCCGAGATGATCCTCGAGGAGTCCGGCTATACCGACATGCTGCAGAAGGACCGCAGCCCGCAGGCCCAGTCCCGGCTCGACAACCTCAAGGAGCTCGTTCGCGCGATGGGCGAGTTCGAGTCGCTTGCGGGCTTCCTCGAACATGTCGAACTGGTCATGGACGCGTCCTCCGGCGGGGCAGGTGAGGATCAGGTGCAAATCTTGACGCTGCACGCGGCCAAGGGGCTGGAATGGCCCGTCGTGTTCCTGCCGGGCTGGGAGGAGGAAGTCTTTCCCTCCCGCCGGGCGCTCGACGAAAGCGGCTTGCGCGGCCTCGAGGAGGAGCGGCGTCTTGCCTATGTCGGAATCACAAGGGCCCGCACGCGTTGCAACATCTCCTTCGTCGCCAACCGTCAGATCTATGGCCGCTGGCAGGCCGTCATGCCGAGCCGCTTCATCGACGAGTTGCCGCACGCGCACGTCGAAGCGGTCTCGGAGACGGGCTATAGCGGCCTACCGGGCGGGGAAACCGGTTTTGCCGGGACGGTCGAAGACCTCGGTCATCGCTCGGACTACCAAAGCCCCGGCTGGAAACGCCTGCAGGAGAACGCAGGCAAGTTTGCGAGCGCCCCGCCACGTGACCCTGGCGACCTTATGGCAACCGGCGGGGGACCCGATAGCTTCCGCCCCGGCGTCAGGGTTTTCCACGACAAGTTCGGCTATGGCAAAGTCGCCTTCTGCGAGGGCAACAAACTGACCGTGGATTTCGACAAGACCGGCCGCAAGAAGGTCATTGCGACATTTGTCACGGCCGCCTGAGCGCCTCTTTTCGACGTGTCCGGGCGCCACCCAGCGCAAACGCAGCAAGTGGAACGATCTGTTCCCCCGCTGAATCGGCTGTCACATTCTGATGCGGCGTCGGCTGCGTGATTTCGAAGCAAGCCCACAAGATTGTCGCAAAGGTTAACACGAAGACCGTTTTGCTTAACTTTTGCCGAACGATTCGTTCCACTTCAGCGCCCTGTTTTCAACAGATTCCGGCCGGTACCTCCAGCGATTGTCGCAGATTCAGCGATAAGGAACGATTCGTTCCATTAAACTGTTCGCCTTACCTTGCTTTAATGCAGCGTTAACGGCACATGAGGTATACCGCTGTGGATCGAGATTTGCTTGACACCGAGCGGAACGATTTGGCCCGTATCAGAAAGAACGCGTGGGAAATATGATTGGTAGCCTGCTTGGCATGTTGTCGACCGACATGGCCATCGACCTCGGGACCGCGAATACACTTGTTTATGTGAAGGGTCAGGGCGTGCAGCTCGATGAGCCTTCGGTGGTTGCTTACATGACGCAAGGCGGCCGCAAGATCGTGTATGCGGTCGGCGAGCAAGCCAAGAACATGCTCGGCAAGACGCCGGTCAACATGGAAGCCATTCGTCCGATGCGCGATGGGGTCATTGCTGACTTCGAAGTCGCCGAGGAGATGATCAAGCACTTCATCCGCAAGGTGCATAATCGCCGGGCCTTCATTTCCCCCCTTATCATCATCTGCGTGCCAAGCTCCGCCACCAGCGTCGAGCGCCGCGCGATCCACCAGTCTGCGCTCGCTGCGGGCGCCCGCCAGGTCGAATTGATCGAGGAACCGATGGCCGCGGCCATTGGCGCCGGTTTGCCGATCGACGATCCGGCTGGGTCCATGGTCGTCGATATCGGCGGGGGCACGTCCGAGGTTGCCGTGCTTTCGCTCGGCGGCATCGTCTATTCCCGCTCGGTACGGGTTGGCGGCGACAAGATGGACCAGGCCATCGTCAATTACCTGCGCCGCGAACAGAAGATCCTGATCGGCGAAATGTCGGCCGAGCGGATCAAGAAGGAAATCGGCACAGCCCTCCCGCCCGAGAACGGCACGGGCATGGCGCTCACCGTGCGCGGCCGGGGCACCCTCGATGGCGTGCCCAAGGAAACCGAGATAACAGAGGCCATGATCGCCGAAGCGCTCAAGGAGCCTGTCACCGATATCATCGATGCCGTGAAGATCGCCCTTGAGGCCATGCCGCCGGAACTCGCGGCCGATATCGTCGACCGTGGGATCGTTCTCACCGGTGGCGGCGCCCTCCTGCGCAACCTCGACACTGTAATTCGCGCGCAGGCGCAACTGCCGGTGATGATCGCCGACGATCCGCTCAAATGTGTTGTCAACGGTTGCGGCATCGTGCTCGAGAACTATTCGAAGATGAAGGGCGTCCTCTGTCCGGAGGTCTAGGCCGCTCGCGTCAAGGATCGGCAAGGGAAACCTCTCCATGGCCCGTTCTGGCCGAACATTGCAGAGACCCCGCGGCCGCGCGCTCCGGCGACTGACGCTCGGCATCCTGTTCCTGCTCGCGATGGCATTGCTTGTCGCCCAGTCGGCGCCGCAGATCAGCCAGTTCTTCGTGCCCGTTCGCACCGCTGTCAGCGATCGCATCAGCGCCCCTGCCGAGGCCGGCCTCTGGGCGCGGTTGTCAGGCCAGGCGGCCCGCGATCGACGGATCCGTGAACTCGAGAACGAGGTGCGCGATCTCGCACGCTACAAGGAAGCAGCCATCTCGATGGCGGACCGGCTTGAATCCTACGAAGACATGCTGAACCTGCTTGGCGAGCCGCCCGAGAAGGGGGTGACTGCGCGGGTGACGGCTGAAACCGACGGCCCCTTCGCGCAGACAGTGCTCGCCAATGCCGGACGGCTCCAGGGCGTCGAGCCGGGCGGCATCGCTGTCAACGAAGGCGGACTTGTCGGCCGAGTCATTCATCTGGGTCAGCGCTCATCGCGCATCCTGCTGCTGAGCGACTATAACAGCCGTTTGCCCGTGGTCGGCGAAGTCAGCGGAGTTCGCGCCATCCTTTATGGCGACAATGACGAGAACGTCGGCAAGATCGGCGACCTGCCGGAAGACAGTGAGTTCATAGAACGCGAGCGCATCCTGACCTCAGGCGATGGCGGCCTGTTTCCACGCGGGCTCGTCGTTGGGGAAGTGCGCCGCAGCGGCGATGGATGGCGCGTGCGCTTCTCGATGCGCGAGCGGCGGGGTGGCTATGTCAGGATCGTGGCGCCGATGCCGATCGAGGCACCGCCCGTGTCGCTCGAAACCGGGGAAGGTCTCGATACGTCGGGCGCATCCGCAACTGGAGAAGCCGTAACCACGGCGGCAAGCCCAGCCCAGGGGACGCGCTAGGGATGGCCACACGACCGCTCTCGCGCAAACGGAAGACCCTGTGGAGCCAGGCAGGACCAACGCCGCGCCTCGTGTTCGGGTCAGCCATCATCGTCCTTGTCGGTGTGTTAGGCATGACGCCCAAGGCAATCTTCGGATTGCCTGTGGCCTGGCCTTTTGCGGCCTTGTGGGGCGCGATAGGTTGGGGCCGGGTTGGCCTTTCACTGCGCCCCATGTTCCTGCTCGTTTTGTTCGGCCTTGCGCAAGACATCATCTCGAATGCGCCGCTCGGGTGTTTTGTCATCGTCAATCTCGGCGTCTATGCGCTGAGCGCGGCGATCGCGGAACACACGGAAGGCATGCGAGACCCGCTGGTGGCGATTGTCGGTCCGGGCGTTCTTCTGTTGACGGCATTCCTGCTCGTCTGGCTGTTTGCGAGCCTTGCCGGGAACCAGGCGGTGCGTGCTGCGCCCCTGCTTGCCGCATTTGTTGTGACTGGCCTCACATTCGCGATTGCGCAACAAATGTACGATCTTGGACGACGGCCGGGTGATGGCCCGGGGCAACAGACATGAGTAAGCGTTCCAGCATCGAAGCGGAGTTCAGCCGTCGCCAGATCGTGGCCGCCGCAGCAGGCGGGCTGGTCTGGGCAACGCTGGTCGCCCGTCTGTTTCAGCTGCAATTGGTTGAACGCGACAAATACGGCAAACTTGCCGAGAACAACCGCGTGAAGCTCGTCCTCGCGCCGCCACAGCGAGGGCAGATCCTTGATCGCTTCGGCCGCCCGCTCGCCTCACACCGTCAGGCGGGGCGTGTTTCGGTTGTGCCCGAACAACTTGACGATCCCGTCAAAGCGCTCGCGCAAGTCAGTCGTCTGATTAACCTGTCGGATACGCGCGCCGAACGTGTGCTTGAGGAAATCGCCGCCAACCGGCGACGCAGGGCTGGGTTTGTGCCCGTAATCGTCGCCCAGGAACTGTCGTTTGAAGAGTTCGCCCGCATGCAGATCCACGCTGTCGGGCTCGATGGTGTCGAAGTCGAGATGGCGTCAACGCGGTCGTATCCGAAGGGCCGTGATTTTGCGCACGTGCTTGGATATGTGGCCAAGGCAAGTGATGACGACCTGACCCGGCTAACAGAGGGGCTGCCGGAAGCCGACATCGAACCTCTTAGAAACCTGTTTCGTCATCCTGACATGCGAACCGGGCGTCAGGGCATGGAACGGTTTGCAGAAGCGTGGCTGCGCGGCAAACCCGGCACCACGCAATTCATAACCAACGCGCATGGCCGCACCATCGAGAAGCTGGCGCAGGATCCGAAAACGGCGCCGGTCGATGGCAAGGATCTCTTCATCACGATCGATGCAGACCTGCAAAAGGTCGCGGTCGAAAGGTTTGAGGGCGAGAGCGGGGCGGCTGTCGTGATCGACATCGAAAGCGGTGATGTCCTCGCAATGGTGTCAACACCGGCTTTCGATCCAAACAGCTTCGTGAACGGAATATCCGGCACCGAATACGCCAAACTGCGCGACGACTCCCGGTCGCCGCTCTATCCTCGTGCGCATGGCGGTGTTTATCCACCAGGGTCAACCTTCAAGATGGTGGTGGCAACCGCAGCCCTCGAAGCTGAGGTCATCAAGCCGGCCGATCGTGTTCACTGCAACGGATACTACCGTTTCGGGAATCGGACCTGGCACTGCTGGAAGAAGGGTGGCCATGGTTCGATGGACATGCACTCAGCCATCAAACAATCCTGCGACGTCTATTTCTACGAGATTGCCCGGCGGGCCGGTGTCGACAAGATCGCCGAGGTTTCCCGGAAGTTCGGGTTTGGCCGAAGCTGGGAACTCGGGATGACCGGTGGGCGGGGCGGGCTCGTGCCTGACCGCGAATGGAAGCAGACGAACCGCGGCGAGCCATGGTTTGAGGGCGAGACGCTGAACTTCGGTATCGGGCAGGGTCAGCTTGGCACAACCCCCCTCCAGCTCGCCTTGATGACCGCGCGGATCGCTGCTGAAGGGCGCAGCTTCAAACCGCGCCTGATCGGCCTCGGTCCGCAATCAGAAGGCGATATCACGCTCGACGCACCGCTTGATTCCGAAATCATGAAGCGCATGAAGGCCGGCATGTTCGGCGTGACGTCTGAAGGCGGAGGCACGGCCTACAGATCAGGTGATCTCGGACTGGGCGGCCCACGTCTCGCCGGCAAGACGGGGACTGCGCAAGTCCGCCGGATTACAATGGAAGAACGGGCCAAGGGCGTCCGCGGCGGCGCGGAGATCGAACGCGAATTGCGCGACCACGCCCTGTTCGTGGCCTACGCGCCGGCAGACAATCCGAAATATGCCATCTCTGTCATCGTCGAGCATGGGGAAGGCGGGTCGCGAACTGCCGCGCCGGTCGCCCGCGATATCCTTGCGCACGCCTTGCGAACCGACAGTGGCCGCACGCCCGCTTACTCCCGCCGCGCCGCCGCGACATCTGCGCCAGACACCCCGCCGGATGGAGCGCCGACATGAGCCGGGAAGGCTATACAGGCTACGCGCGCGGCGAAGCCCGCAACACCACAGCGGGCACGCTGAGTTTCGATTCCCGCAATACGTTTGGGGGTTTCACGCGACTGCCATGGGGCGTCATTCTCCTGATTGCGGCGGTCGCGCTCACCGGGGCTGCGATGCTTTATTCGACCGCGCACGATCCTCTTCTCGGCGTCACTTCCGGTCCTGAGGCGGATCTTTGGCGCGCGCACCTGTCACGTTTCGGCGCCTCGTTTGTCCTGATGATCGTGCTCGCGCTCATGCCGCTCGGGTTCTGGGTCCGGATCGCCTATCCCGCCTACCTGGCAACGATCGTTCTTCTGTTGATGGTCGAGTTTCTCGGTGTCGTTCGCGGCGGCGCGCAGCGGTGGGTGGAGATTGGTCCGGTGGCGCTTCAGCCTTCAGAGTTCGCCAAGATCGCCGTCACATTGACACTTGCGCGCTATTACCAGGCCTGGCTTTCTGATGGCGCTGAGAACTTTTTGATCCATCTCGGTGCCCTCGGCATCATCCTCGTGCCGGCAAGCCTCGTCTTTGTCCAACCTGATCTTGGGACAACCCTCGCTTTGGTCGCCGCGGGTCTTGCGATCATCTTTTTTGCCGGTCTCAGTATGCGGATCATCGGCGCTGTCATGGTCGCGGGAATCCTGGCTGTTCCGGCGATCTATTATTTTGTTCTGGAGGCCTACCAGCGAGAGCGCGTCGACACCTTCCTTGCCGGGCTGACGGGAACGACGACCAACGGGCTCAGCGAAAGCTACCAGATCGAACAGGCGAAGATTGCGATCGGGGCAGGTGGCCTCGATGGGCGCGGCTACCTGCAAGGGATCCAGTCGCAACAGGATTACGTTCCTGAACAGCACACCGACTTCATTCTGACGATCATCGCAGAGGAATTCGGCTTCATCGGCTCGTTCGTCCTGTTGTCGGTTTTTGGCTTCCTGCTGGCCTGGTCTTTCTACACAGCCTTCCAGGTCAAGGGGTGGTTTGGCCGGTTTGCCGCAATTGGAGCGGCGTCGACGATTGCGTTCTACGTGATCTTCAACGTCGCCATGGTTATCGGCCTCCTGCCGGTTGTCGGCATGCCGCTCCCGCTTTTGTCCTATGGGGGCACAGCCATGCTGACGGTGATGACGTGTTTTGGCTTGATCCTTTCGGTCTACCTGCACCGCGACGAGAAGGTCACCGCCACGGGCCTGATCTGACATCGCTGGCAGCGACCGCGTTGATTTCCCCAATGGCCCCGTTAGGGTCCGGTCAAACATTGCTTCGGGGAGCCTGATTCATGGCACAAATTGGCCGGAAAACTGAAAACTGGAGTTCGCGGTTCGCCTTCATCATGGCGGCAGTCGGCTCAGCCGTCGGACTCGGGAATTTCTGGCGATTTCCCTATATGGCTGGTGAGAACGGCGGCGGAGCCTTCATTATTATCTACATACTGTGCGTGACATTCGTCGCGCTCCCCCTTCTGATGGCAGAATACGCCATGGGCCGGAAATCTGGCATGTCTGCGATCGAAGGGGTGCAATCCCTCGCGCGGGCTGAGAATCGCAGCCAGAACTGGGGAATTGCCACCTGGATCGGCGCGCTCACCGCCTTCTTCATCCTTACCTTTTACATGGTCATCTCGTCATGGTTGCTCGCCTACATCCTCCAGGCGATCGGGGGTGACCTCAGCGGAACCGACGCAGCTGAGTCCGGCCAGAATTTCATCAACACCATCGGCCAGGGCGAATCGCCGATGCAGTCGCGCTGGTACATGCTGATGTTGCTGGCATTGTTCATCGGCGCCAATGTTGCGGTTGTCGGGCGCGGCGTGAAAGGGGGGCTTGAGACCGCCGCGACGATCCTCATGCCGCTCTTCTTTGTGATGCTCATCGTTGTGGTCGGTTTCGCGGTAACACATGGCGACACGGCGCGCACGTTTGCCTTCATCTTCGAACCGAAATGGGAAGACGTTGGCTTCAAGACCGTCCTTGCCGCCGTCGGCCAGGCCTTTTTCTCGATTGGCGTCGGCGTCGGGTTGATGATCACCTACGGGGCCTACCTGGGCAAGGACGCCAGTATTCCCCGCTCTTCGGTCCTTATCGCGGCGTCTGATACATTCGTCGCGCTGATTGCCGGATTTGCAATTTTCCCGATCGTCTTTGCTGCGGGGCTAGACCCAGCGTCCGGCCCAAGCCTGTTTTTTGTGTCTATGCCAGTTGCCTTCGAAGCGATCCCCGGCGGCAACATCTTTGCGATCGTCTTCTTTTCGCTTGCCTTGTTCGCCGCGTTCACCTCGTCGATCTCGCTGATGGAAGTCAGCGTTTCCTGGCTTGAGGAACGTGAAGGTGTCACGCGCTTCGGTGCAGCAATCGGCGTCGGCTTTGTGCTCTTTATGGTCGGCGCAGCCTATGTCTTCTCGCTCGACTATCTCGACTTCATGGATTTCATGACCGAGGGACTTCTGTTGCCGATGGGCGGTCTGCTGGTCGCGATCTTCGCAGGCTGGATTCTCAGCCGCGACATGCTGGTGTCGGAACTCGGCGAGGGCACGATAATGAATGTCTGGCGCTTCCTGATGCGGTGGTTCGTGCCCCCCTTCATCGCGCTGATCCTGGTCTTCGGTTTTCTCGACAAGATCCAGGACCAGTACCATGTCCCGCTACCTGGCATTCTGGAGGGCTTGCTCGGCGCCAATTGGGTGGCGCCAGCCTGAAGCTCAGCGAAGGGCTGCCTCATAGGCTTCGCTGGCTTCCAGCCACGCCGCTTCCGCCGCGTCTTTGTCGGCGACCATTTTTGCGCGTTCCTTGAGGCGCGTGCGCATCACGTCTGGAGCGATGCCGGGCTTGGCCATCTCGACGTCGAGCGCTGCAATCTTGGCTGCGATCTGCTCGATCGCCTTCTCGGCCTCGCTCGCCTTGCGCTTCAGGGGCGCGGCCGCCTCGCGGGCCTGCGATGACCGGCGGCGTTGTTCGGCCTTGTCTTCAGGGGCTTCAATCGCTTTTGCAGGCGCCGCCTTCTCGCGCTCTGCGCTCAGCACCAGCGCGCGATAATCGGCAAGGTCGCCGTCATAAGGTGCAACTTTGCCATCCTTGACGAGCCATAGCTGGTCGGCGGTCGCTTCCGCGAGATACACATCGTGCGTAATCAGCAGCACGGCGCCCGGGAAATCGTTGATGGCGTAGATCAGCGCTTCGCGGCTGTCGATATCGAGGTGCGACGTCGGCTCGTCGAGGATCAGGATATGCGGCTTTTCAAGTGCGATCAGTCCGAGAATAAGCCGAACCTTCTCGCCGCCGGACAGCGCCTCGACCTTGGTCTCGACCTTCTCGTGGCTGAATCCCATTTGCGCCGCCACCGCGCGTTGCTTGGCGGGCGGTGTTCCCTGCGGCAGGGCCCGCATGACATGCTCCAGCAGCGAGTCACCCGCTGTGAGCTCGTCAAGCTGGTCCTGCGAGAAATACCCGATACGGACAGCTTTGGGTGCGAGGCGCTTGCCAGACATCAGCGGCAGCCGCTCGGCAATGGACTTCACCAGCGTTGTCTTGCCCTGGCCATTCGTCCCGATGATGGCGATGCGGTCGTCAGGATCAAGGCGCAGGTCAACACTGCTCAAGATGCGCGCACTTGCGCCATAGCCAAGATCGGCGCCCTTGATTTCCAGCAATGGCGGGGAGAGTTTTGAGTCAGGTGCCGGAAAGCTGAAGGGGGTCGTGCGTTCCGAAATCGGAATCTGCACGTCCTGCATTTTCTCCAGCATCTTGACGCGTGACTGCGCCTGCCGGGCTTTTGACGCCTTGGCGCGAAACCGGTCGACGAAGGCCTGAAGGTGCGCCCGGTCTGCCGCCTGCTTGGTGCGTTGGCTTTCGAGTTGCGCGAGCTTGGCGGCGCGCAGGCGCAACCAGTCGTCATAACCGCCGGGGGTGATCGTCAGCTTGCGATGCTCCAGCGCCAGCGTGTGCGTCACACTGCGATTGAGAAGTTCGCGGTCATGGCTGACGATGAGAACCGTGTGCGGATATTTGCGCAAGTAGCCTTCCAGCCAGGCGGCGCCTTCAAGGTCGAGATAGTTCGTCGGTTCATCCAGCAGCAAGAGGTCGGGCTGGGCAAACAGGGCGCCCGCGATTGCCGCGCGCATCCGCCAGCCGCCGGAAAACTCGCGGGTCGGCCGGGCGAGGTCTTCATTGCGAAAGCCAAGGCCCATCAGAACTTCCGCCGCCCGCGCTTCGGCCGACCAGGCGTCGATATCGAGCAGCCGTGCATGAATATCGCCGATCCGGTCGGGGTCGGTTGCCGTTTCGGCCTCCTGCATCAGGGCGTGGCGTTCGGCATCGGCGGCGAGCACGACGTCGAGGATTGTCTCGTCACCGGGTGCGACTTCTTGCGCGACCCAGCCGAGGCGCGCGCCGTTTTGCAACCGGATGGGGCTGTCCTTGCTGGGCGACGCAATTTCCTCGCGGATAAGGCGCAGAAGCGTCGACTTGCCCGTTCCGTTGCGCCCCACCATGCCGACCTTCCAGCCGGCCGAGATCCGCGCCGACGCCGATTCAAACAGCGGACGCGCTTCAACGCGGTAATCAAGGTTCTGGATGTCAAGCATTCGCGGTGATTTAGCGGGTCACGCCTCAAAACGCACGCCCCAAATGCGGAGCGAGGTTACAAGCCTGTCACGCGCACAATCGGGCCTCATTCTCGCCATTGTGCACTGCACAATTCCCCTGATGAGCGAACGTTGCCTCACCACGCGTCTTGCGACCGGCGAAAGGATCCTGCTGCGCCCGGTGGGCCGGCATGATCGCGCCCGGCTGCGCGACGGCATCGCGGCGATGTCCGACCATTCGCGCTATCTCCGGTTCTTCACCGGCGCGCGTACGATACCGGACGAGGTCATCGACCGGCTCGTCGATGTTGACGGCCAGCGCCATATCGCCTGGGGCGCCATCGATCTTGGCGCTCCCGGGCAACCCGCGATCGGCGTGGTCCATGCCATCCGCAAGGGGAACCTGCCGGAAGCCGATCTGGCCCTCGGGGTGCTCGACGCCCATCACGCGAAAGGTATCGCCCGCCTGTTGCTGACAGCGGTCGTGTTCGATTGCCGCGTCCAGGGTATCGATTGGTTGGAAGCCGACACGCTCGCCGAGAATTCAGCCGCTCGCCGGCTCTTTCGCGCGATGGGCGGCGTCTCGCATTCACGCGAGGGCGCCGTTGTGAAATATCGCTTTGAAACAGATGAAGTCGCGATGCGTCTTGCGGCGATGGGATCGGGTCAGGCCATGACCGACCTTCGCGGCATGCTCGAGCGCCGCGTCGTGTCCGCCTGACGCCTAGGCGGCCCCATCGAGGATCTCCTTGAACCCGCTCGGCGTGTGCGGTCCAAGGAAAAGCTGCTCGAACGTGCCGATACCCTCGGCGCCTTCTGCCCCCGGGCCCTTGTGAACGGCGCGCACGATTTCCTGGATGTGCAGGTTTTCCAGCGCGGCCCATGGCGCCTTGCCGGGCTCGAAATCCTCGCGCTGGATTTTCAGCTGGTCGCCATGGAACGCCCCATGGCGCCAGACCGGATGGCCATAGCCGATACCCTTCATCAGGAACGTGCCGAGCGGCGTGAACTCCACCGTGTGCGGACGGCCTGACGGATCACTGACCGACAGCGTCGCGCGCTCCATCCGCCGCGTGCCCTTGGCATAGCGCACGTCCATTTTCGGGTTTGAAAGGTGAATGCCTTCGCCCTGCTTCGAGCCGTCCATCACCAGCGAAGCCCGCTGGTTCCAGGGCTCGCCCGGGCCGTCCTCGTTGACATGGAAGAACATCGACAGGTTCGGGAAATTTGTTGGCGTCCAGATCCAGTAGAATTGCGGCGGCATGGCGGGGATCATCGGCTGCGGGTCAGGCGCGCCGATCGGGCGGACGCCCCAGCTGCGGTCGCGCGTGCCCGTCCAGCTCTGCGGGTCGATCTTGATCGCCGCGCCATCCACTTTCATCGTGCCGGCCCAGCGGCCATTCTGCGTCATCCGCGTCAGGTCCATCATCATGCGCGGCCCGATGCGGCGCGTGAAGCGAGGCTCCTCGATCGGGAACGCCCGGCCTGTGAATTCCACATCCAGCGCCAGGCCTTCGGTCTCCTTCAACGTCAGGCGCACCTTGTTCAGCGGCTCGACGACCGTGACCGAGAGCGGACCGACAAACGTGTCCATCCGCTCCATGTTCAGCGGGCGAGACATGAACACCGATGATTGCTTGCCACCACGCAGGATCGAGACGGACGCATCGATGATGTTCAGCGCCGGGTAGACGCCCATGGCGGCGGCGAAGAAAGTTTTCCCGTCGGCGCTGTAACCGTTGAAGAAGAAGCGGTCATAGAAGTTGCGGTCCGAGCCAGCAAAGGCGACCGGTTCCGGCGTTTGGTGGATCGGGTATTCGTCTCCGGCGGTGAGCATGGGCGCAGGCTTCCTTCCTTTACGTGACCTCTTGGCGGGCGGGTCGTAGAGCGTAGGTTGGCGCCGGGCTGCCGCACAATCAAGCCTGCCGCCGGGAGAAGCCGAATGACCAAGTTCACAGCCGATGAAGCGAATGCCTTCCTCGACGCGGCCTTCAAGGGCCGGGGCCGGCAGAATCAGGTGATCCTGATGGAAGACGGCCGCGCGATCCTGCGACTTGAGGCGGACGAGACCCATCTGCGCCCCGGCGGCTATATCTCCGGGCCGACCCAGATGAGCCTGGCCGACTCGGTGGCCTATATGGCGATCATGACGCTGACGGGACTCGAGCCGATGACGGTGACCAGCAATCTCAACATCAACTTCCTGCGCCCCTGCATCGGCCCGGTTGTGCTGGCCGAAGGCCGGATCATGAAGATCGGGCAGGCGCTGGCGGTCATCGATGTGGAC
>JBGSVY010000145.1:0-8992 GCA_041752715.1 Hyphomonas sp.
TGCAGTTCTTCCACCGTGAACCGGTGCTTGGTGGTTTCAGGAGTCATGGCGGCGCCCTCACCGCGACCAGAAGATGTGGACTTCGTCAAAGCCCGTCTGGAACACCATGATCTCGCCATTGAGGGCCATGTCGCGGGCGAGCGCCTGCCAGTCGATATAATAGCTGAGGCTCTCGGGAATCGCGGTGCCGAGTTCGGTGTGGAGTTCCTCGGCAAAGTCGGCGGCGCTGCGGTATTCGCCCGCATAGTCCTCGAATGCGGCGCGTGCCTGTTCAAGGTCATTGCCGTAGTGGCCATAGATGCGGGAGCCAAGTTCGCCATACTCGCCGATAAAATCCGCAAGATCGCACACGGTCTCGAAGGAGGCGTATTCTGAAAGGTGCGCGCCTTCGAAGCCCTCATAGTCGTGGATCGCGTGCTCTTCCGCTCCCGGCTCCGGGCTCGCGGCCAGCAGGGCGCGCACCTCTGCCCTGATTTCGTCCGGGGTCGTGGCATCGATCCAGCGCCCGTGCAGGTGGCCATTGTTGTAGGCAGCAAGGCACGCGACGTAGATGCGGGGCCGGTCCTGAAGTGCTGGCGCGCCAGCAGTTCCAAGGGGTGCAACGGTCATGGGTTGGTCAGTCATGTCTCATCTCCTTCAGCGCCGCGTTTCTTTCCCGGTCGGGTGGGCGGTGAGAGGCGCGTTGCCAGAGCGCACAAGGGCGGCGGTCAGGCAGGCCAGGACGGATGTCTGAGGACGCTACACTGCCAGGAGCTCCGCCTGCTTGACCGGCGTCCGCGCTCTGGCAGAAGCGCCGTCCGCCCACCTGACTGGGAAGGACTTCCACCTGCGAACAAGAAGCTGGAATGCCGGACAAACAGGATGCACCGACGCTCAACTGCGCATCGTCTTGCTGGGATCTCGCTCCGAATTGTCTGTCAGAACAACGGGACGCTCGACGTCAACTTCGAACCCGAGATTGCTCTACGAGCTGCATTTTCTACATTAGCTTGCGAGACGGACAGAATCGGGCGCCTTTGATCACGCGCTGGAGCTCAAGATGTATTATGCTCGCACGACTTCCGACAGCACCAAGAGCTGCTGGCAACCGCTCCAAAAGCATCTGGTCGGAACAGCCGCGCTGGCAGGATCATTCGGCAAACGGCTCGGCATCGAACATGCGGCAAGCCAAACGGGTTTGCTCCATGACTTGGGAAAATACACTGCAGCCTTTCAGCGTCGTCTCGAAGGGTCTGGTGAGCAGGTGGACCATAGCACAGCCGGGGCCTGGGAGATATGGAATAACCAGAACATACAGCCGCCACTGATCAGGCAACTGATGGCCTTTGCAATCGCGGGACATCATGCGGGCCTCCCGGATCGACACGGTGAGATCGAGGGGGGATCATCGCTCGAAGATCGCCTTCGCCGTTTCATGCCAGGCGACTTGGACCCCGTCTGGAAAGATGAGATCGGGCCACGCCTTCAGGCTTCTCCGTTTGACCTGGTACCAAACGAGGAGAAGGCCTCGGTTCCCTTTCAGGCCGCTATGCTCGGCAGGATGTTGTTTTCATGTTTGGTGGATGCAGACTTCAAAGATGCCGAGGCTTTCTTTTCCAGCGCGGGAACACAGGACATTGACAGAAACTGGCCGGAGCTTCGGGATATTCTCGATGATGCAATCGCGGCGTTTGACGATCTGGTCGCCGGATTTGTGCCAGATACGCCTGTAAACGCGCTCCGGGCAGAGATCCTTTCTTATGCCCGCGCTCAGGCATCTCGTTCAGCCGGGCTGTACACGTTCACCGTTCCGACCGGTGGGGGCAAAACGCTTGCGTCCCTAGGTTTTGCGTTGGACCATGCCCGCGCGCATGGCATGCGACGCATAATTTATGTTGCCCCATTTACGGCGATCATCGACCAGACCGCATCAATTTATCGCGACATTTTCGGCGCTTCAAACCTACTCGAACACCATTCGGCAATCGACGACGACAGGTTTGATCCGCGCGACGAGAGCGTCAATCTCAGCCGCGTGCGTCTGGCGATGCAGGATTGGGCCGCTCCCGTGATTGTCACGACCAATGTGCAGCTTTTTGAGAGTCTGTTCGCGGCCCGGCCCTCCAGATGCCGCAAGCTGCACAACATTGCCGGCAGTGTGATCATTCTAGACGAAGCGCAAACCCTCCCCCGCCATTTGCTTGCGCCGTGCATGCGGGCGATCGATGAACTCGCGCGCAACTATGGCTGTTCGGTGATCCTGTGCACTGCGACCCAGCCGGCCCTCGACAGGTCGAACTTCCCGCAACCAAAATCAGACAAGCAGGTTCAGCTTGGCTTGACGCTGGACGGGCGGGAGCTCGCGCCGCATCCAGAGGAACTGGCCCGAAAGCTTCGCAGGGTCACGCTCGTCTTTGAGGGGCAGAAAAGCAATTCCGAGCTGCTCGCGGACATCGCGAGCTCGCCAAAAGGGCTGATTATCGTCAATTCGCGGAAACATGCTCTGGCCCTCTATCGCGAGGCCAAGGCGACCGGACTGGATGGCCTCGTGCATCTTTCTACGCGCCAATGTGGTGTTGACCGGAAAGCTGTTCTTGCCGGGGTGCGAGCAAGCTTGCGGGAAGCAAAGCCTTGTAGGGTCATTGCGACATCGCTTGTAGAGGCAGGCGTCGATCTCGACTTTCCGCGTGTTTGGCGCGCCGCGGCAGGTCTTGACCAGATCGCCCAGGCGGCGGGTCGGTGTAACCGGGAAGGAAGGCGCTCTGCAGACGAAAGCATCGTGTCGGTGTTCGAGACGCCGGACTACCCGCCACCGCCGGAGATCAGGAACCTTACCGGCGACCTGTCACGCATTCTAGGAAAGCACGCCGACCTCTTTTCGCCTGCGGCAATGAAAGACTATTTCGGCGAAGTCTATTGGCGTGTGGGACCGGAGGGGCTGGATCGCGAAGACATCCTTGGACTGCTCGGCTCTATGGACCGCAGCGGCGTGCATTTCGCCTATCGCACTGCGGCAGAAAAGTTCCGCATGATCGAAAGCGGGATGGCTGCGGTGATCATCGACCGCGATGAAGCATCGGCACGAGCCATCAAGGGACTGAGCATCGGGGCGATTTCCTCCGGCAAGCTTGCTCGAGATCTCCAGCCCTATATTGTGCAAGTTCCGCCACGCGCCCGAGCGCGCCTCGTTGCCAATGGCCGTGCAAGTTTCGCCCACCCGGCCCTTCGCGGCGATCAGTTCTGCATACTGACAGATCCAGACCTCTATGCGTCGGAGACGGGCCTGCTCTGGGAAGATGCGGACTTCCTCTCAACCGAAAGCCTGATGTGGAGCTGAGACTGACATGACATACGGCGTCAAACTTCTCGTATCGGGCCCACGGGCCTGTTTCACGCGGCCTGAAATGAAGGTCGAGCGGGTATCCTACGACGTGATGACACCATCGGCGGCGCGCGGCATCCTCGAGGCGATTCACTGGAAGCCCGCGATCAGCTGGGTCATCGATGCGATCCATGTGCTGAAGCCGATCCGGTTTCAGTCCTTCCGGCGCAACGAGGTCGGCTCCAAGGTGCCTGCAGGCTCCGTTAAGCAGGCGATGAACCGCGGCGATCTTGAAGGATTGCAACTGGTGGCCGACGAGGAGCGTCAGCAACGTGCCGCCACCATCCTGACGGATGTCGCCTACGTGATCGCGGCTCACTTCGTGATGACACCCAAGGCGGGTGCGGACGACAATGAAGGCAAGCACCTCGACACGTTCAACCGCCGCGCTGCGCGCGGACAGTGCTTCCACCAGCCCTGCCTCGGCACGCGGGAGTTCGATGCGCGGTTTGAGCTACTGGATCCGGCTGCATCCCTGCCGGAAGCGGCGCCAGAGCACCAGATGCCGGAGCTTGGTTTCGGCGTTCCACGCGATCTCGGCATCATGCTGTGGGACATCGCCCATCAGGAAAGGGGCAAGCCCTCCATGTTCTTTCGGGCGCGGCTGCAAGACGGCGTGATGCGGGTACCACAGCCTGGCTCGGCGGAGGTGCTGAAATGACCATCCTCGCGTCGCTCGCCCGAGCCTATGAGCGTCTGCCGGATGCGCCGCCTCATGGGTATGCAATGGCCAAGATCGGCTTTCTGATCTCCCTGAATGATGACGGATCGGTTGCCCATCTCATTGATCTGCGCGCCGGCGAGGGGAACAAACGGCAGCCGCGGATGCTGGCCGTACCCCAGCCGCCCAAGCGAGCCGCCGGAGTTATCTGCAGCTTTCTCTGGGACAAGACGGCTTACGTACTCGGCATTACCGCAGGAGAAGGCAAGCGGCTTGACCAAGAGCACGCATACTTCCGGGAGTATCATCGAGCGGCCCTTGAGAGCGCGTCGGACATTGGTTTGGTCGCATTTCGACGCTTTCTGGATTCATGGACGCCCGACCAGTTCCATGCAGTGGGTTGGCCTGAAGACCTGAAGGACCAGAACGTGGTTTTCGCCCTTGAGGCCGAACGCCGAAGCAACACCTTCCTGCATGACCGTGAAGCCGCAAGAACACTCTGGGCGTCGATGCAGGCCGACGCCAGTGGAGAAAGCGAGATCTGCCTCGTGCGGGGTGCCAAACTACCCGTCGCGCGACTTCACCCTTCGATCAAAGGCATATGGGGCGGACAGTCTTCGGGCGGGTCCATCGTATCCTTCAATGCGGCGGCCTATGAATCATACGGTCACTCTCAGGGCAACAACGCCCCGGTCTCCGAGGACGCCGCTTTTGCTTATACCACCGCGCTCAACACCTTCCTCGCCAAAGACAGTAAAAACCGGATCCAGATCGGCGATGCGTCAACAGTGTTCTGGGCGGATGCGTCCGATGCTGAAACGGCTGGAGCCGCACAGGACATCTGGCTCGCAAGCTTTGTCGACATAGACGAAGCTCAGCAGTCGGAAAGGGTACGGAACATCCTGGAGGGGCTTCGAAAGGGCCGCCCGCTGGGTGAACTCGACCCGAAGCTTGAGGAAGGCGTTCGCTTTTATGTCCTCGGCCTTGCACCAAACGCGGCGCGAATCTCAATCCGCTTCTGGTTCGAGAGCGATTTTGCGGATCTCGCCCGGAACTATCAGCGGTTCGCGGACGACATGAGGATCGAGCCTCCGCCGAGAGACCCTTTCCCCCCGCTCTGGCAGTATCTCTCCGAACTGGCGGTGCTGAAGAAGCGCGAGAACGTGCCCCCCAGTCTCGCCGGGGAATGGTTCCGCACGATCCTGACCGGCAGCCGCTACCCGCAGCCCCTGCTCATAAGCGTGCTGATGCGCATCCGCGCCGACGGGGAGGTCAATGGCCTCCGCGCGGCCATGCTAAAGGCCGTTCTCATCCGAAACTTTGATCGAAAGGACATTCCCGTGGCACTGGACCCGGACTTCAAGGACAGGGGCTATCTGCTAGGCCGCCTATTCGCCGTCTACGAACGTATTCAGGAGGCGGCTCTCGGGCGCAACGTCAACGCGACCATCAAGGACAAGTTCTACGGTTCGGCGTCCGCGCAGCCGCGAAAGGTCTTCGCTGCAATTGACCGCCACTCGGCCAATCACTTGTCGAAGGTGGCCAAGCAGGCCCCCGGCTACAAGGTCACTTTAGAGCGGGCCCTTTCTGAGATCATGGGGAGCCTGCGCCCTTCTGACGACCCCTTCCCGGCATCACTCTCTGCACAGGAACAAGCGCTATTCGGCCTCGGCTATTATCACCAGCGAAGCGCTTTCTTTAAATCCCGCGACCAGGACGCATCGGAGACTTCCCAATGACCGCAATTGCTAACCGCTATGAATTCGTTCTGCTATTCGATGTTACGAACGGCAATCCAAACGGGGACCCGGATGCAGGCAACCTGCCGCGCCTCGATCCTGAAACAAATCACGGCCTGGTGTCGGACGTGTGCCTGAAGCGGAAGATCCGCAACTATGTCGAGCTTGCGCATTCAGGTGCGGATGGCCGCCACATCTATGTCCAGGACGGATCAATTCTGAATGACCGACATCGCATGGCCTACCGCGCCATACGACCGGGCGATGACAGGGTCGACAAGGATGCCAAGCTCAATCCGAAGGATGATGCGGAAGCGGATAAGCTACGTCGCTGGATGTGCGCCAATTTCTACGACGTGCGTTCATTCGGTGCCGTCATGTCGACAGGCATCAATTGCGGGCAGGTGCGCGGTCCGGTGCAAATGACCTTTGCATCGTCCATCGAGCCAATTGTTCCGTCGGAAATCTCGATCACCCGCATGGCGGCGACCAATGAGAAAGAAAAAAAGGAGCGCGAGGAAGGCGATGATGGTGATTCCCGCACCGACAATCGCACCATGGGCCGCAAGCATATCGTGCCCTATGCCCTCTACCGCGCCCACGGCTTCATCTCCGCCAAGCTCGCCGAGCGCACGGGCTTCGGCGACGACGATCTGGCGCTTCTGATGGAAGCACTGGAGAACATGTTCGAGCATGACCGATCGGCTGCGCGCGGAGAGATGGCCACCCGAAAGCTGATCGTTTTCAAGCACGCCAACGCTCTTGGAAATGCCAAGGCGCATGACCTGTTCGACCGTGTCCGCGTTGGGCGCAATGTCGGTGGCGAATTCCGCGCCCCTGATGACGCCGGTCTCGGAAATCTTCCTCCCACGCGGAAGTATGCAGACTACATTGTGCAGATCGACCGCTCCGGGCTTGCCGACGGTGTCGAGATCATTGAGCGGCTCTGATATTGGACACGGGCTCGTCCTCGTTCGTCGAGAGCGGCGCTGCTGCCAGCGAAACGCACGGCGAGCCAATTCCCATCTCAGCGATTCAGCATGCAGTGTACTGCCTGCGACAGGCGGCACTCATTCACTTGGAGCGGCTTTGGGCGGAAAACAGACTGACCGCTGAGGGTCAAGTTCTTCATCTCGCGTCGGATGACGCAGGAAGCCGAAAAGTGAGGGGCATCAGGCGGGTCTCTGCTCTGCACCTGTCTTCCCGGCGCCTCGGAATGGCCGGAGTGGCCGATCTCGTCGAATTCCGCACATCGCTTGACGGTCGTGAGACGCCATATCCTGTCGAGATCAAGCGCGGGAAACCCAAGCTGCACCGCGCTGACGAAGCCCAGCTCTGCGCGCAGGCGCTGTGCCTCGAAGAGATGACCGGCCGCGCCGTTCCAGAAGGCGCATTGTTTTACGCAGAAACTCGCCGGCGCACGATCGTGCCGTTCGATTCTGATCTCCGAATGCTGACCGAAGAGACGATAAGGCGACTTCGCGACGTCTTCGTTAGCGAGACGACCCCAGCAGCCACTTACAAGGCGACGCTCTGCCGCGCGTGCTCACTGATCGAACTGTGTCGACCGAAAATCGTATCGAAGCCGGTCCTCAGTTGGCGTGAGCGATCGCTTCAAGATGCCCTTACAACGCCGGATGACGAGCTGGGGGGGGCATGAAGAAGCTGCTCAATACCGTGTACGTAACAACTGAGGGAGCGAGCCTTCGCAAGGACGGAGAAAATCTCGTTGCACAGATCGAGGGCGAGCCGGAGCGACGCGCGCCGTTTCATATGCTCTCCTCGATTGTCGTGTTTGGTGCGGTGTTCGTGTCTCCGGCACTGATTGGAGCCTGCGCCGGCGCGGGCATCACCCTCGTTCTCCTTGACCGCGTCGGCCGATTTCAGGCGCGCATTGAGGGGCCAGTCACCGGAAACGTACTGTTGCGCCGCGCGCAATACCGCATGGCCGACGGGGACGCGGGTCTCGAAATCGTCCGCAGCATCGTTCTGGGGAAGCTTGCCAATCAGCGAACGGTCCTTTTGCGGGCCTTGCGCGATCATGGTGCTGGCATGCCTCCTCCAGCGCGCGACGCTGTCACCGCGGTTTCCCGCAGACTCGAACTCCTGCTTCAGGGAGCGGTAAGTCAGGCTACAAGCATTGACGCCTTGCGAGGCCATGAAGGCGAGGCGGGGCGCCTTTACTTCAGCGTCTTCAACAGTTTGCTTCGTTCGCCCGATGACGGGCTTCGTTTCAATGGCAGGTCGCGTAGGCCGCCGCTTGATCCTGTGAACGCGCTTCTGTCCTTTCTGTATGTTCTGCTTACGCATGAATGTCGCAGCGCTCTTGAAGGTGTCGGGCTCGATCCGGCGGTTGGCTTCCTGCATCAGGATCGGCCGGGGCGGCCGAGCCTTGCGCTCGACCTCATGGAAGAGCTGCGGCCGGCACTTGCTGATCGGCTGGCTCTGTCGCTCATTAACCGGCGCCAGCTTCGAGAGCACGACTTCACCTTCACTGACAGTGGCGCGGTGTTCTTGTCTGACGATGCTCGTAAGACCGTTCTGACCGCCTGGCAGGAGCGCAAACGCGAAGAGCGCCAGCACGAGTTCATCGGCGAGCGCGCACCTGTTGGCCTGACGCCGCACCTTCAGGCGCTCCTTCTTGCGCGTCACCTTCGCGGTGATCTTGACGGCTATCCGCCGCTGTTCTGGAAATGAGGCGATCCCATGATGGTCCTGGTCACCTACGATGTGCGTACATCGACACCCGGCGGGGCCCGGCGGCTCCGGCGCGTCGCCAAATCCTGCCGGGATTTTGGCCAGCGCGTTCAGTTCTCGGTGTTCGAGATAGAGCTGGATCCCCACCAGTGGGCGACCCTGAAAGCCAGATTGGAGTCGCAAATCGACCCAGCAGAAGATAGTCTCAGGTACTATTATCTCGGTGCCAACTGGGAGCGGCGCGTCGAACATGTAGGCTCCAAGCCGGCAGAAGATTTGAACGGCCCCCTCATCATTTGATCCTTTGGGAACCAGTGTACCTGAGCGCGAACCCCAAGCGTGTCTCAAATCGCCGCGTGGTTCGCGCTGCTGCCAAGTGTCTGATGTTGTTTGACATTGTGAATTATTGACTTCGGCATTTCCGATGTCTGCCTCGGCGCCGTCCAGGTTCGCGGGAAAGCGGACTCTTGTTCAATGAAATCTGATAGTTATTACTGATACGGTCGCCCCTCTCGCGGGGGCGTGGATCGAAAC
>JBGSVY010000146.1:0-5314 GCA_041752715.1 Hyphomonas sp.
GGCGCTCGCGCTCAGCGCCGCGCTCTGTGCGCTTGGCGCCATGCCGCTGGCTGTCGATGTGTCGGCAGGAGCTGCGCCGCCGGAAGCTGACGTACTGCTCATCGGCGCCGATCTGCCCGAAGGCATGGTCGGCGCTCTGGCGCGCAGGACACCTGCGCTTGTCGTGCTTCGACCGGAAGATCGCGGTGCTATTGGCCGGTTTCGTGACCTCGGCTGCGCCGGCTGGCTCGTGCGCCCGTTGCGCATCGCCTCAATGGTCGAGCGGATCCAGCGCCTGCGCAGTGGGGGCGAGACAGCCGAAGAGCCCGAAAGTGAACGCGGTTCCGGTCAGATCCTCATCGCAGATGACAATCCAGTGAATGCGCTGATTGCACGACGCGCCTTGGAATCGGCCGGATTTAACGTAACAGTGGCGGCCACGGGGAGCGAAGCAGTCGAGGCGGCCATGCGCATGAACCCAGCTCTTGTCCTGATGGATCTCCGGATGCCGGTCATGGATGGCTTCGAGGCGATGAAACGGATACGCGCGGCCGGACTCGGCATGTCGATCGTCGCCGTTTCCGCCGAAATGAACCCGGACATCGAACAACGTGCGCGGCGAGCCGGAGCAGACGGCGTGGCCGCAAAGCCACTTGATGCAGCCGCGTTGCGTGTGCTTGCGCTGCGCTGGACGCAGGCGGCCAGTGAGGCCCGGAACCGGGCATGACCGACACTGTCGAAGTGCCCGTCCAGGAGTCGCCACGATATGTCCGTGCACTGAGATCCCTGCGCGACCGGCGCATGGCGGCGATGTTCCTGCTCGCGCTCGCGGCGGGCCTGCCCTATGGCGCGGTGCTCGGAACGCTGAATGCCTGGTTGACAACTGAAGGCGTCAAGCCATCAACGATTGGTGTCCTTTCGATTGTCACGATCGGTTATGCCTTCAAGTTCCTGTGGTCTCCGGCGTTCCAGACCGCGCACCATCCGTTCCCTTTCCTCGGCCCGCGCCGGACATGGTTGCTGAGCCTCCAGTTGCCGATCGCCGGGCTGCTGCTGCTGCTCGCCTTTTCGGATCCCGGAAAGAATATAGGCCTTGTTGCGGCCATTGCGCTGTTTGCCGCCCTGTTCTCGGCGACGCACGACATCGTGCTGGACGCCTGGCGTATCGAGATTGCCCGGTCGGATGAGGACAAGGACCTCATGGCCGCCCTCTATCAGTTCGGCTACCGGATCGCAGGCTTCATCACCGGCTTCCTGGCGTTGCTGCTGGCGGGATATTTCGGCTGGGTCGTCGTCTACGTGATGATCGCGGCGATGATGTTGCTGTCGATCGCAGGAACGTTCGTGGCACCGGAACCAAAAGTGGAGACCGGACCCGGCACAGCCCGCCTGACTTTCGAGGCAAGGCTGCCCGAACGCGAGCGGACGTTCGCGACCCTGCTTGTGGTGGTTGGTTGGGCGTCGGCCTTCCTGATGATTGCGCAGTTCGTCATCGCCTCGTTCACGCAGGTGCCGCCTCCGGGGGGTGGCAAGTTCGTCACCGAGAAGGGACCATGGATCGTTGGCCTGACGGTGCTGCTGCCGGCGCTCGGCGCGCTGGTCCTTTTGTTGCGTCATGGCCGCGAACCGGCCGAAATCATCCTTGGCCCGAGCGGCGAGGCATCACATGCGCGCATCATCCGCGCGGTCTTCCGGTCGATCTTTGACCCGCTCATGGATCTCATCGGCCGCCTCGGATGGGGCGCATTGCTGGTTCTGCTGCTGGCGCTGACTTACCGGTTCACGGATGCCGTGTGGGGCTCGTTTGCCTATCCGTTCTATCTCGACGACCGGTTCGGCGCGCTTCACCACACGATGGCGGATGTTGCGGTCGCCTCTAAGTTCTTTGGCGTGCTGATGACCGTCGCCGGCGCTGGCATCGGCGCTGTCGTCATCAGCATCGTTGGACGAATGCCGGTGCTCGTCATCGGCGCGGTGGTGGCCGCAGCGACAAACCTTCTGTTTGCGGACCTTTCGCGCGGCGGCGCCGGCATCGATGCGTTCATGGAGTGGACACGGCTCGCCGATCCGATTCGTGCCTTCGCAGGCTGGGCCGCGCAGATCTCTCCCGAAGGGCAGGGCGCCGAGGCTGGCGAACGAATGGCCCGCCTGATGATCGCCATCGCCGGCGAAAACCTTGCCGGTGGCTTTGCCAGCGTCGCGGTCGTGGCGTATCTCACCTCCGTGGTGAACCCGCGCTTTGCAGCGGTGCAATATGCCTTGCTGGCTTCACTGACCATGCTGATCGGGACACTCGGCCGGCCATGGCTCGGCGCCATGATCGAGCAACAGGGCTATCATGCCGTCTTTATACTGACGTTCTGGCTGGGCGGCTTTGCACTTCTGTTTTCGATACTCGAATGGTTGCGCCAGTCGCGCGACCCGAAGGCCGCACCAAGTCTCGTGCTCGATCAGGGCTGAGCGGTCAGACTTCTGCTGCCGTCCGGTCAAGATCGTACGCCGCAATCGTCGCGAGGTTCACGATGTCGCCGACGGTCGCGCCGAGTGAGGCGATCTGCACCGGCTTTTCGAGGCCAAGCAGCATAGGGCCAATGACGGTCGCACGGCTCATCGCTTCGAGCAGCTTGGTCGCGATCGAGGCGGAATGGACCGCCGGCATAACGAGAATGTTGGCAGGCCCCGTCAAGCGCGAGAAGGGATAGAGCAGCTTGTGGTTGGGATTGAGTGCGACATCCGCATTCATGTCGCCTTCATATTCGAAGTCGATCCCATTCATCGCATCGAGAATCGCAACGGCGTCGCGCACCTTGTCGCCGCGCTCGCCCATCGGATTGCCGAAGGTCGAATAGGACAGGAAAGCGACGCGCGGTGTGAAACCGACGCCGCGCACCGCTGACACCGCTTCAATGGCGATCTTTGTCAGGTCTTCGCCCGAAGGCAATTCGTTGACGCTGGTGTCGGCGATAAAGACGGTCTTGCCCAGATTGATGACCATTGACATCCCGATCACGACCCGTCCCGGCACGGGATCCAGCACGAGCAGGGCATCTTTCAACGCGGCGTCGTAGTTGCGCGTGACGCCGGTCACCATGCCATCGGCGTCGCCATTCTTCAGCATACAGCAACCGAATACGTTGCGGTCCTGGTTGACGAGGCGCTGGACGTCGCGCTTCAGGTAGCCCTTGCGCTGCAGGCGCGCATATAGAAGCTCCGTATACACGGGATTGTTGTCTGACAGGCGTGCATTGATGATGTCCAGCGATCCGGGCGGGATGCCCATCTGCTCCATTGCATTTGTCACCTGGGCTTCGCGCCCGATCAGGATCGGATGGCCGAGCCCCTGATTCTTGAAACTGTAAGCCGCCCGTACGACCGCCGGTTCCTCGCCTTCCGCGAAGACGATCCGGCGCTGGGCTTCTCGGCACCGCGCCTGGACGCCTTGCAGGAAAGCCGCCGACGGGTCGGCGCGCCGCACCAGCGATTGGCGGTAAGCGTCCATATCGGCGATCGGCTTGCGCGCGACGCCGGTGTCCATCGCAGCTTTGGCCACGAAGGGCGGCACGAAGCTGATCAGCCGGGGATCGAAAGGAGAGGGAATGATATAATCGCGCCCGAAACTTGGGCGGGCGCCATGATAGGCGGCGGCAACTTCATCGGGCACGTCCTGTCGGGCAAGTTCGGCGAGCGCCTGCGCAGCGGCGACCTTCATTTCCTCGTTGATACCCCGGGCGCGCACATCCAGCGCGCCGCGGAAGATGTAGGGAAAGCCGAGAACATTGTTGACCTGGTTCGGATAGTCCGACCGTCCGGTTGCGATGATTGCGTCCCCGCGGACAGATTTGATATCTTCCGGCGTGATCTCCGGATCGGGATTTGCCATCGCGAAGATGATCGGATTTGCCGCCATCGACCGGACCATCTCTTTGGAAACGGCGCCCTTTGCGGACAATCCGAGCAAGACGTCCGCGCCATCAATTGCTTCTGCCAGCGTGCGCTTTGTCGTCTTTACGGCAAACGCGGACTTGAACTGGTCCATTTTTTCGGTCCGGCCTTCGTAAACAACGCCGACACTATCCGATATTATGATGTTTTCCCCTTTGACGCCGAGATGGCGGATTAGTCCCGCAACCGAAAGGCCGGCAGCGCCCGCGCCCGAGATGGCGACCTTGACGTCCTTCAGCTTTCGCCCGGTGATATGGCAGGCATTGATGAGCCCAGCGGCGGCGATGATCGCCGTGCCGTGCTGATCGTCATGGAAGACCGGAATGTCGAGTTCGTCGCGCAGGCGGCTCTCGATGATGAAACAGTCGGGCGATGAGATGTCCTCGAGATTTATGCCGCCCCAGGTCGAGCCGATATTCCGGACGGTACGGATGAAGTCCTCGGGGTCGGTGGTCGAGACTTCGACATCGAAACTGTCGATGTCGGCAAAGCGCTTGAACAGCACGGCCTTGCCTTCCATCACCGGCTTCGATGCCATCGGTCCGAGATTGCCGAGGCCGAGGATTGCCGTGCCGTTCGAGATGACCGCCACGAGGTTTCCCTTCGAGGTGTAGTCGTAGGCGAGGTCTTCGTTGCCGGCGATGGCGAGCACAGGAACGGCCACTCCGGGGCTGTAGGCCAGCGACAGGTCGCGCTGGGTGCTCATCGGCTTGGTGGGGATCATCGAGATCTTCCCGGCCGTGGGTTTGGAATGGAAATCGAGGGCTTCCTGGTCGGTGAAGCTCGGGCGCTGGATGGTCATATGTGGAAAGGTCCAGGATCGATGATTGCGTGGGACACAAAACCCTAAGACGCGCCGCAGGGCCTGCCAACACCTAATCCCGGCCACGGCGGTTTTGCGGGCGGGCCTTTGCTTCGCAGACAGGCACGGCTAGTTTGAATCTCAATGGCTGATACGGTTCCTCCTGCGGGCAATGCGCCGACGCCATTCATGGCGCAATACCTCACCATCAAGGCGCGCCACCCTGACGCGCTCGTCTTTTTCCGCATGGGCGACTTCTTCGAGCTGTTCTTCGATGATGCTGTTGAAGCAGCGCGCATTCTGGGCATCACGCTGACAGCGCGCGGCGAGCATGACGGCAAGCCGATCCCGATGGCGGGCGTGCCCTATCATGCCGCCGACGGATACCTCGCGCGTCTGATCAAGTCGGGTGCACGGGTCGCGGTCTGCGAACAGGTGGAGAGCCCTGCTGAGGCAAAGAAGCGCGGCTCGAAGGCGATCGTGGCACGCGACGTCGTACGTGTGGTGACGCCGGGCACGCTGACCGAGGACACGCTTCTGGCGGCCCGGCAAGGGCAGGCCCTCGCGGCGCTGGCCTTCGGGGCAGGGGGC
>JBGSVY010000147.1:0-37639 GCA_041752715.1 Hyphomonas sp.
CGCGCCGAGGCCGCGAGCGAGCCGCGTCTTGGCGATGCCGATGCGCGGCGGCTTGGCAAATATCAGGAGATGGGGCGGCTGCATGGCGGGTCTTGGTGTTGCCTCGGATTCGCGCGACACTGTGGGGGCGGTGTTGAAAGTTCAAGGCCATGTCCCTCCTGCGAACCCTCCTGCTCCTGCCGATGCTCGCCTGCCTGTCGGCGTGCTTCATTTCTGACGACCTGCTGATCGAAGACGGCATCACCCTTTCGGAGAGGCCGGTTGTCATCTGCACACCGGACAGTCCGCCCTGCTTTCCCGCGATCCCGGAAGGCGAGGACTATATCGTCACGCCCACCGGCGAACCGCCGGTGCGGATGCGGTTCAAACCCATCGCGGGCGAGTTTGGTGCGCCCGTGTTTCTGGGGGCGTACGAAATGAAGGCCGATGAAGGCGCTGGCTGGCAGTACATTCTCGTACGCGCGTCCGGGACGAATGATGACGGCGCGGCGACCTTTGATCTTGCATTGCCAGGATGCGGCGACGCACGAGACGGCGACTTCGCAGCCTATGGTCTGGTCCGAAGCGACCAGTATAGCTGCACTGTGACCGACATCGTCCTGTTCGAGGCCTATCTCCTTGCCCGGCACGGCGCGGACTTCGCGGATCCGGCCTGGTGGACCTCGCGCGACTAGCGATAATCCCGCGCGAGATCTTCGGGACGCGCGCCGAGCAGGAACCGTGTGAGCAGCCAGGCATTGGCCCATGCCCGGCGGCGCCAGCCATAGCGTTCGTATTTGGCAGCAGACGTCCGCGCTTCCGCATCCAGAATGACGAGGCGGGCCTTCCCGATCGACTGCACGATAATGACATCTTCCATCAAGGGCACAGGCGCGAAGCCGCCGATCTCGTCGTAGAGCGCACGCGAGACCAGCAGACCCTGGTCGCCGTATGGCAGCCCGAACCAATGCGCCCGTCGATTGGCGCGCGCTTCGAGACGGCGCGCGGCGCGCGCGTCTGAGCGGTACTTGAGCGTGAAGGCGGCGGCCTTTGACGGACGCGCGTCCATATGGTCCCCGGCGCGCTCGGGCCAGTCTCGCGACAGCGCCGTGTCGGCGTGCAGGAAGAGCAACCACGATCCACGTGCCATAGCGGCGCCCGCTGCCAGTTGGATGCCGCGGCCCGGCGCGCTCGTGACGATGCGCGCGCCTGCAGCCTCGGCGATCGCGCACGTTGCATCACCAGATCCGCCATCGGCGATAATGACCTCGCGGATCAACCCGGCCTCGAGACCGGGCAGCAGGCTTTCGAGGCAGAGCGCGATGTCGCCCGCAGCATTCAGGGTTGGAATGATAACCGACAGTGGCGCGGGCATCAGTGTCCGAGCGTGGCGAGGCGCTGTTCGATGAGCAGGAGATCGCGCCAGGCACGACTCTTCTGCTCAGGCCTGCGGAGCAGGTAGGCGGGATGGAGGATCGGGATCAGTGGAATAGCCACGCCGCCCAGCGGGGCGAAGGCGTGTTGGGTGCCGCGCAGTTTCATGATGCCATCGGGGCGTCCGAGCAACGCCGAGGCGGGCACGCCACCTGCGGCGACGATGAGTTTCGGACGGGCGAGCGCGATCATGCGGTCTACGAAGGGACGGCAGATCGCGAGTTCGTCGGGCTCCGGATTGCGATTACCAGGCGGGCGCCAGTAGTTGACGTTGGTGATGAAGGTGTTGGTTTCCCGGCTGCGGCCGATCGCGGCGAGCATGCGGTCGAGCAGTTGACCTGCCTTGCCGACGAAGGGCAGGCCGCGCCGGTCTTCTTCCGCGCCGGGGCCTTCGCCAATGACCATGAGGCTGGCGCCGGGTACGCCATCAAAGACCACCGCCTGTTCACTGCCGGCCTTGAGAGGGCTGCCTTCAAAGGCACGGATGGCGCGGGCGAGCGCGTCAAGCGTGTCGCACGCAGCAGCAAGGCGGCTCGCCTCCTGCGCGAGTGAATCTGATGAGTGTCGCGTTTGGGGAGAGCGAGGCGTCGCCGCGATCGCCGCTTCAACAGTTCGTGACGCGTTAACCGGCGCTGCCGCGAGGCAGGCCTCAACAAAGGCCGTATCAACGGACACGCCCATGGCCTCCCACCAGTCGGTGAGCGCGGCGATCGGCTCTCTTGACGCAGCGTCGGGCATGGCGTGCCACTGGACCTTCAGGAAACTCCCGTTAAGTGCATAGCGAGGAACAAGTTCAGCGCAAACCCGGATCAAGGAGTCGTGAATGGCTGATGGGGCGCCCGACCGCGAAGCGATGGAATACGATCTGGTGATCGTCGGTGCGGGCCCCGCAGGCCTTTGTGCTGCCATCCGGTTCAAGCAACTCGCGAATGCTGCAGGCAAGGACCTGACCTGCGTTGTGCTGGAAAAGGGCGGCGAAGTGGGCGCGCATATCCTGTCCGGCCTTGTGCTTGACCCGCGCGCCCTCGATGAACTCATCCCGGACTGGCGCTCGCGTGACGATCGCCCTCTCCACACCGAGGTGACGCAAGACGCCTACAAGATGCTCGGGCCGAACGGGTCGTTCACTTTCCCGAACTTCGCGTTCCCGAGGCTGATGAACAATCACGGATGCTATGCCGGTTCGCTGGCAAATGTCTGCCGCTGGCTGTCACGCGAAGCAGAAGCGCTCGGCGTGGAGATCTATGCCGGTTTCGCCGCATCGGAGGTGGTCTATGGTGAAAAGGGCGAAGTGCGCGGCGTCGTTGCCGGTGTGATGGGCATCGCGGCCGATGGTAGCCACAAAGGCGACTACCAACCCGGCATGGAGCTGATCGGCAAGTACACGTTGTTTGCCGAAGGCGCGCGGGGGTCACTGACCAAATCCGTCAAAAAGCATTTCGATCTCGAAAAGGACTGCGACCCCCAGAAATACGGCATTGGTCTCAAAGAGGTCTGGTCAGTGCCCGAAGACAACTTCAATGAAGGCTATGCCCAGCACACGTTTGGCTGGCCGGCCGACACAAAAGATTCGAGCGGGGGCGGTTTCCTCTACAAGTTCCGCGACAATGGCGAGGCGTTCGTCTCGGTGGGTTACGTCGTGCACCTGAACTACAAGAACCCGTATATCTCGCCCTATGACGAGTTCCAGCGCTACAAGCATCACCCCGAGATCCTGCCGCACATAAAGGGCGGCAAGCGGGTGGCCTATGGCGCCCGGGCGATTACCTCCGGCGGCATCCAGTCAGTTCCGAAACTCGGCTTTCCGGGTGGGGCGCTGGTCGGCTGCGCGGCAGGCTTCGTGAACCTTCCCCGCATCAAGGGCACGCATAATGCCATGAAGACCGGGATGCTCGGCGCCGAGGTGGCGTTCGACGCAATCAGCGCGGGCCGTGCCGGTGATGCACTGGATGCGATGGACACGGCCTACCGGGAGAGCTGGGTCTACAAGGACCTCGAAGTCGTTCGCAACACCAAGCCGCTGATGTCGCGATTTGGGACCACCGCAGGCGCCGTGCTCGGCCTGCCCGACATGCTGCTGCGCAGCTGGTTCGGGTTTGGTTACCTGCCGACCCTCTCGCATGACAAGACCGACGCGGCGGCGCTGAAGCCTGCCAAGAAGTTCAAGAAGATCAACTATCCGAAGGCCGATGGCATCATCAGCTTCGACAAGCTGACGAATGTGTCATTCACCAACACCTATCACGGCGAAGACCAGCCTGTTCACCTGATCGTGCTCGACCCCAAACTCCAGAAGACATCGGAGCACGATGTCTATGATGGTCCCTCAGCACGGTATTGCCCGGCGGGTGTCTACGAATGGGTCGAGGAACCGGGCGGGCCGCGGTTCCAGATCAATTCGCAAAATTGCATCCACTGCAAAACGTGCGACATCAAAGACCCGAACCAAAATATCAACTGGACGGTGCCGGAAGGCGGCGGCGGGCCGGCCTATCCGAATATGTAGGGGCGACCCTGCAGCCTTTGCAGGCACAAGGCGTTTTTCTGCACCTCCGCGCCTTGTTCTCGCCGCAAGGGACTGCTTGTGTTCCTCCTAATCGACGACAGGAGTCAATCGTCCTTGAAGCGCTTGTTACTGGTCCAAATCGCCATCAGCGTCGTCTTCCCGCTGGCATTTGCTGCGTGCGCCACGCCCGATGTCAACCCGGCGCCGCTTGTTTCCGACGCCGGCCAGCCCGCTTTGATCCTTTCAGAGGCCGCGAGAACGACTGCAGTTGTCGATGACGACGGCAGACCGGTCGGCAAGTCGGCCTATCCAGGTGGGTTGGAAGACGCCGTAAAGGCAGGCGATACAGCGGCTTACCTGCAAATGCTTCACGACCTGCCGCAGGCGGAGCGTGATGATAATCTCTACGCTGATGCCTTTCTGGCGATCGATCGGGCGGCGGCAGGAGACCTAACAGCGGCCCGGAACCTGATTGGGATCGATAAGGAAGATCCGTTCACACCCGAGCAATCGGGTTTCCACTTGTGGCTCAGCAGCTGGTTCCTCGCCCTTGAGGGACGTGAAGACGAGGCACTCGAGACGCACCGCCGGATCGCTGAGGGCATGCCCGGACTGACGGGCGACTTGTCGCTTGCCGCCATGCTTGAGGCCGTGGGGCGACCGGAACAGGCCATCGCTGTCTATGAGTCGATGACGCCCTCCGTCATCGAAGCACCCGAGCATTCCTTTGATCCCAAGGGGCTCGTGTATACCCACGTGAAAACCGTCATCGCCCGCCATGCCCTCCTCTTGCAGCGATTGGGTCGTATTGACGAGGCCAAGGCAGTCTATGCCCGCCTCGCCGCTGCGGAACCTGAAGAAGCGGCGAGCTTTGCCGCCGCAAGTGAGAGCCTCGAAACGGGCAAGAACCTGAACAACGTGCCGCTCGACTTGAGGTCCGGTTTCGCTCAGGCGCTGGGCGACGTGTCACGCGCCATGCAGGAGCAGCGGATCATCGCATCGATCCTGTCGGGTGAACGGATGAGAGGTTTCGACGTCGAGCGCACAGCGTTTGATCTTGTATCGCTGCTGATCCACCCAACAGATGAAGGGTTGAGGAGCAGTGTCATCGATGCACTTTACGAACATGCGCTGTTTGAGGGTGTGGCCCACGTCGCGCTGACCGCGCCGAAGCCGACCGCTTCCCTGCAGATTTCGGCGGCCCAGGCCCTCGTCATGACGGGTGACGAGGATGCGGCCCGCAAGGCGATCATGTCCGCCCTTGATCTCACGACCGACGAGGACAAGTTGCAAACGCTCTACGGCGCGCTGCAACTCCTTTCGCTCCTTGACGACAGGACGCAAGCAGATGCGCTGATCCCCGAGGTCCTCGCGCTGGCCAAGAATGATGCGGAGCGAGCCGCCGCTGAAGGCCTTGTTGGCGGCGTGTACGCGCACTTTGGTGACACCGCCGCAGCAGTGAAACATGCACGCGAGGCCCGCCGTCTCGATGACACGCACGACCGGCGTATGTCGCTCGCTGACGCCTTGGGTAAGGATGGCAAGATCGACGAAGCGATCGCCATTCTGCGCACCGAGCGCTTGCTCCGGCCGAACGACCCCTATTCGCTAAATTCGCTTGGCTATTTCCTCGTGACGCGAACAGACAAGATCGAGGAAGGTTTCAAGCTGCTGGCGCGCGCCATCGCGCTTGCAGATAGCGACCCCTATATCGCCGACTCTTTCGGCTGGGCGCTTTACCGCCTCGGCCATCTCGATCGCGCCAAGGCGCATATCGAGGGCGCCCGCGACGAGTTGCTGCCACACCGGCATTGGGAGCTTGAAGATCATCTCGGTGACATCTACTGGCACCTTGGCGAGACCGATGAGGCAAGAGCGGCCTGGAGCCGCGCGATCGAGGCCCGCCCCCCACAGATCGAACGCAAGGCCCTTGCGTCAAAACTGGTCAACGGCTTGACAACCCCGCCGCCGGAAAAGCGGCCCTTGCCTGAGGTGTCGCTAGAAGATGATGAGGTCGCTCGCCGCGACATCTGAGGCTCGCCCCTTCCGGAGACCCCATTGGCGCCATACTATCGCCGAAAACGAATGTGTATCTCGGTATCCGGTCAACACGTGGAGCATGGTCGGATGCGGTCGAATCGTTCCACAGGGATGACCCATGTCTGAGACCCAACCTTCATTTTTCGAGAAGCACGCAACCCTCTTGAGATGGGGCCGGCGGGCGCTTGTGTTGGGCGTTGTGCTCGGCGTTATCGGACTGATCGTGGTCTGGGGGTATTTCGCGGCACTGGGACGCAGCGTGCCGTCGATCGCAAAACTGAAGCAGTACGAGCCGCCCATCACGAGCCGCGTGCATGCGGGCGACGGAACGCTGATCGCAGAATTTGCAGATCAACACCGGGTGTTCGTGCCCTACGAGTCGATCCCTTTGCACGTCATCCAGGCCTTTGTTGCGGCCGAAGACAAGAATTTCTTCACGCATGACGGCCTCGATTATGTCGGCATCACACGTGGGGCTGTGAATACGGCCAAGAACAAGATCAGCGGTTCCGGCGGTATGCAGGGTGGCTCGACCATCACGCAGCAAGTCGCCAAGAACATGCTCCTGACCCGAGACCAGAATATTGAGCGGAAGGCGAAGGAAGCCATCGTCGCGCAGCGGATGGAGAAGGAATTCACAAAGGCGCAGATCCTCGAACTCTACCTCAACGAGATCTATCTGGGCGGCAGCTCCTATGGGGTGGGCTCAGCAGCGCTCAACTATTTCAACAAGTCGTTACCCGAACTCGACCTTTCGGAAGCTGCGATCCTCGCTTCACTTGCCAAAGCTCCGTCGGAAGTGAACCCCTACCGCAGACCCGACCGGTTGCTGGAACGCCGCAATTACGTGCTCGGGCGGATGGTGGAGGACGGCTACATCACACGGGAAGAGGCCGACGCCGCGCGTGCCAAGCCCCTGACCACAACCCGGCGCTTGCGGGGACCGGAATACGCGGCGGCGACCTATTTCGTCCAGGAACTGCGCCGCGACCTGATCAAGACTTATGGTGAGGACATGCTCGAACAGGGCGGGTTGTCGATCCGGTCCACGATCGACACCCGCCTTCAGCTGGCAGCACAGAAAGCCCTTCAAGATGGCCTCGTTGCTTACGACCGGCGTCACGGCTGGCGGGGTCCGGTGGCAACCCTGCCCGTCGATGATGGGGCAGTCGATGCGCTCCAGGCGGTCCAACTGCCAGGAGGATACGGCACTTGGGAAGCCGCGCTCGTCACACGCGTCGGAGACAAGACGGCTGATCTGCTCCTGACGGATGGTGCCACGATCAAATTGCCCGCCGAAGAGCTTGCATGGGCAAAGACCTTCACCCCCGATACCGGAAAACCAGGCTTGCAGGTCGGCCAGGTCGTTCTCGCAGAGTTCGCGCGCAAGAAGCTCAATGCCACAGAGACGTCGGGCCCGGCGCCGGAGGCCCTCGACGAGGATGGAAATCCTGCAGCAGGGCCAGCGATTGAGCCCATGATGGTGCCGGTCGGAAATGCCACGCTGCGTCAAGTTCCGGAGGTCGATGGTGCGTTGATCGCGCTCGATCCACATACCGGACGCATCCTGGCGATGCAGGGGGGATACTCATTCTTCAAATCGAGCTTCAATCGCACCACGCAGTCCAAGCGCCAGCCGGGCTCGAGTTTCAAACCGTTTGTCTATGCGGCTGCCCTCGAAAGAGGTTTCACACCTGCGAGCCGCTTTCTTGACTCGCCGTTTGTCTCGCTCGACGTTTCGACAGGCGATTACTGGCGACCCAAGAACTACACCGAGGGTCAGTCCTATGGGATGGTGACCCTGCGGGTGGCCCTTGAGAAATCGCTCAATCAGGTGACCGCCCGGGTCGCACAGAATATCGGGATGGAATCGGTTTCGGCGCTTGCCGAACGGGTCGGAGTCTATGAGAAATTGCCGCCTTATGCGGCAATGTCGCTGGGAGCCGGCGACAGCTACATGATCGACCTCGTTCGTGGCTACGCGACTTTTGTCAATGGCGGCCGAAAGGTCACGCCCACCCTGCTCGATCGCGTCCAGGACCGTCACGGCCGGACGCTCTACCGCCATGACACGCGCCCTTGCGATGGCTGCCTGAAGGCGGAGTGGGACGGCGAAGGCCCGCCCGAACTCCCCGACACGCGCGAGCAGGTCCTTGATCCAATCGTGGCCTACCAGATCACACACATGATGGAGGGCGTTGTTGAACGCGGCACGGCCCGCCGGGCCTTGCGCATCGGGAAGCCAGTGGCGGGCAAAACGGGAACAACGGACGACTATCGCGACGCGATCTTCATGGGCTTTTCACCCGACCTCGTTGTTGGTGTCCGGATCGGGTTCGACGACAACCGGTCGCTAGGCGAGGGCGAGGCGGGCGGCGCGGTCGCCGTGCCAATCTTCACTGACTTCATGGTCGCAGCGCTCGAAACCGCACCGGCGACCCCTTTCCGGGCACCGCCGGGTGTGCGCCTCGTCAAGATTGACGCCCGGACCGGTGCTTTGGCCGGCCCTGATTCCGCGATCGTGATTGACGAAGCCTTCCGGCCGGGGACCGAGCCGGGTCTAAGCAATTTCGCTGGCAGCGACGACTGCTTGTCGATTTCGGGATCGTGCGACACCGCGTCAGCTGGAGATCCGGTTGCGCCCGCCGAGGATGATACCGCCACCCAAGGCCTCGGCGATATTTACTGACACCGCTGGTTTTGACGTCAGTTTCAACCGCCCCTATAGCAAGGGTCCCCCATCGATTCCTGTATCGGAGACGCCGCAGCCATGTCAGCAGAAATCAAATCCCTGATTGAGGAAATCCGAAACTCAGCCAATTTGCTTCGGAGGCGTCTTTGACTGGGATATGGCAACCAAACGGCTCGATGAATTAACGGCGTTGTCCGAACGCCCGGACTTCTGGAACGATCCAAAAGAGGCCCAGTCAATGATGCGCGAACGCCAGCGTCTGGCGGACGGCATTTCGATGGTGCAGTCGTTGATCAAGGAAGCTGACGATGCCGAAGAATTGCTGGAGCTCGCGGCCGGCGACGCAGGAATGCTGGGCGATATCGAGGCGACACTCAAAACCGCGGCGGCCAAAGCGGCCGAGGCTGAGCTTGCCGCGCTGCTTTCAGGCGAAGCAGACGGGAATGATTGCTATCTTCAGATAAACGCGGGTGAAGGCGGCACCGAAAGTCAGGACTGGGCGTCGATTCTCCGGCGCATGTACACGCGTTGGGCGGAGAAACGCGGTTTCACCGTTGAGGAACTCGACGAGCGGGAAGGCGAAGAGGCTGGGATCAAGTCAGCATCGGTTCAGATCAAGGGCCAGAACGCCTACGGCTGGTTGAAGTCGGAGCAAGGCGTGCATCGGCTCGTGCGCATATCGCCCTTCGACTCGTCCGCGCGGCGGCACACGTCGTTTGCCTCGGTCAGCGTCTCGCCGGTTATCGACGACAACATCGAAATCGAAATCAATCCGTCGGATGTAAGGACAGACACCTACCGCGCCTCCGGCGCCGGCGGCCAGCATATCAACAAGACAGACTCGGCTGTCCGCCTCACGCACATTCCGACAAATATCGTCGTCGCCTGCCAGACCTCGCGATCCCAACACCAGAACCGCGACAAGGCGTGGCAGATGCTACGGTCAAAACTTTATGAAGCCGAGCTGCAAAAGCGTCAGTCGGTCGCCGATAATCAGTACGCCGACAAGAGCGCGATAGGCTTTGGCCATCAGATCAGATCGTACGTGTTGCAACCCTACCAGATGGTGAAAGACCTACGCACCGATGTTGAAACATCAGACACAGATGGCGTATTAGACGGAGATATCGATCGTTTCCTGTCGGCTGCATTGGCGGCCTCTGTTGCCAAAGAAGAGGACGCGTGACCCAAGGTTCGGACAGTCCTGCCGCTGACCGTAAAGGTGAAGGGCGGCGTAAAGGCCGCCTCGAAAATTGGAATCATGCGCGGGGTTTTGGGTTCCTCGTCCCCACGGATGGTGGGCCAAACATTTTCGTTCATGTCAGCGCCATGCCAAAAACCGGCAAGCAGATCGGCGCCGGCCAGGTTTACACGTTCACGGTCGAAACCGATGCGAGCGGCCGGACGAGAGCGACCGACGTGCAGCCTGTCGTCCTAGCGACCGACGTCACTCCTTCGCCCCGCAAGGGCCCATCCTTCTGGCAGATGGTCTTGCAACGCGGCCCCCGGCTGCTGGTCATTCCCGCCTTTGGGTTCATTGTCGTCGCGATTGGATCCATACAACCCCTATCGGTGAATTGGCTGACGATCTATGGCATTGCCAGCGTCGCGTGCTTCTGTGGCTATGGTCTCGACAAACGCGCGGCCGCCCACAAGGAATGGCGGGTCTCAGAAACGATCCTGCTTTTGATCGGATTGGTTGGCGGCTGGCCAGGTGCGATCGTTGGTCAGGAAGTCTTCCGGCACAAAACGCAGAAACCTGCCTTCCGCGCCCTATTCTGGATGAGCGTCGCCATCAACATGGCCGCTTTTGTCCAGATCAATGTTTTTTCGCCGGGATAGGTGGCGCGAGCGCCATGCGAAGGGCCTTCGCAAAAACTGTCGGCAAGCCATTTGCAGCGCTGACGTGCATCCACTCCCCCCGATCTGTCGCAAGTCTGGCTTCGGCGTGCATCACCGACAGCCGCAAATGAAAATGCGTGAACACGTGCCGCACCTCGCCGGCCTCGCGCCAGGCGGTTGTCGCGGGAGGAGCTGGTGGAGGCGGCCATGTCACTGTCCATTCACTCACCGGAAGGCCAAGCATGCCGCCGAGCAGTCCGCTGTCTGGCCGCTGCTCCAGCAAAACCCGCGGACCGTCCGTCAAAACATAGGCAATCCCGTACCGGAGCGGTTGCGCAGGCTTTTTGGGCTTGATGGGGTATCTATCCGGCGCACCCTCTGCGGCTGCAACGCACATCGCCCTGAGACAGCATGACGAACAGTTTGGGCGCTTCGGCGTACAGACAGTGGCGCCCAGGTCCATCAGCGCTTCGGCAAAGTCACCTGGGCGATCGGCTGGGACATTGGACTGGACGTATTCTGCGATCTGGCGCTTCTGGGATGCCCAGTCGCCGGTCATCGCGAGGAGCCGTGCAATCACACGCTCGACGTTTCCGTCGACCGCCGCAACCTGTTCACCGAACGCAATCGCCGCGATTGCGCCTGCTGTGTAGGGTCCGATGCCAGGCAGGCGCTCCAATCCGGCTCGCGTCGCCGGGAAGCCTGCTGCGGCCGAGACCGTCCGCGCACATTTGAGCAAGTTGCGTGCACGCGCATAATAGCCCAGTCCGGCCCAGGCGCTCATAACGTCCTGATCATTCGCCGCTGCGAGATCGTCGATCGTAGGCCAGCGCGCAGTAAAGGCATGAAAATACGGGATTGCGTGCGGGACCGTCGTTTGTTGCAACATGACTTCTGACAGCCAGACGCGATAGGGGTCGCGCGAAACGCCTTTGGGGGTTCGCCACGGCAGATCGCGCGCGTCGGAGTCAAACCATTCCAGCAACACCGCTGCCAGTCCGGCCAAATCATTGTGACGCGGCATGTCGTGCCTTTTCCTAGCCATTGAAGCGGTGCATTGTTCGTTGAATGGTGACGAGATCAACCCTTGATCCGCTGGAAGAAGCCCGGGCCCTCGTGCGCCTGCGCTATCAACGTGGCAAGCCGACACGTGCGCCCATGAACCGGGTTGGACTTGCCGCCGAGCGGATTGGGCGAAAGGCTGGTACTGCCAAGCTGCCTCCCCTGAAAACGATTGCCCGCCGATGGCGAGATATCGTTGGTGAGCAGCTCTATGGCTGGTGCCAACCGGAGAAACTCACCACCAGCAAGGATGGGAGGGTTCTGACTCTCACCGTCCTGCCGCAGGCAGCGTTGATCGTGCAACACCAGAGCGAGACCATACGCCAGCGGGTTTCCATCGCCTTGGGGGGAGACATTGTCGCGATCCGGCTGAATCAAGGACAGATCCGCCGGGAAGGCACGGGCACCTCAAACCGTCGGACAACCCGCCCACTCACTGCCGCAGAGCGCTTGGAGATCGAAGTACGCGCCGCCCGGTGCGGGAATGCACGTCTGCGCGCAGCAATTGTTGCGCTGGGCACGGCTGTGCTATCGGCGGAAAAGTAAACAGTTGCGCTGCCACTCTTAACGAATTGGCAACCGACACGACTCAATCCTTAACCGAAGGCTATGATCATGAACCGTTTCCCTCGCCGCTCTATTCTCGCTGCAGCCATGTCGCTTGCCCTCGTTGCATGTGGCGCGGCGAATGGCGCGGGCCCTGCACCGGCGAACGCAACCGCGTCATCGTCCGGCGAGATCGGCAACGTACTTGGCTCGGCGACCGCCCCTGTCACGTTGATAGAATACGCTTCGCCCACCTGCCCGGCGTGCAAGTATTTCCACGAGACAATCAAGCCCGTTATTGAGGAGAAATATATCTCCACAGGCAAAGTGCGTTTTGTCTTCCGTGAGTACCCGATCCACCAGCCGGATGTCGCCGCTTATGTCGTCGCGCGCTGCGCCGGCCCCGACAAATACTTTGATGTCTTGGATGATCTTTTCGCCAACCAGGATGGTATCGTTCAGGCTGCGCAGGTTGGCGCCCTGAGTGGCGCCCTAAAAGCGATCGGCCAGCGCCATGGCATCGCAACCGATGAAGCCTTCGACGCCTGCATGAACGAAAAGTCCTATCGCGAGCAACTCGCAGCCGTTTATCAGACTGCCGAACAATACAACGTGGCAGGGACGCCAACCTTCGTGCTCGATGGTCAGGTTCGGATGTTTGATGGCGACTTCCGGACGCCGGAAGGTTTTTCGCGCCAGATTGATGCCGCGCTCGCCGCCAAAGGCGCACAGTAAACCAAATGAGGGGCCGGAATGCAGATCACTGAACTGCGCATTGCTGGCTTCAAGTCGTTCGTTGATCCGCAGACTGTTCCGGTCGAGCCTGGCCTGACCGGGATCGTCGGCCCGAACGGCTGCGGCAAGTCAAACCTGCTTGAGGCCTTGCGTTGGGCAATGGGGGCCAATTCCGCCAAAGCGATGCGCGGCGGCGAGATGGATGATCTCATCTTTTCCGGATCGCAAGGCCGCCCGGCACGCGAAACGGCCGAAGTCACGCTTGTGCTCGACAATTCCCGGCGCACAGCACCGCCTGAGTTCAATGATTCAGATACGCTCGAGATCGAGCGCAAGCTGAGACGCGAGCATGGATCGAGTTACAAGATCAATGGCCGCACCGTGCGCGGCAAGGACATCCAGCTCCTGTTTGCTGACGCGTCAACGGGCGCGAACTCGCCTGCGCTGGTGCGGCAGGGGCAGATCTCCGAGCTGATCGGTTCGAAACCCCAAAATCGACGGCGCATCCTGGAAGAGGCCGCTGGTATCGCCGGACTGAACACACGCCGTCACGAAGCCGAATTGAAACTCGATGGCGCCGAAGCGAATCTCGAGCGCCTGTCGGAAGTCTCGGCAGAGGTGGAGCGTCAACTGGCGAACTTGAAGCGCCAGGTCACGCGGGCGAGGCGGTATCGGAAACTTTCGGACGAAATATACGCGCTTGAGGCCCTGTTGGCTCATCTGCGATGGACCGAAGCCCGCCTTGCGGCAGAAACCGCGCGCACGAACCTTGAAGCGTCAAGCCGCCGAGTAGAGGACCTCTCCCGCGAAGATGCCCAGCGAGAGCGCGAGCGCCTGGAAGCTGGTGAGGGGCTTGGGCCTTTGCGGGAAGCGGAAATTGCCGCTTCCACGTCGCTCGGCCAGGCCAGAATTGCACTCGCCAAAATCGACACCGAACGTCGCATCGCGGCGGATGCCCATGGGCGACTGATGGCCGAGGCCTTGCGCCTCGCAGAAGACCTCGAACGTGAACGCGCGGCGCGTAATGAGGCGAAGGTGGCGCTGGACCACGCCCACGCTGAGCTCGATGCCTTGCCGGTTGATGACGAAGCCCGTAACGCAGAGATCGAACAGGCAACCCGAGCTGCGCTTGACGAGGCCCGCATTCGACTCGCAAACGCCGAGGCGACCGTCGATGACACACAGGCGCAGATCGCGAATGTTCGTGCGCTCCGTCGTGCCTCGGAGGAAAACGCCGCTGCTCAGGGCCGCCGAAAGGCGCAGCTGACGGCCGAGATTGAGCGGCTGACACAAGATATGGCTGGCCTCGAGGACGCAGTCACTCTGGTGTTGCGTCTGCGAGACTCAAAGGCCGCCGAAGAGGCTGCAGAGGTGGCTCTTCAAGCCGCAGAGCGCGCGGTCGAAGCCGCTGAAGCCAACCTCTCTTCAGCGCGCGAAGTGGAGGCAGCCGCGCAGCCTTCCTTTGACGCTGCTGACCGCGATGTTCGCGTTCTGGAGACGGAAATCGCCGGTCTTTTCAATCTACTGCGTAAAGCCGACACCCATCTTGCTCCGCCAGTCATTGAACGCGTTCGGGTCCAGGAGGGTTTTGAAAAAGCCGTTGCCGCAGCGCTGGGCGACGATCTGTCGGCATCCACAGATCCATCTGCGGCGCTTTACTGGGGTGGCGCTGGAATTGAGCCGCAGCCCTTCCCCGAAGGCGTTACGCCGCTCGTCGACCTTGTTGACGCGCCCCGCGAACTTGGCGCGCGGCTTGCGCAATGTGGTTTGGTTGCGCCCGAGCACGGAACGCAGCTCGCCTTGTTTCTTAAGCCGGGTCAAAGACTCGTCTCACGCGAAGGCCATCTCTGGCGTTGGGATGGCTTTGTGCGGACCCCCGGGGCGCCGGTGAGCGCCGCTGCCCGGCTTGAACAGCAAGCCCGGCTTGAAGCGGCACAAATTAAACTGACGCCTTTGAAGGCGGCATTGGATCAATTTACGCAGACCTTGAGCGCGGCAAGAACGGCGCGCGAGACGGCGGAAACCGCGCTGCGAGATAGCCGCTTGGCGCTCGCGCCAGCCCAGCGTCTCCTGAATGAAGCCCGCGCCAAGGTGGCGGAAGCAAGCCAGGCGTCTGAGCGGGCCGCGATGAAGCGGGATTCGAGCGGTGCGGCACTCGCGCGTGCTGAAGCAGACCTCTTGGCCGTCAGTGAAGCGCTTTCTTACCTTTCGCAGCCATCACAGGACGATCAGGAAAACGCCCTCGACATGGCGCTTGCCGGGGCCCGTGATGCCCTCGTCGTGGCAAGACATGCCGAAGTTGAGGCGCGCGGACGCCTGACTGACATCACGCGGGGACGCGAGCAAGCCTTGGCGCGGCGCAGCGGCTTGATGCGGGACGTCGAAACGCTAACAGGGCGTATTGCGGCTGCCGACGATCGCATTGCGCGACTGACTGAACGGCGCGTGTCAATTGATGCCGATGTCGAAACCGCAAGCGCGCGGCCGAACGTCCTCGCTGCTGAGATCGAGGCCCTTACTGCAAAGGTCGAGGCCCTCGAGACAGATCGTCAGAAGGTCGCAGACGACCTTGCACGCAAAGAGGCCCTGATTCGGGAGGCTGACGCGGCGGGGCGCCGAGCATCGATTGCGGCTGCGACAGCCCGTGAGGAATTCGCTGGCTGGCGGGTCAAGATCGAGATCGCCGAGGCCCGTCTCGGCGAAGCGATCGAGTTGGCTCGGAACACGTTTCAGCGAACGCCCGAAGGCTTGCTTGCAATTGCAGAAGCGGGCCTTGATGGAGAAGATCTTGGTTTGTTCACGCCGCGGGAGGCCGAGTCCCGGCTCGATCTGCTGCGCCGTGAACGCGACCAGCTCGGCGGCGTGAACATGAATGCCGAAGAAGAGGCAAACGAGATGGAGGCCCGGTTAGGCCACCAACTGGCCGAAAGGGAAGATCTCGTTGCCGCCATTGGAAAGCTCAGGGAAGGCGTTCAAGCCCTCAACGCCGAAGGCCGCGAGCGGCTGGTTGCCGCCTTTGAAACCGTGAATGAGCATTTCAAAGCCCTGTTTACGGCGCTTTTTCAGGGCGGTCAGGCCGAGTTGCGTCTCATTGATGCGGAAGATCCCCTGAATGCGGGCCTTGAAATCTTTGCGCAGCCGCCCGGCAAGAAGGTTGGCACATTGAACCTGATGTCCGGCGGTGAGCAGGCCCTGACGGCAACAGCGTTGATTTTCGCTGTATTTCTGTCGCGGCCAGCCCCCATCTGCGTGCTCGACGAGGTCGATGCGCCGCTGGATGACGCTAACGTGGACCGTTTTTGTAACATGCTGAACGAAATGCGTCAGCGAACTGATACGCGGTTTGTTGTGATCACGCATAATCCGGTAACGATGAGCCGGATGGACCGGCTTTTCGGCGTCACGATGCGCGAAAAAGGCGTGTCGAAGCTGGTTTCGGTGGACCTTGAAGCCGCCGAACGTCTCGTTGCGGCGGAGTAGCGCATCCGGCCGTTGATGAAAGTTATAAATAACAAGGCGTTATCATTAGCCAATTTCCGTTGACTCGACTATCCGCCGCCCATAGTTTGCGCGAAATTCCGAGGGACAGATCGCGCCGCCCAACAAACCGAAGTCAGGAGCCGACGCATGCAGGATACAGATCCTTCGGATCTTGGAGCCCGCATCGCCAAGGCGCAGGCTGAACGGGCCGAAAAGGCTGCGCGACTGGACCAAAAGCGCAAGGAAAGTATCAACAAGCCTGCCGGCATGGCGCTACGCTACAGTGCTGAACTGGTTGCGGCGGTGGTTGTCGGAGGCGGCCTCGGCCTGCTCATCGACCACTTTGCCAGAACGACACCATGGGGACTATTGGTTTTTATGGGCTTTGGGATCGCGGCAGGTATGCGGAATGTAATTCGAGCCGCCAAAAGGCTCACCGATGAAACAGTGGCGACGGACGAAACACCCGCCGCCCGAGAAGAGACGACACAATGACCCTCTCCCTGGACGGCATCGTTCGCAATATTGCGACGGATCCGATTGAGCAGTTCAAGATTTTCTCATTGTTTGACTGGCACGTGTTCGGCCAGAATCTCTCGTTTACCAATTCGAGCTTCTGGATGCTGGTATCGACAGGACTCGTTGTCCTTGTTCTGGGTGCAGCTGCCCAACGTGGCGCCTTCATCCCAAACCGCATCCAGTCTGTCGGCGAGATCGCCTACACGTTCATTGCGGACCTGGTACGTTCCACAGCTGGCGAAGATGGATTGAAATTCTTTCCGTTCGTTTTCACGCTCTTCTTTTTCATCCTCGCTGCAAACCTTGTCGGCATGTTCCCCTATGCCTTCACGACAACGAGCCATCTCGCCGTAACAGGCGCGCTCGCCGCCCTGGTCATTCTGATTGTGGTCGGCTACGGTCTTTACAAGAATGGTCTGAAATTCTTCGGCCTGTTCGCGCCGAGTGGCGTTCCGCCCTACATCCTTCCGATCCTTGTCCCGATCGAGATTGTCTCGTTCCTTGCCCGCCCATTTACACTCGGCATGCGGCTCTTCGCGAATATGCTTGCCGGACACATAATGTTGAAATTGCTGGCAATTTTTGCCGTGATGCTCGCGGGCACTGTGGGCGTCACGAAACTGCTCGCACCCCTCCCCTTCGTTTTGGGCATCGCCATCACGGCGCTCGAGTTTCTCGTTGCCTTTCTGCAAGCCTACGTTTTCGCCCTGCTTACGTGCGTCTACCTTAACGACGCGATCCACCCCTCTCACTAAGATGATGTTTTGCAGGGTGCGTCTATGCGCGCCCATTCCTCCACTTGACGGCCCCCGCGGAACACGCTTCACGGGCGCACAATCTGACAACAACATTTGCAATCCCATAAGGAGATCCCAATGGAAGGCGATATCAGCCAAGGCCTTAAGTATGTTGGCGCAGGCTTAGCGACGCTGGGCATGGTCGGCGCTGCAATCGGCGTCGGCAACATCTTTGCGTCGTTCCTCGACGCTGCAATGCGCAACCCATCTGCAGCGCCCCAACAGTCAGGCAACCTGTTCCTCGGCATGGCGCTGGCAGAGGCGCTCGGTCTGTTTGCGTTCGTTATCTCAATTCTGATCCTGTTTGCCGCCTGACATTGGCCCTGCCGGCGGCCAGCTATGACGGCTGGTCGCCGGGCTGCCAATCATACTGAAGCCGGGTTTGAGAGAACAGCAAATGACGATCGTGGCCTTCCTCGCCGAAACAGCTCACGAAGCGGAAAAGGGACCCTTCCCTATCTTCGATACCGAATGGTATCCTTCACAGCTATTCTGGTTGTTCGTCTTCTTCACAGCGCTGTATCTCACACTGTCGAGATACATCCTCCCGAAACTTTCTGACACGATCGAAAAGCGGAGCAATCGGATCGCTGCCGACCTAGACGAAGCCGCCAGGCTGCATGCGCAGGCGACCGAGTCCCAGCGTGCCCTCGACCAAAGGCTCGCTCAAGCAAGAAGCAAGGCGCGCGATACGGCCGACAAGGCCCGTGAAAAAGCCGACGCCGAACTTGTGAGCGAGACTAACCGGGCCGATTCGGAACTTGAAAAAAAGCTCGCCACTGCGGAAGTGCGGATCGCCAAGCTCAGGTCCGCAGCGATGAAAAATGTCGAGCAAATAGCGGTTGAGACCGCGGACGCCATGGTCAGCCGGCTCGGAGTCAAGACATCGGCCGGTGAGCTCAAGAAGGCGGTCGCCGCAGCTCTGGGATCATGATCATGCAATGCTTTTCCAAGCCGCTCTGCGCAGCGCTCCTGGCCTCGTCTCTTGCTGTTCCTGAGGCCCTCGCAGCGACGGGCGAAAAAACGCTGTTCTCGGGGTTCTCCGACCCCGCCACCCACGTCGTCATGTTGGGGGTTTTGGTTTTCTTCGGAATTGTTTGGCGGCTAGGCGCCTTCAAGACGGTGTTGGGCGGTCTGGATAACAGGGCTGACGCCATACGCAAAGAGTTGGAAGAGGCCGCAAACCTGCGCGAGCAGGCCGCGCAGGTGTTGTCAGCAGCAGAGCGTCGCCAACAGGAATCGGATGCGGACGCCGAGTCGATTGTCAAGGCGGCGAAGGATGAGGCGAAGGCTATTCTCGCTGAGGCTCGCAAACAACTCGCGGAACGCATTGCGCGCCGTGAGGCGCAAGCCGAAGCGCGCATTGCGCGTGCCGAAATCGAAGCGACTGACCAAGTCCGTAGGGCGGCCGCCGATGCAGCGACCGAGGCCGCCCGCCGTATCCTGGCATCACATGCGTCGACTGACCAATTCGAGGCGGCCGCTCGTGAAATCGAGCGAGCGCTGCGCAACTGAGACCTGACGGACTGCGCGCAGACCTTGGTCTATCGGGGCGACCCGCAGGGCATCCAAGAACGCGCCGCAGCTAAAATCCCGTTATGAGTCTTGGCAAACGCCGGAAGTGCAACGGATGACTATTTCGGCTGAGTGTCGTCAACAATCGGTCCGGGCTGAAGCATCTCCACGATCTGATCCCGGTGGAATGTTCCTGCCGGGCAAGCCGCAGGCGCAACTGCCACGGATGCAATCGCACGTAGCTGTGGCGCAGGCTGTGACCGGAAGGTCCAGCTGAGAAACAACATGCCGGCGATTGCGAGGCCAACCGCACCGATCGTTCCCCATCCAACATCAATCTCCTCCGGCTGGCGGGCTTGCGCGGTACCGTTGGCGGACAAATTGATCGTCACAGGTGCTGGCGGCATTGAACTCTTCAGCGACGCTGCAGCAAGCGCTGCGGCCCCTATGGCAGCAGCTGCACGCATTGGCTTGATCCCGAGATCCCGGTCGCGGCGCTTTTTGGCATCGATTGCAAGCGGATCGGTGGGATGTGCGACAAGCCAGTCGAGGCGCTGATCTTCATCCTTCGCGCCATAATCCATCCATGCTCGCAAATCGGTGCGGCCTGTGCGCCGCCCGAGCTCCTCGACCAGCTGATAGAAGCCTTCCGGCGTCTTGCGCGACGTCATCCCGTCAATGGATATCCGCTTGCCGGTCTTGAATGGCTCGTAGGGGATCGTCTTGTCGAGGCCGGTCTGGATCAACGTTCCGGGACGGGAGTGACCAACCGATGCTGCGGCGCGAACCCAGTCGCTCCGTACGGCATTCTCGGACCACATCACGACGAGGGACTGCGCACTGGTTGCATCCCGCGCATCCTTCGCATCGAAGGTCTCGTCTGTCTGCTTCTGGTCGAGCCAGACTTTGAATTTCAGGGCTCGCAGGCGGCGCGCCACCAGTTTAGCGACGTCGCGGTCTTCAATTGCCGAGATCAGAAAGACATCATAGGCCATAAAACGCAATTCTCCGGAACGCGAACTGGCATGCAAGATACAGGCCCACCTGCGCGGCGCCAGCCTATTCCGCTACCGGGCGACTATTCACCCTGTTTTTCAGCCTGAAATACGGCTAAGGCGCGCAGTTCAATCGTTTATGGGAGGCCGGGAATGGGCTTCAAATGTGGTATCGTTGGCCTGCCCAATGTTGGTAAATCGACCCTGTTCAACGCTTTGACGCAGACCGCCGCTGCGCAGGCGGCGAATTATCCGTTCTGTACGATCGAACCAAACGTGGGCGAAGTCGCTGTGCCAGAGCCACGCCTTGAGGCGATCGCAAAGGTTGCAGGCTCAAAGGAGATCATCCCGGCTCGGATGAGCTTTGTGGACATAGCAGGGCTGGTCGAAGGCGCATCGCAGGGCGAAGGCCTCGGCAACAAATTCCTTGCAAACATCCGTGAGACTGACGCGATCATCTATGTGTTGCGATGCTTCGAAAATGATGATGTGACCCACGTCCGCGGCAAGGTTGATCCGATCGCCGACTTTGAAGTGGTCGAGACCGAGTTGATGCTCGCAGATCTCGAAAGCCTCGAAAAGCGCAAGGCTGGCGTCGCCAAGAAGGCCCAAACGGGCGACAAGGATGCCAAGGCGCAGGTCGCGCTGATCGACCTTGCCCTTGCCGAACTCAATGAGGGCCGCCCTGCCCGCAAGGCGACTGTTCCGAAAGACGAGCTTCGGGCCTGGCAGATGCTGCAGCTGCTGACATCCAAACCCGTCTTGTTTGTTGCGAACGTTGACGAGGCGAGCGCCGCTTCAGGCAATGCGCATTCTCGAACCGTCGAATTGCGTGCCGCTCAGGAAGGGGCTGGGTGCGTCGTGTTCTCAGCGCAAATCGAGAGTGAATTGGCACTTCTCGATGATGCAGATCGTGCCGAATACCTTACAGCGCTCGGCCTGACAGAGCCGGGGCTCACGCGTCTCATTCGGGCTGGGTATGACCTGCTCGGCCTTCAGACTTACTTCACTGCAGGCCCGAAAGAAACGCGTGCCTGGACGATCCGGCGCGGCTGGACGGCTCCGAAAGCGGCCGGTGTCATTCACGGAGACTTCGAAAAGGGCTTCATCCGTGCCGAGACAATTGCGTTTTCAGATTTCATTGCTCATGGCGGCGAAGTTGGCGCCAAGGACGCTGGCAAAATGCGTGCGGAAGGTAAAGAATATGTCGTGCAGGACGGCGACATCATGCTCTTCAGGTTCAACGTCTAGTCGCGATTGCTTCAGCCCTGAAAGCCGGGAACGTCTTCTATCGGCTTTTTCTCAAGATTCATCCCGAGCGTCAGGACGATTGCCGAAGCGATAAAGATTGACGAATAGGTTCCAATCACGATCCCCCAGATCAACGCGAAGCTCATGCCGCGCAAGACAGGTCCACCGAGGAAAAAGATCGCCAATAGCGCAAGCAAAGTCGTGCCCGATGTAAGCAGGGTGCGGGACAGCGTGGAATTGAGAGCAAGGTCGATCACGTCCTTGTCTGGCATCCGCTTGTATTTTCGCTTTTCTTCCCGAACCCGGTCGAAGACGACCACGGTATCGTTCATCGAGTATCCGATGATGGTCAGAAGCGCGGCGATGGTCGTGAGGTTGAACTCGAGCTGCAGGATCGAAAAAATCCCAAGGGTGATAATGACATCGTGCGCAAGCGCTGCGACCGCTCCGACAGAGAATTGCCATTCGAACCGGTACCAGATGTAGGCAAGCATCAAGGCGAGCGCCACGACAAGCGCTGTTATGCCGTCGCGAAAGAGTTCCTGCGAGACTTTCGGGCCAACAGACTCATTTCGCAGAATCTGAGCGTCAGTCACGCCCAGTTTTTCCTTCAGCGTACGTACAACGAGTTCGTTGGTCGCCTGGCTCGCCCGTTCGGCCTGCTGCTCAGGAGACAACGCTTGAAAGTCAGGCCCAAGGGCGGTGGCCGTAGCCTCTCCAAACTTGACGACCACAATCTGTCGCGCATCGGTGCCCACCGCGCTGTTGACATCGCCGCCGAGGGGCATGGAGGCACGCACAGCCGGAACAGTGATCACATCGGTGGACTCCAGTTCCATCACCGTGCCGCCGGCAAAGTCGACACCGAAATTGAGGCCGCGCGTTGCGAGCGAGACTGCCGAAACGGCAATGAGCACGGCCGAGAGAAGCGCGCCGACAATCCTGAAGTTCATGAACTTCATGTTCGTGGTTTCAGGCCAGTATTTGAGCAGCATCTCTCCGTTCCTTCCGCCTAGACCGCGAGCTTCTTGACGCGGAACTGCTTGACCCAGACCACCGTGAGCAGCCGTGTCAGGACGAATGCAGTGAAGACTGACGTAATGATTCCGATGCCGAGCGTGACAGCGAAACCCTTCACCGGTCCGGAGCCAAGCAAATAGAGGATCGCCGCGGCGATCAGCGTCGTGATGTTCGCATCGAGAATTGTAGAAAGGGCGCGTTCATAACCCGCTTGAATTGCGGTCATGGTAGACCGGCCGGATTGTTGCTCCTCCCGTATGCGTTCAAACACGAGCACATTGGCATCAACCGCCATCCCGATCGTCAGAATGATGCCCGCGATTCCGGGGAGCGTGAGCGTTGCACCAAGCCCAGACAACGCACCAAATATCAGAATGATATTCGCGCCAAGCGACACGACGGCCAGACCGCCAAGCAGGCCGTAAGCAAGCACCATGAAGATCGCCACCAAAGCGAGGCCGATCACAGAAGCGCGCATCCCCGCATTGATTGAATCCCGCCCCAGCGTTGCGCTGACGGTGCGTTGATCGAGGAATTGCACTTTTGCAGGCATTTCGCCGGCGGCGATTATCGCGGCAAGGTCTTGCGCCTCCTCGATCGTGAAGTCGCCGGTGATGCGCACGTTGCCGCCCGGGATTGGTTCGTTGATGCGCGGCGCCGACATGATCACATCATCGAGAACGATCGCGAACACCTTGCCGGAATTATTGCGCGTCGTGTCGAAGAACTTGCGCGCGCCATTGGAGTTCAGCCGGAAATTGATCTGCGGCCGGTTTGCCTCATCATTGCCCTGGCTGGCCGTCGCGATGTCCGAGCCGACGATCTCTGGAATCTCCCGCACGAGCAGCGGGCCTGTTTGCGGCCCCGTCAGGAGACGGTAGCCTGCCTTGGGTACGCCGGCAGCGACACGGTCGATCTCGAATTGGTCGTTTTCAACCAGACTGAATACCATCCGGCCATCACGGCTGAGCAAATCCTTCAAGCGCTGCGCATCGGGCTCGCCCGGCGCTTCCAAGATGATCCGGTTGTTGCCCTGCGGGGTGATCGACATTTCAGCAACGCCATCGGGGTCGACCCGGCGGCGCACGATGGTCATCGTCTTGCCAAGCGCATCGGCCATCATCAGGTCTTCCGATTGTGCCGGAACCGTAACGCGAATGGTTTGCGCGCCGGATGGCTGGATGTCGAAAACGCGCCCGCCGCTGAGGCCGCCCTCCAGGAGCGGATTGATCGTCTTCAACCGGTCAATCGCCTCTGTTATGGGGTAGTTGCCGGTTGCATCCGGCTGGGTGAGCCTGATTGTCAGCACCCGGCCGTTCGGCTCCGCGGTGGCGCCGATGCGCTTTTTTCCGGCTGAAGGGCCGAGGGCGCTGCGGGTATCGCGGGCAAAGACCTGCAATCGTCCCTCAATAACCTCGTCTGGATCGATTTCCATCATCAGGTAGACACCGCCCTGCAGGTCGAGTCCCAGATTGACGCCGGTTTTCGGGAGTGGCGCGGGCGCACCCGACATGTTCACGACATTCGGCAGCGCCATCACGGCGCCCCAGAGCAGCACGCCCACAATAAGCAGGACTTTCCAGGCAGGAAAACTAAGCATGGGCTTATCCTAGCGGATACGGTGTTGGTTGCCGCACCAGATTTCAGTCGTTGGCCGGTACCGGATCAGCCTTGCTGCGCACCTCGACAATCATCGCTTTCACGATCCGCACGCGCACATTGTCAGCAAGATCGACCGACAATTCGGCATCATTGACCTTGTTCACCTTGCCGATCAGGCCGCCGGACGTGACGACTGTGTCGCCACGTTTGATATTGGCGACCATCTCTGCGTGCTTCTTCGCGCGCTGCTGCTGCGGGCGGATCAGCAGGAAGTAGAAGATCAGGATGAGTGGCAGGAAAAACAGGATCTGCATCAAGATCGGTTGCGTCGCCGATGCAGGCGCAGCCTGGGCGAAGGCCGGCAGCGTCAGGAGGGGCGTCACCAGGGCGAGCAAAGAAAGGCGTTTGAACATGAATTCCTCTGGAAAACGGCGGACCGGAACCTAAGCCTTGCCGTATAGCTATGTGCGCCGGGCTTGGCAAACACCCCCTGCAGGCTGGTTTGAGCCATGGCTACAACACTTTGGCCCGGCCCTCGATGAGCGGTGGCAGCGCAGTGAACAATGGCCGCTTGTCACGAAGGCCGTCGGTGCGAAGGCGCAAGATTGACGTGCTTTTTCCATCCGTGACAGGCGCGACAAGCAATCCGTCCCGGCCAAGCTGGTCGACCAGCATTTCCGGAACCTCCGTCACCGATCCGGTCAGCAGGATCCGGTCGAATGGCGCTTGCTCCGGCCAACCGAAAAACCCGTCCTCGTGACGGATCATGATGTTGCCGAGACTGAGCCGCTCGCAGCGCGCCTTGCCGGCCTCTGCCAGCCCGCGAAACCGCTCGACCGCGTGTACGCTGGCAGACAGCTGCGCCGCCAGCGCAGAGGAATAGCCTGAGCCGAACCCCACGATGAGCACACGGGCGGCCCGCTTCGGGTCAAGCGACAGCGCTTGCAGAAGGTGGCCTGTCGCCGCCGGCCGCAGGATCACCTGCCCGCACGGGATCGGCAGCACACAATCCTCGAAGGCGAGGCGCGCAAGGGCGGGGTCGTCTATGAAGGCCGTCCGGTCGAGCGTCTCCATCGCCTCGAGCACGCCGCCGTCGCTGACGCCCTCCTGGCGCAGGTGGAGAACGAGGCGCGCCGCGCGGAACGGATCGGCGATCAAATCGGCCATGTCGCACGCAGGGTCTGCAGGAACGCGTCGTGGGTGAGGTCGACATGCAGCGGCGACACCGAGATGAAGCCTTCATAGATGGCCCTGAGGTCGGTGCCGGCATCGGGCTTCGACAGCTTGCCGCGATAGCCGACCCAGAAATACTCATTGCCGCGCAGGTCTTCGCGCCGGTCAGTATGGATGATCGTTTCGTCGCGAAAGCCCTGCCGTGTCGCCTGCACGCCGCGCACGTCTTCAGGCTCGACATCCGGGAAATTGATGTTGATCACCACGTCCGCTGGCCAGCCCGTCTTCAGCAGCGGGCGCAGCGTCTTTGCGCCCCACGTGCGCGCGGTCTCCCAGGGCAGCGAGCCGCGCTCGCGGAAATTCTGCGCCTGGCTCAGCGCAATGGACGGGATTCCCATCTGCATGCCGAACATGGCCGCCGCGACGGTGCCGGAAAAGCTCGTATCCTCGGCGATGTTCTGCCCGCGATTGACACCGGACAGCACCAGTTCCGGCGGCTCCGGCATCAGGTTCTGTGTGGCGAGCAGCACAGCGTCAGACGGCGTTCCTGCCACCGCCCAGGCCTGCTCGCCGACCTTGCGCACGCGCACCGGATGCGTCAGCGAGATCGCGCGGCCCTTGCCAGACTGCTCCTCCTCGGGCGCGGCGATCCAGATATCGTCAGATATCTCCCGCGCGATGCCTTCCAACACAGCAAGGCCCGGCGCGTTGATGCCATCATCATTCGTCAGCAGGATTCTCAACGGATCACCTCAACCCCGCCCATATAGGGCACCAGCGCCTTTGGCACCGTGATCGACCCGTCAGCATTCTGGTAATTCTCCAGCACCGCCACCAGCGTGCGGCCGACAGCGAGGCCGGAGCCGTTCAGCGTGTGCACGAATTCCGGCTTCGACTTCGGGTCAGTCCGGTAACGCGCATCCATGCGGCGGGCCTGGAAGTCGCCGCAATAGGAGCAGGAGGAAATCTCGCGGTAAGTGTTCTGCGAGGGTAGCCACACTTCAAGGTCATACGTCTTGCGCGCCCCTGCCCCCATGTCGCCGGTGCACAGCAGCATGCGGCGGAAGGGCAGTTCGAGTCGTTTTAGAACTCCCTCAGCGCAGGCGGTCATCCGATCGAGTTCCTTCAGGCCCTCTTCTTCGTTCGCGACGATCGAGACAAGCTCGACCTTATAGAATTGGTGCTGCCGGATCATGCCCTTCGTATCGCGCCCGGCACTGCCCGCTTCGGAGCGGAAGCAGGGCGTGTGCGCGGTGAACCGCAGCGGCAGCTGCGCCGCATCGAGGATCTGTTCACGGACGAGATTGGTGAGCGGGACTTCGGAGGTTGGGATGAGGTAGCTGGATTGAGCGCCGCGAATTCTCACTTCATCGACAAGTTGCGCCAGGATGGATTCCGTCCCTTTTACAATTGATTCGGGACTATCTGGGCTCTCGTCAACGATTTGACGCAGCGACCGCCCGTAAAGCGCCAGTCGACCTACTGGAAGCCCTACAGGGAACAAATCCTCTTCAAATTTCGGCAATTGCCCAGTGCCCACAAGCGCTTGATCGCGCACGAGCAGCGGCACGCTCGTCTCCTGATAGCCATGCTCCGTCGTCTGAATATCTAGCATGAAGTTCGCCAGCGCGCGCTCCATCCGCGCCAGCTGTCCGCGCAGCGCCACGAACCGCGCGCCGCTCATGCGGGCGGCGGCTTCGAAGTCCATCATGGCGAAACCGCTTGGCACTTTCAGCGCTTCGCCAAGGTCAGCATGGTCCTTGGGCAGGTTGACTGCCGGATGGCGCTGTTTCGGTTCCCAGGCGTGCTGTTCGACATTGCCATGCTCGTCGGCGCCGTCAGGCACTTCATCCAACGGCAGGTTCGGCAGACCCATCAAGATCTCGTCGAGCGCCTTGCGGGTCTTGTCTTCTTCCTCGCCCGCTGCCTCGATTGCCGCCTTGGCCTCCGCTACCAGCGCCATAAGGCGCGCCGCTTCCGGCTCGTCCTTCTTCGCCTTGGCCTGCCCGATCAGTTTGGACGTGTCATTGCGCGCCTTCTCGGCGTCCTGCTTGGCCGTCGTCGCCGCGCGCCAGGCAGCATCGAGTGTGAGAATATCATCAACAACCGAACCGAGCCCTGCCTTGCGGCGGTCCCACGCCTTGCGGAAAGTTTCAGGGGTCTCGCGGATCGCGCGGATATCGAACATGAACAGGGGCCTTGAGGTCTGGACGGACGGCCTTAGCGTCTAATCCGCCCTGCCCCCTCCTGTCCACTGACGCTCACGCCCCGCTGGCGGCAACTGCGCGTGCTGGCGTCCGAACCCGCACGATCACCTCGATCCGGCCACTTCCCATCGGGCGCACTTCGATCTCGTCGCGCACTTGTGCGAGCCGCCGCATCATGGCGGCGTAATTCTTGGCGCCGAGCCAGGGCCGCTGGCCCGACGTGGCCGATTGCGAAAAGCCGGGCACTATCGCGAGCGCCCGCACGATACGGTTGCGCGAGAGGGGCTGGTCGGGCGTGCGCCCACCGAGTTCGGCAACCACATCCGCAGCCTTGGCAATCTCCGGCGGAACGCCGGACGCCTTGCTTGTGGCTGCATCCCGTTCGGCCCCGAGCGCCGTCAGCAGGCGGCCAACGAGCGGCGAATCCCGCACTTCCCGGTTGGCAACCGGCGCGATCTCGGGCGGGGGCGAGCGCAGCCTGTACCATTTGCGCGGCGCACGTTCGTAAGTGAAGGCCGCCTTCAGGGCACCGATATGGATCACGGCGTCGGCATGCTGGCTGAACAGGTCATAGGTCGGGTCGGTTTCCTTGCCGGCCGTGACGACCCTCAATTGCGGCTTCTGAACCCGGTTCACCACCGGGACGAAATCGGAGTCGGTGGTCAGCACGATCAGCTCCTCCAGCCCCCGCGTATTCATGGCGACCTCCATGGCATCCATGGTGATCACGATATCGGCAGAGCTTTTCCCGGCGCTGATCTTACGCTTGGCGAGCGCCCTGCAGTTGAAAGCCTCAAACCCGGCGGCTTCGAAGGCCGGCCGGTAGATATCAAACTGCAGGTTCCAGTAGACGCGCTTGTTGACGAAATGGCGCCTGCGATTGCCGGCAGACAGGGCGCCGTCTTCCAGCCAACGCAGCCAGTGGGAAATAGACGTGGCGAAGTCTTCGCCGGCCGCGCCATAGATATTGTCAAAGTCAACCAGCAGGACGCTTTTGACGCGCGACACGGTGCAGCTCCCCGCCACATTTCGAGTTTTTCGTTCGTGGCCAGCAACAGCACTTGCAAGAAAAATGCAACCACAACGCTCAGCGATTATTCAGCAGTAGCTGCCGCCTCGGACACAGCCGCCCGCTTCTCGATGATTTTCACGCAGAGGATTGAAATTTCATACAAAAGATAGACCGGGCCCGCCAGCAGGAGCTGCGAAAACGGGTCCGGCGGCGTGAAAACAGCGGCAAAGGCAAGAATGCCAACGAGCGCATACTTGCGCCCCGTCCCCAACATTTGGGCGTCGACGAGTCCAATTTTGGCAAGCAGTGTGAGGATGACAGGCAACTGGAACGAGATGCCGAAGGCCAGCATGAGCGCCATAACGAGACTGAGATATTCCGAAACGCGCGGCCGCAACTCGATGGTCGTTATCCCGCCATCGAGGGTCTCCTGCCCGACCGCGAAATTCGCCAGCATCGGCAACATCAGCAGGTAGACGAAAGCCGCCCCGAGCGCGAACAGGATCGGCGCGATGACGAGGAACGGCCAGAACGCCCCCCGTTCGGACTTGTAAAGGCCTGGCGCCACAAACGCGTAAACCTGCCAGGCGATGACGGGAAAGGCCGCAAAAAGCCCGGCGAACACGGCCACTTTCAACTTTGCGAAGAAGATCTCCATGACGCCGGTCGCCTGGAACCCAAGCGCCTCGCCACGCAGGTCGCTTGCGACCCTCACAAATGGCGCCATGAGGAATTCGTAGATTGTCTCTGCAAAAAAGAAGCAGGCGATCGTCGTGACAGCCAGCGCCAGCAGCGTCTTGATAAGGCGGCTACGCAGTTCGTTCAGGTGTTCCAGCAGCGGCGCACGGCTCGACTCCACCTCATCGGGCACGATCTCGGGCTGCTCGTCGGCTGGCGGAGCAGATGTCACGCCTTTTCCTCGCCGGTCTGGCGCATCACGGCGGCATTGATATCGGCTTCGGCGTCGGAAAGGTCCTTCTGCGCCTGGGTCATCAGGTTGCTGCGCTTGAGGTCCTCGATTTCCTTCTTGAGTTCGTCGAGCTCGCTCTGCCGGGCGATATCGTCAAAGGCCGCCTGGAACTCAGCCGCGATCCGGCGCCCCTTGCCGACGAATTGTCCGATCTTGCGCATCATCATCGGAAGGTCCTTCGGACCAATGATGATCAGCGCCGCGAGGGCGATCAGAACAAGCTCGGAAAAACCTATACCGGGCAGCATGGAAAGCGCCCTCCCTGAGCCTCGGTCAGGACCGTGTTTTCGACTCGTCGGCCTTTTTTGGCGTGACGTTCAAAAGGTCATCCTTCTCGACAGGCTTTGTCTCTTCATCTTTCAGGCCCTTGCGGAAAGCGCCGATGCCCTTGGCCATGTCGCCCATGATGGACGAAATCCGACCACGTCCGCCGAACACGAGGAGCGCGACGACCACGACCAATAAAATCTGCATCCAACCGGGCGCCATGCGCTCACTCCTGATGATTTGCGGCACTATAGGGCCCGCATGCGGCTGGAACAATGGGGCGAAGCTGCTAAAGGACGCCGCATGCGTATCGCCACATGGAACGTCAACTCGATCAAGGCGCGCCTGCCGACCGTGCTGGAGGTGCTCGGTTCCATTGCTGCAGACGTGGTCTGCCTGCAGGAACTGAAATGCGAGACGGATGCGTTTCCTTATATGGAACTGGAAGACATGGGCTGGACCTGCGCCGTCCATGGCCAGAAAACCTATAACGGCGTCGCAATCCTGTCGAAGCACCGGCTGGAGGACATCTCCCGCGACCTGCCCGGCCTTGAGGGCGACCAGGCGCGGTACATCGAGGCCCTCGTGATGTGCGAAAGCCCGATCCGGGTGGGCGGCCTGTACCTTCCCAACGGCAATCCAGTGCCGGGCAAGATGTATGATTACAAACTGGACTGGATGGCAAAGCTCGAGGCGCATGCGCGCCAATTGCTCGCAACCGAAGAAGCGACAGTGCTTTGCGGGGACTATAATGTGATCCCGACGCCGGACGATTGCTGGGATGACACCGTCTGGGCCCAGGATGCGCTGGGCTTGCCGGAATCGCGCGCGGCGTTGCGCCGCCTTCGGCATCTCGGCCTGACGGACGCCATCGAGGCCTGCGATGGCCGGGCACACCAGTACACCTTCTGGGACTATCAAGCCTTCCAGAAGGATCATGGGATTCGCATCGACCATATACTCTGTTCGCCACAGGCAACCGACCGCCTGACCGCCGCCGAGATCTTCCGCAAGGCGCGGGGCCTTGAAAAGCCGTCCGACCATGTGCCCGTGATCGCGACGTTCGACGACTGAGGCTTCCGCGGGTATCGACGCATCGCACTTGTCGCAAGGTCATGCGGGCCCACCCCCTGCGCACTTCTTGCGGATATTTTTGAAACATGTTCTAATTTTCTCGAGTGAGGGAGTATGGACATGAAAACCGCCGAACTTTCACGCGTGCGCAAATCGATCCTGCCGCATCCGGGCGATACCTGGCAGACGATCGCGGCCCGGGAACTCCCCGCCGTCCCGGAAGCCGGCGCGGTCGCCAGCCTGCAAAGCTGGAACCTCCACGTCTTCATGCGGGCCGCAGGCGCTGCCGGCAGCATGCGCGGCACCAATCCCATCCTGCCAAGCGACGTCATTTTCATTGAAGCCCCCCTCGCCTGACCATGACCGGGGCGACGATCACCGATATCCGGATTGCCGCCGCGCATGATGGCGAGGCTGAGCTGGTCGTCACCCTGACGTATACAAATGGCGGCCGCTCGCTCGTGACGCTTGATGATCATGCTGCACAGAGCCTGATGGCCTCGCGCGGCGCCGCCAGCCCGGCTGACCTGATCGGCGCCGGATGGGAACACGTCCGCGATGCCCTTGTGGCTTCGTCCGGCCGATATGCCAAACCCTGAGAAAAGAACACAACGGAGGAAACTGCTATGTATGATCTCGTGATCCGCAACGGACGGGTAGTCGATGGGACGGGCCATCCAGCCTTCATGGCCGATATCGGCATCTCGGCAGGCCGCATTGCGAAGATTGGCAAGCATCTCGGCAAGGGCCACAAGGAAATCGATGCGGCCGGAAACGTCGTTGCCCCGGGCTTCATCGATCCGCACACGCATTTTGATGCCCAGCTGCTCTGGGATGGTTGCGCCAAGCCCGCCCTCTCGCACGGCGTGACGACCATCGTGCCCGGCAACTGCTCCCTGTCGCTCGCCCCCCTGCGCGCCGAATACCGCACCAAACTGGTCGGCATGTTCAACCAGATCGAAGAAATGCCGCTGAAGGCTTTCAAGGAAGGCGTGGTGTGGGACTGGGAAACGTTCGCGGAATACATCACGCGCATCCGCAAGGGTCTCGCGATCAACGTCGCCCCGCTCGTCGGCCATAGCGTCATCCGCCTCTGGGTGATGGGCGATGCCGCCATGGAACGCACCGCAACGCCAGAAGAAATCGAAGGCATGCAGGGCCTCCTGCGCGAGTGCCTCGATGCCGGCGCTGTTGGCCTTTCGACGAGCTATATCGATATGGATGAGCGGCTGCAGCCCGTGCCAAGCCGGTATGCGTGCCCGGACGAAATTGATGCGCTTGCCAGCGTCCTCGGCGAATATGGCCGCGTCCTGCAGATCGTGCCCGAATTCTACGACGCCGACCTGACCATTGCGCGGCTTGATCAGTTGGCGGACCTGTCGCTAAAGCATTCGATCCCGACGACGTTCTCTCCGCTTTTCGTCAATGCCGACAACCTTGATGCGGTCGACCGCGTGATGCGGCGGGTCGACGAGCAGTTTGCCCGCGGCGCCCGCGTCTGGCCGCAGGTCCAGACACGCCCGATCGATATCAGCTTCTGCCTCGCGGTGCCCAGCTTGCTCTTCTTCCGCCTGCCCGGCTGGTATCGCCTGATGCGCTTCGGATCGCCGGAAGAGGTCATCGCCGCCCTCACTGAGCCAACAAGCCGCGCCGCGTTGATTGCAGAAGGTGCCGCTTACACGGCGCTCTGGCCCAATCTGCGCCTGCGCCACGTCCAGACCGAAGCGAACCGCAAATATGTCGGCAAGACACTCGGCGACATCGCGACCGCGCGCGGCACGACGCCGATTGATGCAATGATCGACCTGTCAGTCGAGGAGAACCTCGACGCCCACTTCCTCGCCGCCAACATGGGCCACAATCTCGACGACAAGGTCAGCGCCCTCCTCAGTCATCCGAACGTCCATATCGGCGCGAGCGATGGCGGTGCCCACATCCTGTCCTTCTCCACATACGGTGACACCGGCTACCTATTTGCCCATTTCGTCCGTGACCTGAACGCCATGAGCATCGAAACCGCCGTCAAGAAGATCACGGCCGATACTGCGGACATCTGGGGCATTCCCGAGCGCGGACGCCTGCAGGAAGGCTTCGTTGCTGACATCGTCATCTTTGATCCGTTGACGATCGATCGCGGCGACGAGGAATACGTGCAGGATGTGCCGGGCGATGGCAGCCGGTATGTGCGCGATGCCCGCGGCATCGACACCGTGATCGTCGGTGGCGGCGTCGCGTGGACCGCTGACGGCGGCTACCAGGAAACCCGCGGCGTCGTGCTGCCCGGCGAAGCCCACGGCGCACGGCCTCTGGTAGCGGCATGAGCTGGCCGGGCGTCACGCAGCGCCGGGTCGCGACGAACGGCATCGCGCTGAACATCGCCGAAGCAGGAACGGGTCCGCTCGTCCTGCTTCTGCATGGCTTCCCGGAATCGTGGTATTCGTGGCGGCATCAGTTCGCGCCGCTCGCTGCGGCTGGCTACCATGTCGTCGCGCCCGACATGCGCGGTTATGGCAAGAGCGACAAGCCGCACGAGATTGCCGCCTATTGCCAAACCGAGATCGTCAAGGACATCATCGGCCTCATCCCTGCCCTCGGCTACAAGACCGCCATCGTCATCGGGCATGACTGGGGGGCTCCGACTGCCTGGGCGACGGCCCTCTTCCATCCCGATATCGTGACCGCGGTGGGCGGCCTCTCCGTGCCCTTCATGCCGCGTTCGCCCGTTCAGCCGATGCCGATGTTGCGGGAGATGTTCAAGGGCCAGTTTTTCTACCAGCTCTACTTCCAGGAACCCGGTGTTGCTGAAGCCGAGTTCGAAGCCGACATCCGCAAGTCGCTGCGCACCTTCCTGCTGATGGCAGGCGGGGAGACCGACCTGACAAAGCTGCCCCCCAAGACGGACAAGGACAACCTGCTCTCCGGCCTGCCGGAACCCGAGCATCTGCCCCCCTGGCTCAGCGAAGCAGATCTCGACTTCTACGCCGACGAGTTTGCCGCTTCCGGCATGCGCGGGCCGCTCAATTACTATCGCAACCACGACCTCTACTGGCAGCAGACAGAAGGCGCGCCCACCGAGATCCGGCAACCCGCAATGTTCGTTGCCGGAACACATGATGGCGTCGTCATGATGGCAGCCGCCGCCATCGAAATGATGCCCCACTTCGTCAAGGACCTGCGGATCAACAAGATGATCCCCGGCATCGGCCACTGGACGCAGCAAGAAGCGCCGGAGGCTGTCAACGACGCCATACTGGATTTCCTCAAACAGATCTATTGAACGGCGAAGACCATGTCCACCACTGAAACTGTCATCGTCATTGGCGCCGGGATCGGCGGGCTCTGCACAGCACTAATGCTGGCGCCGAGCGGCCGCCCGATCACCTTGCTTGAGCGCGACGGCCCAATCGAGAATGATAATCCCGACCAGCTTTTCGTGGATTGGCGCCGGACGGGGGTGGGCCACGTTCGCCAGAGCCATGCCTTCCTCGCGCGCCTTCGCACCATCATGAAGGCCGAGCATCCCCGCTTGCTTGAGCAGTTAAAGGCGCTCGGGGTTCGCGAACTGACGTTCGACAACATGCTGACACCGCCGCAACAGGCGAGCTACAAGCCGCAGGCGCAGGATGAGGAGCTGACCTTCATCACCAGCCGCCGCACGACGCTCGAATTCGCCATGCGCCGCTATGTCGAAACACTCGGCAACGTCGCAATCCGTTCCGGCGTCCTCGTCCGCCGCCTGGTCACGTCCAAGGCGGCTGACGGCGTCATCAACGTTACCGGCGTGACCGGTGAGCAAGACGGCGCCGAGATCACCCTCACCGCCGATGTTATCGTCGACACCACCGGCAAGAGCGGCTTCACCTTCGACCAGCTCGTCGAGGAAGGCGCCAATGTCCGCGAAGAAAAGGAGGATGCCGGCATCCTCTATTTCACCAAGCACTACCGCCTGAAACCGGGCCAGCAGGAGCCGGACCGCAATGAGCACCCGCCCGCCAGCGGCGACCTTGGTTACCTGAAATACGGCGTCTTCCCGGGCGACAATGGCAATTTCTCCATCACCATCGCCCTGCCGGAAGTCGAACTCGAACTGCGCAAGTCGATCCTCAATCCTGAAATTTTCCACCAGATCACCCTGAACCTGCCCGGCCTTCATCCGTGGACGAACAGCACACGGTCCGAGCCGACCAGCAAGGTGTTCGGCATGGGCGACCTCGTCAGCCGCTGGCGCGATCTCGTGATCGACGGCAAGCCCGCCACGCGCGGCTACTTCGCTCTCGGCGACACGCTGATCCGCACCAATCCGCTCTATGGCCGCGGCTGCTCTTTCGCCGCAGTCGGCGCCCAGCAGCTTCGCCTGACACTGGACGAAACCAGCGATCCCACTCAGCGCGCCATCCTGCTCCACCAGCGCCTCGAAGCCGAACTGCGCCCCTTCTATCTCACCCAGCGCCGTCAGGACCGCTCCGCCATCAAGCGCGCCCGCGAAACGCTCACGCCCGGCTTCAAGCCGAAGCTTAAAGCCAAGCTCATGCAGAGCTTCGTCGATGACGGCATCCGCATCGCGGTCCGCTCCGATGTGCGCCTCCTGCGCGAGGCCATGCGCGGCTTCCACATGCTGGAACATCCGGACAAATGGCTCGGCAAGCCGAACAATCTCGCCACGGTCCTCTACTACTGGGCCCGCGGCAAGAAACTCAACGCCGCCGCCTATCCGCCGAGCGCCGGCCCCGAGCGTCAGGAAATGATGCAGGCCCTCAAACTTGATTACACCGCCGACCTGATCACCGCGTCCCAAGAAACCCGGCTCGCCGCATGACCGATCCGGTAACCCTCACCGATGTCGGCCGGCGCGAACAGGCCAAAGCCGACCGCCGCCTGAAGATTGTGCGCGCCGCGCGCGATCTCATCCGCGAGACCGGTGACACAAACCTCTCGATGCGGATGATTGCCCAGCGCGCCGAAGTCAGCGTCGCCACGCCCTACAATCTCTTCGGCTCGAAGCGCGCCGTCGTCATGGCCGTGCTCGAAGACGAGCGCGACTTCCTCCACCGCTTCAATTCCCTGAAGGTCGACAACGCCATTGACCGCATCTTCGAAGCCCACGCCCTCGGCGCCGGCTATTTCATTCAGGACCCGGACTTTTACCGCCCGCTCTGGAAAGCGCTGCTCGACACCAATGGCGAAGACAATACCGGCCTCGCTACGCCCGAGCGTCAGGAACAGACCCGCGCCGCCTGGCGCTGGCTGCTCACCTGCGCGCAGGAAGAAGGCCTCCTGCGCACGGACATGCCGGTCGAAATCCTGGAACGCACCCTCTCCCATCTCGGCAACGGCATCATGCTCAGCTGGGCGATGGGCACGTTGCCCACGCGCGAACTCCTGCCCTCCGCCTCACTCGGCTACGCCCTGATCCTGGCAGCCGCGGCCACCCCCGCCGGCCGGCCGCTTCTGGACCGGCAGATCAGCAAACATCGCCTCTCCCTCGCCGCCTCCGACGCCGGCTGACCCTTCGGTCTGCTTGATCAGAAATTGCAGTCCGCGATGTAACCAATGGCTCCGTTGCGCGTTGGTGCAGCCGCGGGACCTTGATTGAAATTCAGTTGGCTCCGCCTAGATCACTGGCAACCCGTCCCGGGCTGTCAGAGCCACGTTTGCGGAGCGCGCATGAAGAAGATCCTGGCCTTGGTGAACCTGAACTCCGGTTCTGTCCCCGAGGATGCCGAACCGCTGCTCGCAAAGGCCCTGTCCGACCTCGGCTATGACGGTGAAGTCGTGCCTTTCGGCGACGGCGATCTGAAGGACACTGTGCGCCGCGCCCTCGATCGGAATCCGGACTACCTCATCGCCTGGGGCGGTGATGGCAGCGTCAACTGCGCCATGAGCATCGCCGGCCCGGATGGCCCGCCCGTTCTCGCCCTGCCTGGCGGCACCATGAACATGCTGCACCACCGCCTCCACTACGACCGCACCGAGTGGCAGGATATCCTCACCTCCGCCCTCACGGATCCGGACATCGTCCCCTGGGCCGCCGGCGAGATCGAAGGCCACCGCTTTTATGTTGCCGTCATGGCCGGCCGCATCACCACGCTCAGCGAGAGCCGCGAACTCGTACGCAAAGGCGCCATTCTCGAGGCCATCGGCGCCGCCGCCCGGAATGAAGTGTTCGACATGGAAACGCGGCTCGATTTCCGCTCCCGCGTCGGCGCGCTCACCGTCAAGACGCTCGCCACTGCCGGCGCCGTCGTCCTCGCCGGTGATCGCCGCCCCCGCTTCGACGTGGCGGCCATCGACCCCGGCTCGCAGCTGGACCTTCTCAGCGTTGGAATCCAGTCGCTCGTGAAAGGCTGGCGCGACGCCGATGATGTCACCGTCGAGACCGCCAGCACCGTTACGCTCGAAGACATCCACGGCGACCCCATCCCCGCCACGATCGACGGCGAGCCCTTCGAGCTTCCGGCGATCTGCGAATTTCGCCTCGTGCCCAATTCGGCCCGGGTCATCCGCGCCAAGCCGGTCTCATGAAGTTAATCCACGTCGCAGACATCCATATCGGTGCCACCAGCGAAGCCTTGCTGGAAGCCGCAACAGACTCCATCCGCCAGCAGCAGGGCGCCGCCCTCGTCGTCAGCGGAGACCTCACCCAGCGCGGCTCGCGCGAGGAATTTCGCGGCGCGCGGGACTGGGTGGATGCGCAGCGTCTTCCGTCCATCGTCGTCCCCGGCAACCATGACACGCCCCTCCTCCATGCCGGCCACCGGTTGCTGAAACCCTTCGCGCGGTACACGGATCATTTCGGTGACCTCACCCGTCCCCTGCGCGCTGGCCGGGCCCGCATGCTGCCGCTGAACACGGCGCGCGGCTGGCAGTCACGCACCAACTGGGCCGAGGGCTCTGTCAATCTCACCCACCTGGAAGACCTGC
>JBGSVY010000148.1:0-3398 GCA_041752715.1 Hyphomonas sp.
GCCGCCCGGCGCGGAAGCGCTGCTGGCTGACGCCGTGGATCTCCTCGATCCGCGCGGAACCACCCCCCTCACGGACGCCGTGGACGCCGCGGCGGAGGCCCTGGCGCAAGCGAAGATGTCCGCACCCATTATCCTCCTGACTGACGGCATCGAGAGTTGCGGCGCCAACCCCTGCGCAGCCGGCGCAGACCTCGCCGCCCGCACGACCCCGCAAACGGTGCACATCATCGGCCTCGACCTCAGCGCGGAAGAAGGCCGCCAGGTCTCCTGCCTCGCCGAGCAGACCGGCGGGCAGTATGTCAGCGCAGCGACGGCCAGCGCGCTGTCGAGCGCGCTCGAGAGACTTGCCACGGCAGCCGAGGCCAGCCCTGCGGAGGCCGCGACCGCGACGGCCAGGATCACCGCGCCGGAGACCGCCGAAATCGGAGCACCCTTCAAGGTGTCCTGGACAGGTCCGGGCGGTCCATCCGACTATATCGATCTTGTCCCACCGGGCCATGAGGCGATGTCGGGTGAACTCACCTATGCCTATGCAGGCAGATCCGGCCCGGTCACCATGCGCGCACCCGCCGTGCCGGGCGAGTATGTCTTGCGTTATATCTGGCTCGGGCCAAACGGCCGGCAGACGCTCGCCGCCGCATCGCTGACCGTGACGGAGGCGGAGTCTGCCCTCGCTGCCCCCGCCGCAGTTGGTGCCGGCGCTGCGTTCGATGTGACATGGCGCGGCCCGGATGGTGACAGCGATTATATCGACCTGGTCAAGCGCGGCGACACCCGCACCACGGGGGAGATTTCGTCTGCCTTCACAGCAACAGGCAATCCGGTCCGCTTGCGCGCGCCCTCGGACCCCGGGGACCATACCATCCGATACGTCATGTCGGAATCCGGTAAACGCCGTGTGCTGAAGACATTGCCTCTGACGGTCAGGCCGGGCATCGCGCGACTCGCAATGCCACCTTTCGCGGCGGTCGGCGAGACGCTCGAGGTCGATTGGTCAGGGCCCGCAGCCCCGGGCGATTACATTGACATCGTGCCAAGCGGATACTGCGATACGCGCGGCGAGATCACCTACGCCTACACGCGCGCCGGCAACCCCGCGACGCTGCGCCTGCCGAGTGAACCCGGCACGTATGATGTGCGGTATGTGCTTGAGGCCCCCGGCGGGCGGCGCGTGCTGGCGACAGCCGCCCTCTCGGTGAGCGATGTGGCCGTCAGCCTGTCGCCAGCCCACACATCGGCGAGTGCGGGTGACCGGATCGCAGTGGCCTGGACCGGTCCCGGCGGGCAGAGCGACTATATCGACGTCGTGCCGCGCGGCGTGACAGCCACCTCGGGCGAGTTGTCCTACGCCTATCTCGTTGGCGGCAGCCCGGTGACGATCAAGTTGCCCGGCGATCCCGGTCTCTACGATCTGCGCTATGTGCTGGAGGGTCCGGAAGGGCGAAGCGTGAAGGCGGTTGTGCCGTTGCGGGTTGATCCGGCTGTCGCAACACTCGATTTTCCGCCGCGGGTGGCGAGCGGCGCGCCGCTGGCGGTTGCCTGGACCGGGCCTGGGCATGAGGGCGACTATATCGACATCATCGCAGCCGGTTCAGACTCTGTTTCGGGCCAGACCGATTATGCCTATGCGCGCTATGGTTCGCCCGCCGCGCTTACGGCCCCGGCGCAAGCGGGCACATATGATGTGCGATACGTGGTCGAGGGCGCCAATGGCCTGCGCGTCGTGACGCGCGCACCGTTGATTGTGGACTAGCTCAGGCGGCCAGAGGCCAGATCGCTCGCATGTCGGGCAAGGTGCCTTCAAGCGCGATCTGGTCGCGCAGGGCTTCGAGGATTGTCTCGGGCAGGATTGTCAGGCGCGGCTCGCTGGCCGTTGTGCCGTGAATGGGAAAGAGAGCGGCGTTCGCGCCCGTCTTCGAAATGATCAGGGCGGCGAGATCGGCAATCAGCGCAGCGCCCGGCAGGCGTCCATCAGCGAGGCAAGCCGAAACCGCAGCCGTCGCGAGCGCGATCGCATCGCGTGCGCGCAGGCCGTGCGGATCATCGCAGCCGAGATAACTCGCCCGGCGCAGAAGGTGTATCTCCGGTGCGTCGATTTCGGTGATCGTATCGTTGAAAAGAAACAACATTGCCCGCCCGCCCCTGTTGCTGGCTCCGTGAGCGGCAAGTTGCAGCGTGCTGGTTAAGAAGGCACTAAGGGAAAGCCCTATTCGACGGGTTCGGCCAGGAAATTCCGGCCGTCTCTGTCCTCGATTTCGACGACCCAGAGGTCGCGATCGCGCGCACGGGCGCGGCGGATATAGATGTCGACGTCCGGCTCTGCCGGGCCGATGCCTTGCGCCGCAAGATCGGTGAAGACCCTTACGCCCTCGATCGAGACACGCGGGACGAATGCGCGGGCGGTGCCATCGAGCCGCGCGACCTTCACGAGCACGTCGCCGCGGTTCTCATCTCCGTGCTGCACGATGAAGGCTGACGCACCGCCAAGCTGCGCGCGCCGCACAAGCGCGTCGATCCAAAGGCGGGTGGGGAGACGGTCCATCAGGGGTGAGCCGGGCTCATCATTCTGCCGCGTCTTCCAGCGGAACGATGTCGGCGGGGTTGGCAGGCGGTAGGGTGATCTCGACGCGGGTACCGCGTCCGAGCTTGGAGCGGATGCGGATCTCGCCGCCGTGCAGTTCGGCAAAGCGGCGCACGACAGCGAGGCCGAGGCCAGTGCCGGGCCGTGCGCTCTGGCCCTGCGTGAACGGCTCGGTGATGGTGCGCAGGTCGTCCTCGGCGATGCCGGCGCCGCGATCGGTGACGCTGAGCTGGGCCGCGCCCGGCTCCAGGCGTGTATCGAGGATTACGACGCCGCCGTCGCGGGAATACTTGATCGCGTTCGACACGAGGTTCTGCCAGATCTGGCGCACGGCGCGGGCATCGGCTTCGGCCCAGACATCGGCTTGCGCCCGCAGGCGCAGCTTGATGCCAAGGCGGTCGGCCTGGCCTTCCATCTGGCGGATGACGGACTCGGCGGACGCGGTGAGGTTGACCGGTTCTAGCTCGAGACGGTGGCGGCCGGCATCGGCCTTGGCGAGATCGAGGATGTCATCGACCAGCAGAAGCAGGTCCATACCGCTTTCGTGGATGATGCCCGGATAGTCGGCATAGGCTTCCGGCATCGGCCCCCGCAGTTCGGCGCGCATGATGTCGGAATAGCCGAGGATGGCGTTGAGGGGCGTTTTCAGGTCGTGGCCAAGCGCAGCAAAGAATGCGGTGCGTTCCTGCAGCTTCGCCGCCGCCTCATCGCGCGCGGTTTCGAGGGCGGCGAGCGATTGCCGGGCGTCATTGTCCGCGCAGATCAGAAGACGCAATCCGCCGGGATGTGCCTCGCCGGTCAGGCGCACGGGGCGGCC
>JBGSVY010000149.1:0-3752 GCA_041752715.1 Hyphomonas sp.
GGCCGGGTTTCTCGTTGCGCCAAACCGGGCCCGCCGCATAGCGCCGGAACGGGCGTCCCAGCGACTGGCCGGCCTCGGCCACGAAGCGAGCGAGCGGCGCGGTCAGGTCATAGCGCAGTGCCATCCACTGTTCGTCATCATCCTGGATCGCGAAGACCCCGGCGTTCGGCCGGTCATCGTCGGGCAGGAACTTGCCGAGCGCGTCGGCATACTCGAACGCGCTGGTTTCCAGCGCCTCGAAGCCCCACTGGCGGTAGACGCCGGTGACCGTTTCCACGAGCCGGGCCTGGGCTTGGATCAGCCCTTCCCGCCTGTCGGGAAAGCCGCGCGGCTTGCGGGCAAGATCCTTGCCGGAAAGGGGGGCATCGGTCATGGGCTGGGCCTGTGGAACTGGTTCGCCCCGCACCTAGCGCCGGGGGATGGCCGGAGCAAGGGCGGGGCGCTCGATACAGCGATCTCCGATTAACCGCTCATTCCGGCGAAAGCCGGAACCCAGAGCGCCCCGCAAGCCATCCCCCGCCAATCGGGGCCCCGGCTTTCGCCGGGGTGACCGGAAATGAACGGCCGGTTTATGGGCCACGGATACCTTTTCCGGTGAACTCAACTCCGCTAACCCCATCGCAACGGGCTTCGTGGGCGCCCGGACGGGCTTGCGCGCCCAAGCCCCACTCGATCGCCTTTGGCCGACGTGTGGAGATTTGACCATGATAACCAAGCCCCCCTCCCTCGCCGACCTCACGGCCGCCAGCTTCCGCATCGGCTGCCTCGGTTTTGGTGGCCCAGCAGGGCAGATTGCGCTGATGCACCGGATTTTTGTCGACGAGAAGAAATGGCTCGGCGAAGAAGAATACCTGCACGCCCTGAACTATTGCATGCTTCTGCCCGGGCCAGAGGCGCAGCAACTGGCGACCTATGCCGGCTGGCGGTTGCACGGGGTCTGGGGCGGGGTGATCGCCGGCCTTCTGTTCGTGCTGCCGGGCGCGGCAATCGTGTTCGCCCTGACTTGGCTCTATGCGACGCTGGGGACGACGCCGATTGTCGCGGCGCTCTTCTATGGCATCAAGGCGGCGGTGATCGGCTTCATTCTCGAAGCGCTCTGGAAAGTCGGCAAGCGGGCGCTGGACACGGTGGGCGATATGGCGCTGGCCCTGCTCGCCTTCCTCGGCCTGTTCCTGTTTGCGCTTCCGTTTCCGCTAGTGATCGCAGCGGCGGCGGCGATTGGCCTTGCGCGGAGTTTTTCGTCAGCGCCGGTTCCGAGCCCGGATAAAACACTGGCTGCCCCCAAGGCAGCTAAAGCCTTTGCCACAGCGCTCGGCTGGGCGGCGGTCTGGTTCGCGCCGGTGGCGGTGGCCTTCGTGATGCTCGGGCCGGACCATGTGCTGACGCGAGTGGGCCTGTTGTTCTCGAAGCTGGCGCTCGTCACCTTCGGCGGGGCCTATACAGTGCTCGCCTACCTGGAGCAGCAGGCGGTGGAGGCAGAAGGCTGGCTCACGGCGCCACAGATGATCGATGGCCTCGGCCTCGCCGAGACGACGCCGGGGCCGCTGGTACTGGTCAATCAGTTCGTCGGCTTCATGGCCGGCTGGCAGGCGGACGGCGGCGGGCTGGCCCTCGCGGCGCTCGCCGCCCTGATGGCGAGCTGGTGCACCTTTGCGCCGTCCTTCGTCTGGATCTTTGCCGGGGCGCCGTTTTCGGAAGCGCTGCGCAGCAGCCGGTTTGCCGCAGGAAGCCTGAAGGCCATCACGGCGGCGGTGTTCGGGATCATCGCCAAGATCGCGGTCGTCTTCGGGCTGGCTGTGCTGTTTCCAGCGGGTGAGTTTGATCCCTTCGCCGCGCTGATCGCCGTTGCCGCCGCCCTTGCCCTGATCCGGTTCAGGGCCAACATCGTGCTCGTCGTGATCGCCTGCGCGCTGGCGGGCCTTGTGACGCTTGTTCTGCCAACCGCCGCTTGACGGCCGCCGCCGAGTCACTATTTGTCCGCGCACTGAACTGGAACCGGGCCCCTCTGGTATCTGCGGCGGCAGATACGATGTCGGATCCCTCACGGATATAGCGCTGACGCGGCGCACCTTTCCGGACCTTTGCCTCTCCATGCCCGAATTCCTGACCGTCGAGTACGCGTCACAGCCGCTATGGCTATGGTTCGCCTTCCTGTCCTTTATCGGCTTCCTTCTTTGGGTCGATCTTGGCTTGCTCAACACGAAGGACGAGGTCGTCTCGCCCAGGAAGAGCGCGATCATGTGGGCGAGTTTCGCCTCGCTCGCGGTCGCCTTCGGCGCTTACATCTTCTACTATTACGAGCCCGACCCACAATTTTACAACGACCCCGAGAACCTCAACGTCCAGGCGGCGATCCAGTTCGCGACAGGCTACCTGCTCGAAACAGCGCTCGCGTTCGACAATATCTTCGTCATCGGCCTCGTGTTCACCTTCTTCGCCGTGCCGAGGGAATACCAGCACCGGGTGCTGTTCTGGGGCATCATCGGTGCCATCGTGTTCCGGGGCATCTTCATCTCACTGGGAGCAGCCGTGGTGAATGAGTTCACCTGGGTGCTCTATTTCTTCGCCGCCTTCCTCGTGTTCACCGGCGCCAAGATGCTGCTCTCGGGCGGCGGCGATGATGACGAGATGGACCTCAGCAACAACCGCGTGCTGAGGTTCCTGAAGAAGCGCATCCGCGTGACCGACACGATCGAGAACCACAACTTCCTCGTGCGCAAACCTCACCCGGTTTCTGGAAAGCTGGTGCTTTGGGCAACGCCGCTGCTGCTCTGCCTGATCATGGTCGAGACGGTCGACATCATCTTCGCGGTGGATTCGGTGCCGGCGATCTTTGCGGTCACGCGCGACCCGTTCATCGTCTATACGTCGAACATCTTCGCCATCCTGGGCCTGCGCTCGATGTACTTCATGCTGTCGGCCGCGATGGAGCGGTTCAAGTATCTGAAATACGGCCTGTCGCTGGTGCTGGTGCTGATCGGCCTCAAGATCTTCTGGAACTTTCTGCTCTACAAGCAGCTGGGCCTCGTGCCCTATCTCGAGCCGCAATGGTCGCTTCTGGCGACGGTCACGCTGCTCGGCGGGGCGATCCTGTTCTCGCTGTGGAAGACGAGCGCGGAGGAAAAGGTGCACGGGACGTAGGGCCGATCAGCTCCCGTCGCGGCGCTCGATGACCTTGAAGATGCCGGTGCCGCGCATCAGGGTCTTCTCGCCCGACCAGATGCGGCCTTCGACGGTAAAGATGTCGTCCTGACGGCCGACCACGGCGCCCTTGCCTTCGACGAAGCTGCCCATCGGCGCGCCTGCGAGGAAGTCGCAGACGAGCCGGACGGTGACCCACCAGGTATCGTCATCGCGTTCGACGGCGCCGCCCCAGGCCATGTCAGCGAAGCTCATCATCATGCCGCCATGGGCATTCTGCATTCCGTTGGTATGGTATTCCTCGACCCGGAAGGCGCGCACCAGCACGCCGTCATCGCCGCGTTTCTCGAACAGCGGGCCGATCTGCCGGCCGAAGCCGCGGTGCCAGGCGAGCTGAGCATAGCCGGGGGGAAGTTCGGTCGTCTGGTGGCGATTGAAATCGTCGGTCATGCGCCTGCCTTTGCCGCCGGACGGGCGTATCTGCAAGGTTCCTCTTGCCAAATCGGCCCGCCGCCGCAAACGTCGGTCCCATGTTGCGTGCCGTCCTCGCCGTATCGCTATGCCTGATGCCGCTGACTGCAGCGGCGCAGGGACGGGCGCGCGACTCAGCC
>JBGSVY010000150.1:0-6019 GCA_041752715.1 Hyphomonas sp.
GAGCCGCAGATCATCGGCCGCAACTTCCTCGTCAAGATCAACGCCAATATCGGCAACTCCGCCGTCGCCTCCTCCATCGAGGAAGAAGTCGAGAAAATGGTCTGGGCGATCCGCTGGGGCGCCGACAACGTGATGGACCTCTCGACGGGCCGCAACATCCACAACACCCGCGAATGGATCCTGCGCAACTCGCCCGTCCCCATCGGCACCGTGCCGATCTACCAGGCGCTGGAAAAGGTCAACGGCGTCGCCGAGGACCTCACCTGGGAAGTCTTCCGCGACACGCTCATCGAGCAGGCGGAGCAAGGCGTCGACTATTTCACCATCCATGCCGGCGTCCGCCTCGCCTATATCCACCTCACCGCCAAGCGTGTCTGCGGCATCGTCTCGCGCGGCGGCTCGATCATGGCGAAATGGATGCTCGCGCATCACAGGGAATCGTTCCTGTACGAACATTTCGGCGAGATCTGCGACATCATGCGCAGCTATGATGTCTCCTTCTCCCTCGGCGATGGCCTTCGCCCCGGCGCCATCGCCGACGCCAACGACGCCGCCCAGTTCGCCGAACTCGAAACCCTCGGCGAACTGACGAAGATCGCCCATGCGCGCGGCTGCCAGGTGATGATCGAAGGCCCCGGCCACGTGCCGATGCACAAGATCAAGATCAACATGGACAAGCAGCTCGCCCTCTGCGGCGAGGCGCCCTTCTACACGCTCGGCCCCCTCGTCACCGACATCGCCCCTGGCTATGACCACATCACCTCCGGCATCGGCGCCGCCATGATCGGCTGGTTCGGCACGTCCATGCTCTGCTATGTCACGCCGAAGGAACACCTCGGCCTGCCGGACCGCAACGATGTGAAGGTCGGCGTCATCACCTACCGCATCGCCGCCCACGCGGCCGACCTCGCCAAGGGCCACCCCGCCGCACAACTGCGTGACGACGCGCTCTCAAGGGCCCGTTTCGAATTCCGCTGGGAAGACCAGTTCAACCTCGCCCTCGACCCCGAAACCGCGCGCGACTTCCACGACCAGACCCTGCCGAAGGAAGCCCACAAGACCGCCCATTTCTGCTCCATGTGCGGCCCGAAATTCTGCAGCATGAAGATCACCGCCGAAGTGCGCGACTACGCCGCCGGCATGACCGAAAACGAACGCGCCAACCTCGAACGCCAGGCCCGCGAAGCCGAAGACGGCATGAAAGCCAAGAGCGCCGAGTTCATGGAAAAGGGCGGGGAGATTTATCTGTCAGCCGACGGACGGAAGCGCGAGGCGATAGACTAGGCACAATGCCGGAAGCTGTCCTCATAGCGGGCGCCAACGGCGCGGGCAAAACGACCTTTGCCCGGCACTTCGTGCCGTTGGCGTTTCCCAATGCCGCGTTTCTTAACGCAGATGAGATTCAGCGCGAAGGGGGAACGTTGGAATCGCCGCTGGCGGCGGGACGAGAACTCATCCGGCGGCTCGGAAATGTTGTCGAAACTAAGCGCGACTTCGCAGTCGAGACTACCTTGTCCTCATTCCAGTATGCACGGCGCATTCCGGCTTGGCGAACGCGCGGATACACGATCACTTTGATATTTCTGGAGGTGCCCGACGCAGATTTCGCGGTCGCGCGCGTTGCTCTCAGGGTCGCCATGGGCGGTCACAACATTCCGGAAGAAGACATCCACCGCAGGTATGCCCGGGGGATAGCGCTGTTTGAAAGCATCTATCGTTCCCTTGCCGACGTGTGGTATTGGTACAAGTGGAATGGAAAAGCCTATGAAATCCACCAGCACTCCGCAAACACGCCTCAACCGGGCGGTGATTGACCGCGCGCTGAAGGCCGCCGCCAGGGATGCAGCCTCCGGCCGCGCTGAACTTCAATCTGGCAGGTACAAACCAGCGCCCACGAAGAAGGCGTAGGGTGCATTAGGCCACCAACCCCGCCACCCCCAGCGCCGTCACGACCGAAAACATGAAGATCACCGGAAACCGCTGTGGCGGCACGCCGGATTTCACCGCTGTCCACACCGCCACGGCCACGAAGCTCGCCGCGCCGGCGGTGGCGATCATCGCATAGTCCGTCCTCGAACTCGTCCGAGCGGCGGCCGCAAAGCCCGCCATCAGGAACAGGGTCGAGACCGTGCCGAGGTGCCACATCAGGTAGCCGAGCCATTTCAGCCCCGGCTCCATCTCCACCGCGAGGTATGGCCGCACCCATTTCGCCCCGCCAAGGAAGACGTGGATGAACACCGTCAGCGCGCAAACGCCCGCCGCCGCCCCGAAAAAGATGTGTGCCATGTGCGCCTCCCGCCCATCCGTGGTTTCTAGCTACGGCGCGTGGCAAACACACGCCTTTGCTTTGCGCCGTCCGAGATGGCTCTATCCCGCGGGATGTTCGCGCCGAGTATCCCGTTCGCCCGGCGCGCCTTGCCGCACTCGAAACTCCCCGCCCGGAAGGCGCGGCAGGCTTCGGGGCGCTCTTCGTAAGCCGCGCAAATCGCCTTGCCCTGCCCCACCTGCAGGTGCACGCAGTGGCCGCAACTGAAGTCCATATAGGTGCGCCCCTCATGCTCGAAGAGGCTGTCCGGTGGCAGGCTTCGCCCGGCGTCTTCCGGCAACAGCACGAGATAGCGCGGATTCTTGCTGAAGCAGCACGCCCCGCACGTCACGCAGTCAAATCTCTCAGGCATGCAGGGGGCCCCGCTGGCGGAGACGCGATTTACTCCGCCCTGCCCGCGTCGCGCAAGGGGCGGGCCCGGCCTTGCGCGACGCCTTACGCCGCGCGCGCATCCCTTAGCCGGCTGACAATCTCCTGGCGCACTTTCCAGCTGAGCCAGGCCTTGTCCATCCGGCTCAGCCAGTGAGCGTTCACCGCCGATTGCGCGGCGCCGAGCACGCGCGGCTTCGGCAGCACGCGCTGGCCCAGCACATCGCAGACATGGCGCATCTCCTCTGGGCTCGCGAAGTAGAGCTCATGCCCCCGATGCGCGAGGATCCAGAGGGGATAGCCCTTGCCGGGCACGGGCGGCGGAAAGGGCGGATCGAAGAGGGCGGCATTGTGGAATGCCCCGTCGACCGGCCGGTGAACGAAGCGGCTGACCGGCGTGCGCGGCGACTCGGCCCGGTAGTCGATGCTCAGCTGCAGGCGATCACTCCGGCCAGCCCCAGGGCGCAGGCGGCGGCGCGATGGGCATTGACGTGTCGAACTCGACCCGCAACAGGCGGTTCGGGCGCTTCAGCTGGTAGGCGAAGAGGCTGGCCGCAGGGTTCACCTCCACCGTCCAGGTGTTTGCCTTCGAGACGGGGATGTTCTGCGCATCGAACAGGTCCTTCGTCGCCTGATCCGCCGGGAAATCCTGCACCAGCGCATCGGCCGGCGTTGCGGCAAAGCCGCCATACATCGTCAGCACGTCCGGCGCGCCGTCCTCATGGCGGTGGTCGTGGCGCAGCGCCCATGCGTCACCAACCTGCGTGAACACCCAGGTGCGCGAGCGGTCATCGCCGACATGCAGCGGCACAGCATAATAGCCGGGCGCGCAGGTGCGCACGTGCATCACGACACGCTGCGCCCGCCAGTCATCATCGGCCGCGTCGGTGGTGACGATTTTTCCCTCGAAGGCCTGCCCGCAGAGGGGCTTCAGGGCGGCCTCGAAGGCGGAGACCGGCACAGCAGCAGGCGCGCTGGCGCAGGCAGCAAGAACGAGGGCGAAGGCGGAGGCGGCAGCCAGTCTGAAAAGCATGAAGCCCAGCCTAGAGAGGCCGGGCTTCAATTGAAAGCGGGTTGTAAAGGCGTGTCAGGCAGGCTTCGGCTCGGGATCGCCGATCTCGCCTTCGCCGCCCTTCGGCTTCTTGCGCTTGCCGATCACCGGCACGGCAGAGGCGGGGCCGGAACTGTCATCCGACACATCCGGGCGCGACGGGGCCTTGCCCTTGATCAGCTGTGCAATCTCGTCGCCCGACAGCGTCTCGTACTCAAGCAGGCCGAGCGCGACGGCTTCCCAGTCGGCGCGGCTTTCGGTCATGATGCGGCGTGCATCTTCCTTGCCCTGTTCGATCAGCTTGCGGACTTCTTCCTCGATCTTGCGCGAGGTTTCTTCCGAGATGTGCGAGGACTGCATCAGCTGCTGGCCGAGGAACACGTCCCCTTGATCGGAGCCGTAATCGACAGGTCCGATGATGTCGGAATAGCCCCAGCGGGTGACCATGGCGCGCGCAAGGCGGGTGGCCTGCTGGATGTCCGACGCAGCGCCGGCGGTGACGTTATCGAGACCGAACTTCAGCTCCTCGGCAACACGCCCGCCCATGATGATGGCAAGCCGGGAGGTCATCTCGACTTTCGACATCGACAACTTGTCGTCTTCCGGCAGCTGCATCACCATGCCCAATGCGCGGCCGCGCGGGATGATCGTCGCCTTGTGGACCGGATCCGCAGACGGCACTTTCATGGCAACGATGGCGTGGCCGGCTTCGTGCCAGGCGGTCAATTCCTTTTCCTTCTCGGACATCACCATCGAGCGACGCTCCGGGCCCATCAGCACCTTGTCCTTGGCGTCCTCGAATTCCTGCATCGCGACGACGCGCTTGCCGCGGCGGGCTGCAAGGAGGGCGGCCTCGTTAACGAGGTTTGCAAGGTCAGCGCCTGAGAAACCGGGCGTGCCGCGTGCGATCGTCTTGGTTTCAACGTCCTTGGCGAGCGGAACGTTGCGCATGTGCACGCGCAGGATTTTCTCGCGGCCGATGATGTCCGGATTACCGACAGTGACCTGACGATCGAAACGGCCTGGACGCAGCAAGGCGGGATCGAGCACGTCCGGACGGTTGGTCGCGGCCATGATGATGATGCCTTCGTTCGCTTCGAAGCCGTCCATTTCGACAAGCAACTGGTTCAACGTTTGCTCGCGTTCGTCATTGCCGCCGCCGAGACCGGCGCCGCGCGAACGGCCAACCGCATCAATTTCGTCGATGAAGATGATGCAAGGCGCGGAGCGCTTGGCCTGTTCGAACATGTCGCGGACACGGCTTGCGCCGACACCAACGAACATCTCGACGAAGTCCGATCCCGAGATCGTGAAGAAGGGCACGCCTGCCTCCCCCGCGACGGCGCGGGCGAGCAGGGTTTTGCCTGTGCCGGGGGGGCCGACGAGCAGTGCACCTTTCGGAATCTTGCCACCAAGGCGCTGGAACTTCGACGGATCCTGGAGGAACTCGACGATCTCCTGCAATTCTTCCTTGGCTTCATCCACGCCGGCGACGTCGTCAAAGGTTACCTTGCCATGCTTTTCTGTCAGCAAGCGCGCGCGTGACTTGCCGAAGCTCATCGCGCCGCGCGTGCCGCCACCCTGCATCTGGCGCATCATGAAGAACACGAAGCCAACAATCAGCAGGATCGGGATGATCGAGATCAACACCGAGGCAACATTGTTGCGGCCGGTATCGGGCTTCACCGTGAAGGGAACGCCGCTGTTTTCGAGGATCGGCTGGGTCGTCATGTCGATGCCGCGGATATCGCTGATCAGCGTGCGCCCGTCGGTGGTCGTCACGAGGATCTTGGAGTCACCGATCGTGGCTTCCGCCAGCTGGCCTTCGCGTGCCAGTTGGTGAATGACCGACAGCTGCTCGGGCTTGGCACGGGCAACTTCCGGATTGCCCCCCATCGCTACAGCCATCGCAATCACGAGAAGCGCCAGTGCGCCCCAGATAGCCAGATTTCGGACGTTCATTCTGCATGCCTCGTTCGGGTCATTAGGTCAGCTGATAAGATAGGCGCGGAAGATTGCAAAAACGACTCCTTTCCTGCGACGTCAGCGAAATCTTGCGGCCCGCCCAAAAGCAGGGCGTGCAGCATTGCCAGACGCATATGCAGGTCGCGGGCCTCATCCTGCCGATCGGCCGGTTGATTTTCCCTTGTAATACTTACTTTTTTCCCCTCACAGCGCAGGCGTGCCCCGCCCAATGTGGCGCCCCGGAAGCCCGCGTTGCACAGTAGCCGCGCGGCGAGCGGACGCAGGCTCGCCGTGCGCAGCGGCGTGGG
>JBGSVY010000151.1:0-8017 GCA_041752715.1 Hyphomonas sp.
ACCGCCGGCATCGCGCAGGCCCGCGGCCTGCGGGCGACGCTCGCGGCTGCAATGGCGATCACGTTCGCAGGCTTCGCGCTGCTCTTCCCGGACTCCCCGCGCGCGGTGGACTTCCTGCTCTGTGTGCTGATCTATAGCGGCCTCAACGTCTCCGGCCCGCTGTTCGAGGCAATCCTCGTCTATGGCACCCGCGGCGGACGGCCCGATTATGGCCAGGGCCGTGCGATCGCCTCCTTCGCCTTCGTCATCGCCAACCTCCTCGGCGGCGCGATCCTCGGGGCCTATGGCCCGGACGGGATCCTCGTCTACCTCATCTTCGCGGCAGGTCTTGCCGCCCTCGCGCCGCTCTTCACCAAGCAGGGCGCGCGCAAGGCCGTCGCGCAACGCTCCGTCGTCTCGACCTTCAGCGACGGCTTCGCGCTATTCCGCGTCGAGGGCGTCTTCATCTTCATCATGGCCGCCGCGCTGATCCAGGCGACCCACGGCGCCTATTACGCCTTCGCCTCGAACATCTGGATCGCGCAGGGCATCGGCGGCGGACATATCGGCGCCCTGTGGGCAACGGGTGTGCTCGCCGAGATCCTGCTGCTGGTCATATCGGGGCGGCTACTGAAGGGCGTGTCGCCACGCACGATCCTTCTGTTTGGCGGGATTGGCGCAATCATCCGTTGGACGGCTGCAGGCTTCATCGCCCCGGTGGCCGCCGTGTACGTATTCCAGACGCTGCACGCCGCCACCTTCGCCCTGACGCATCTGGCGACCATGCGCTTTCTCCAGGCCGCGCTCCCCGATGACAAGCTGCCACTGTCCTATGCCATCAACGGCGCGATGATCTTCGGGCCCCTGATGGCGCTTACCGGCTTTGCGGCAGGTCTCGCCTATGACGCACTGGCGCCGGGCGGTATCGCCGCGCAGAGCCGCCTCTACTGGCTGATGGTTCCCGTCGCCATGGCCGGGCTCGTCCTCGCCTTTCGCGTTCGCCCCCTGTCACCCCAGAGCGCTGCAGCACCAGCCTGACGACAGCAACGAGCACCAACGAAATCACCTTGACTTCCTTGTTATATAACTTGTTATATAATAAATGGCGTGAAGGGGGAGTTTTCATGGCGCGCGATGTCCTGGCGGAGATGGGTTACCTGGCACTCGGCAGTCGCCTCAAGCGGCTGGCCGAACGGTTGCAGGCCGACGCGAGCAAGGCCTTCAGCGACTGCGGCTATCCGGTTCAGGCGACCCATTTCCCGCTCCTCGCCGCACTCACCACCTACGGCCCGCTCAGCGTCTCAGAAGCGGTCGAAGCCGTCGGCCTCAGCCAGCCCGCCGTCACCCGCATCCATAACAGCCTTCAGGCGCTCGGCCTGACCTGCACCGTGCCGGTGAAGGGTGACCATCGCCAGAAGCAGATCCGTCTGACCGAAGCGGGCGAGGCGCTGGTCGAGGACATGAAACACAACATGTGGCCCCACGTGCGGCGTGCCGCCCAGGCGCTCTGCGAAGGTCCGTACACTGATTTCCTGACGCAGGTCAGCCGCCTCGAAGACGGCCTGCAGGACCACCCGATGCCGCAGCGCATCGCGGCCGAAATTGCCGCCGCAAGCGGCGTTCCCGCCCTCCGGCTGGTCGAGTATGATGACAGCCTTGCACCCGCCTTCGATGCGATCACCCGCGAATGGGTCGAGGACATGTTCACCCTCGAGGACAACGATATCCGGATCATCGAGAACCCGAAGGCGATGATCCTCGAGCGCGGCGGGGAAATCCTCTTCGTCGCGGCAGGCGACCTCGGCATCGTCGGTACCTGCGCTCTGATGCCCGTCGATGGCGCAAGCTTCGAGCTCACCAAGATGGGCGTGCGTGCCTCGGCGCGGGGCCTGAAGGCCGGCGAGTTCCTGTTACACCGCGTGCTGGAGCGAGCCCGCCAGATGCCGATCGCGGAACTCTTCCTGCTGACCAACACGAAATGCGCCGCGGCCGTGCATCTCTACGAGAAAGCTGGCTTCGTCCACGACCCCGCCATCATGGAACGCTTCGGCAAGCGCTATGCCCGCTGCAACGTCGCCATGTCCTACGACCTGACCCCGCCGATGGTGCGCTGACGCGCCAGCAATAGTTCAGCCTGCCTCGCGCTCGCCCGGCATCTCGAGATCATACTCGCGCACCTTGCGATACAGCGTCGAGCGGCCGATCCCCAACCTGCGAGAAACTTCGCTCATGTGCCCATCATAGAAGGCGATCGCAAACTGGAGGAGGTCACGCTCGATCGCCTGCAGGGTGCGCAGTTCGCCTTCTTCATCAAACACCGCAACCGGGCTTGTCGCCTGCGAGACGGGCGCGCTGTCATTGGCCGCAACCGGCACGGAACGCGCGGCCGGAACCGGCAGCTCCTTGGCCGCCGGCACGAGCCCCGCGATCTGCGGGAAATCCTCCCGCCGCAGCAGGTCGCCTTCGCAAAGCACCACAGCCCGGAACACCGCATTCTCGAGCTGGCGGACGTTTCCCGGCCAGTCGTAATTATACAGCATGCGGAGCGTGTCTTCGGCAACGCCGGTAACCTTCGCCCCTTCGCTCGCATTGAAGCGGGCCACGAAATGATCGACCAGCGCCGGGATATCCTCACGCCGTTCGCGCAAGGCCGGCATATCGAGCGGGAACACGTTCAGCCGGTAGAAAAGGTCCTCGCGGAACGTGCCCGCGCTGACCTGCTGGGTAAGGTCCCGGTTGGTGGCGGAGATGATGCGCACATCCACCTTCGTCGGGCGGCGCGAGCCAACGGCGTCCACTTCCCCTTCCTGAAGGGCGCGCAGCAACTTTACCTGGGCATCCAGCGGCAGTTCACCGACCTCGTCGAGGAACAGCGTACCGCCATCGGCCTCGACGAACTTGCCGGGTGATTTCGACACGGCGCCCGTGAAGGCGCCCTTCTCGTGGCCGAAAAGGATCGACTCCACCAGGTTTTCCGGGATCGCGCCGCAATTGACCGTCACAAACGGCCGCCCCCCGCGCGCCGACGCGCCCTGGATGCAGCGGGCAATCACTTCCTTGCCGACGCCGCTTTCCCCGAGGATCAGCACCGGAATATCAGACGCCGCCGCACGTTCAGCCATCCGCAGCACGCCGCGCATCGCCGGGGCAGCCGCGATCATGTCGCCAAACCGCATGCCGCCTTCGGCCTTGCGCGACAGGCGTTTTACTTCGCCGGTCAGGCTCTGCATCTTGAGGGCATTTCGTATGCTGACGACAACGCGTTCCGGATTGGCCGGCTTGACGATGAAATCGACAGCGCCGCGCCGCATCGATTGCACGATCGTGTCGATGCCGCTGGTCGCCGTCAGCATCACGACGGGCAATTCCGGCCGCTTCGCCGCGAGGCGCTCCAGCGTGTCCATGCCAGACAGGCCAGGCATGGTCAGGTCGAGCAGCACGACATCAATGCCGTCCTTCGGATCGGCAGCAAGCGCAAGGCCCGCTTCGCCATCCGGCGCCGTGCGGCAGGCAAAGCCGGCTTTCTCCACAGCCGCCTGCAACAGGCGGCGCTGCGTCGGATCATCATCGATCACGAGAATTGTCTTTGCCATCACTTCACCTTTGTTCGGGCCCGTACACGTTCCGGGTGCTGAAATTGGTCCCGGGCTGGCCTGCGCGAGGCGCCAGTCCGTGATGCATCGTAATGACACAGACACATGCAGGTATGGTTGCGGCGATCGATGAAGTTTCAAGCAAATCCGGCAGGGCGGACGCCGGGACCATCATCAGGACCCGGAGAGATCCTGGAAAAGGCTCTGCAGCAGCGTGTTTTCAGGCTTTGCATGGGCGATCAGCGCGGCGATCGCCGCCTTGTCGGCGTCTGCGGCAAAGCGCAGCCCGGCGGCATTGCCGACGCGCCACCGTGTCTCGCAGGACAGCCGCAGGAGACCGCCGCGCGCCGCATCCGGCACGAGGAGATAGACATCGCGCGGCAGCATGATCTCGGCCGGGGATGTCAACCGAAGCCCATCCCAGGAGACATCCCGGAGGGTAACGTCGATCGCGCGCGACAGGTCCGCGAAGACGAGCCGGACCGGCAGTTCGAGTGGCAGACGCTCCGTCCGCCGCAGGTTCGAACCGGCGGACACCGCGTTGGGATCAGGCGAGGAGGACGCGTTTTGCATATGGTTAATATGCTGACCGGCGCCGGATCGTTCCCGATGCCTCAAACCGGTTTCTTAACGCGGCGGCGCGCAGCGTTAACCTTCACGATGCCCGCGCCCGCACGGCCGCTGGACGCAACGCCGGACGCCAGCATTTCGATGAAATTTTCAAGGCACCATTTCGCGAATGTTCGCCCTCTTGTGTCAGAGACACGCAGATGCTCGAGCCCCGTCCCCGCTTATCGATCCAAGTCTTCGCCAGCGCGCGCGGCGGCAATGTGGCGATGATCTTTTCGCTCGCGCTGGTGCCGCTGCTGATCTTCGTCGGCGCGGCGCTCGATTTCTCCCGGCATCGCTCCGCCGAGTTCGCCGTGACCGCCGCCCTCGATGCCGCCGTCCTCGCCGCAGCGCGATCCCCCGGCGCGCTGTCCGACACCGAACTGACAGAGATCGCATCGGACGTCTTCTATGCTGATCTCGGCATGTTCGGGATCAACATCGACACCTTCACGGTCGTCCGCATCGGCCAGGAATTCACCGCGACGACCTCCGGCTTCATCGACACGACCGTCCTCGGCCTCGCCGGCGTCCCGAAGCTGCCGGTTGACCAGACCGCCACCGCCCGCCTCAGCGAGCGCAAGTTCGAGATCGTGCTGGCGCTCGATACGACCGGGTCGATGGAAGGACAGAAACTCACGGACCTGAAAACTGCTGCCCAGCAACTCGTCGACCGGCTCGACGCCGCGTTCAGCGACACGTCCAACCTGAAGATCGGCCTTGTGCCCTTCGATGCCTTCGTCAATGTCGGCCCGGCCAATGCAGGCGCGGCCTGGGTCGATTCCGGCGCGGCTTCCCCCGCCCACGCCAGCAATCTTCTCCCGGGCATTTCCCGGCTCGATCTCTACGCGCATCTCGGCATGGCGTGGAATGGCTGCGTCGAGGCCCGGCCCGCCCCGCATGACGTCACCGACAGCGCGCCCTCGGCCGGTCTTCCGTCAACCCTCTATGTGCCCTTGTTCCATCCGGACGAGCCGGATTCAACCTTCAGCTATCCCAACACCTACGTTGTTGACGCAAGCGCCGGCTCACCCCTCGCCGTCACCGGAGATGTTGCCAAGTATGGCATCGATCCGGCCAACGTCGCCGCGCCCTGGACGCCCGTCGCCCTGACGCCGACCTACCCCTACTACATGAACTATTTCGCGCCTGTCGGCCCCGGCTTCACCTGCGCCGCCCGCCCCCTGACGCCGCTGACCACCAATCGCACCCTCATCAAGAACGAGATCAACGCCCTCGTGGCGGCCGGCAACACCAACACGACCGAAGGCCTGATGTGGGCCTGGCGCGTCGTCTCCTCCGGCGCCCCATTTACGCAAGGCGCAAGCGATAGCGACGCCACCGTCACCAAGATCATCATCCTGTTGTCAGACGGCAACAATTTTATCAACGCCCGCGCCGACGACCTCGGATCAGACTTCTCCGCCTACGGATATGTTGCCAACAACCGCCTGCCGGGCGCCGCCGCCGGCCAGACGCAGGCCGAGATCGAGACCGCGCTTGACGCCCGCACGGCGCTGGCCTGCGAGAACATCAAGGCGGAGGGCATCGACCTCTACACGATCCGGCTCGACCTTGCCGGTGACGCCCGGTCCGAGGCCCTCCTCTCGGCCTGCGCCAGCGGTCCACGCCACTATCTCGACGTGCCCGATTCGACGCAGCTAGACGCCGCCTTCCGCCGCATCGCCTCCGAGATCATCCAGCTCCACCTCGCGAAATAGGGCTGGCTCACACGCCAGACCGCGCTCAACCCCCGCGCTTTTCCCGATTCGCCCCTTGCGCGAAGGTTAACGTCCCGTAAAGATGGAATGTCTTCCAAGAGGCTATTTCGATGCTCTCAAACTTTATTGATTCAGTGTGGATTGAAGTCGTTCGGTCTTTTGACTCAAACGGCCTCATATGGGGTCTCGCCTTCGCACTTGCCGCTGGCGCCGCATCGGTTTTACTCAAGAGCGTTCGTGACCGGTTCTTTAGGTTCGGCTCCAACCTGGTGCACATGTGGGACGCGGTCACCCGGCTCCAGAAAGCCAACGCGGCCGTCGAAAGTGATGGCGTATGGCTTCATCGGCCGATTGCCCACGTTGCCGCCTATAAGGAGTTCTTCCTCAATCCGATACCGATCTTGACGGTGGCGAACCTCAAGGGAGGCGTAGGCAAAACGACGACTGCGGCCAATCTCGGCGCTTATTTCGCGCGCGAGCATCGCGAACGGGTGCTGTTCATAGACCTCGACTTCCAGGGCTCGCTTTCCAGCATGATGGCGCGGCCAACCGATCTGATTCCACCCCAAGGCTCAAATTCAGCCGCGTCCGAACTAATCGCTGGAAAAATATCGAAATCCCAGCTCCCGCTGGTCGCCGCACCTATAGACCGATTAGAAAATGGTAAAGTAATCAAGGCATATTACGATCTGGCCCGTACCGAGAACCAGATGATGGTGCACTGGCTGACGGGTAAGGAGCGGCGCGATATCCGGCTCTTGCTGGCCGATATACTCCACTCCGCAGAGGTGCGCGCTGCATTCGACCGCATTATCATCGACGCCTCTCCGCGCATGAACACGAGCACGGTTCAGGCGTTAACGGCGAGCACCCACGTCCTGATACCGACCATTCTCGATCAGCTTTCGGGCGCAGCCGTGGCGTCATTCGTCGACCAAGTACTGTCACATCGAAAGGTCTGGCCGCACCTCAAATTCGTCGGCGTGGCGCCGCAGCTTACATTCCATGCCGTTGCTCGCCGCCTCGAAGAAAATCCGGACCTAAACCCGCAAGATGCGCTGACCGTCGCCGAGCGCGGTGGCTATGCCGCCGTCAAGACAGGGCTGGAACGCATCAGAGCTGACTACCAACTCGCCGTCGCGCCGACAGAAATACTTCCTTTCGACACCTTCATCCAAAAGAAGGCGGACATTGCTGAATCGGCAGGCCGATCAATTGCGTACTTGGACGTGAGCGAAGATATTCGTAGTATGTTCCGGAAGCTTGGCTCTGAAGTAGAGCTTCGTATGCGAAACTGAGAGGCGCTTGTTCGAATGACAGTCCAACCATTTATTGGCCATCTGACAGCTGTCGCCGTTTACTGGCGTGCGTCTGGCGAAGACGGATCAGCAGCCTTCCTTGAACAGATGATCGACACCTTTCGGCGCTCTCGTTTTCGCACACTTCGGGACATTGAGGGCGCGTGCCGTGATTGGGCGAGTGCTGGAAGCGCGAAGCCCGACGCCAAGATGATCAGGCTCATCGAGCTGCTTTTAGCTGCCTCGCTATTTGTGGACACAATTGGGACAAAGGCCGCAGCCAACTCTCTTAATGCGGCATTAAGACTGTTGAAGCAGTCTGCGCACATGAAACCGGGCTCTTTTCTGAACAGACTGCGCGTCTCGCTCTCAGTACGTGATGGGTGTGCCGACTCCGAACCGGCCAACGAAAACGCAATGTCGGTTGAAGACTATGTTGGAAAGCTGCGAGCTGCGATCGGCGACGACACAAGCTTTAAGCCATTATTCGCCAAATTGAGTGCGGACGCGACGATGACGCGCGAGCGCGTCGTGGAGATCGCATCGGCTGTCGCGTTCAAGCTCGCCAAATCGACATCGCGCAAGGCCGCGCTCGCTCGCATCCTGGAACAGCATGAAGTGTCGGAGGCGACGGGCGCCAAGATACGGGCCAATGACGGACGGTCAGCCGCCTAACCCCCTCGACTTTCCGGCGCGTATCCCCCATTTGTTCCGCCATGGCCCGCCCCTCCCGTCCCCCCGCTCGCGGCGTCGCTGACGCCTCTGCTGCCTTCCGCTTTGACGGGGCGGCGCTCGATGCCGCCGGCGCCCTGCCCTC
>JBGSVY010000152.1:0-15109 GCA_041752715.1 Hyphomonas sp.
GGCGGCCGGCGCGGTGGCGCGGCGGGTGCTCGGCGACGGGATTGTGATCCGCGGCGCCGTGATCCAGATCGGGCCTCACATGATCAATCCCGAGGCCTGGGACTGGGACGAGACGCAGAACAATCCGTTCTGGTGCCCCGACAAGGCGATGGCGGTCACGTGGGAGGCGTTTCTTGACGAGACGCGGAAGGCGGGCTCGTCGGCAGGAGCAATTGTGCAGGTCGAGGCAAGCGGTGTGCCGGCGGGCTGGGGCGCGCCGGTTTACGGCAAGCTCGACGCGGAACTCGCAGGCGCGATGATGGGCATCAATGCGGCCAAGGGCGTCGAGATCGGCGCGGGCTTTGCCGCCGCCTCGATGAGCGGCGAAGAGAATGCCGACGAGATGCGCAGCGGCAATGACGGGCCGAAATTCCTGGCGAACAACAATGGCGGCGTGGCGGGCGGCATTTCGACCGGACAGGACGTGGTGGTGCGGATTGCGATCAAGCCGACCTCGTCGATCCTCAACGAAGTGCGTTCGATCACGCGGGACGGCGAAGAGGTGGATGTGCGCACCATCGGGCGGCACGATCCATGCGTCGGCATTCGCGCCGTTCCGGTGGCCGAGGCGATGCTCGCCTGCGTGCTGGCCGATGCCAAGCTGCGCCACCGGGGCCAGACAGGGCGCTGACACAAATCTTTCACGAAACGCCCGTCGCCGCGTCACAGGGCCTCTGCTAGAGACAGCCGGGGTCAATGCAGCGTGGGAGAAATGTCCGTGCAATACGGCGGAATAGAACTGTTTGCGATTATCGGCTTTCTGATTGCCTCCTATTCGATTGTCGCCAATGACGCGATCCAGACGCTGGGCACATTCATGTCGTCCAACAGCCGGACGCCGTGGTGGGTGCTCTGGCTCTATGCCTGCTCGATCATCGTGGCAGTCATGCTGTATGGATATTACGTGCTCGACACCGACATCGCCTTTGGGCGATTGAACCGCATCCCTTATCCTGAACTCGGTATCCAGTGGTGGCACGCACTGCCCCCGCTAGTGCTGCTTGTTCTCACCCGGTTCGGAATTCCCGTGTCCACGACCTTCCTTGTGCTGACAATCTTTACCTTGACGGGTGGTGCTTCCACGGAAGGCGTCATGGGTGACATGCTTATCAAGTCGGGCGTCGGCTACCTGGTTGCGATCTTTGCGGGCGGCCTCGTCTACCTGATCGTCGCAAACAGCTGGGAGCGCTGGATCCACCGGACACTCGAACGCCCCATGCCGATCTTCTGGGTCGTGCTGCAATGGCTTTCGACAGCTTTCCTCTGGTCGCAATGGCTCATTCAGGATCTTGCGAACATCTTTGTCTTTCTGCCGCGTACGACAACCACGGGCGCCGAAGGCACGCAGGTCACATTCGATCCGTGGCTACTCGTCTTTGCGACCGTCGTGATGCTGTTGCTGCACGCCTATATCTTCGCGACCAAGGGCGGCGAGATCCAGAAGATCGTCCTGTCAAAGACGAATACAACCGACATCCGTGCTGCAACGCTGATCGATTTTATCTACGGAATCATCCTGTTCATCTTCAAGGATATCAGCGACGTGCCGATGAGCACGACCTGGGTTTTCCTCGGCCTTCTGGCGGGCCGCGAGATCGCGATCTCCTACATTTCGGGACTCCGCTCGAAGCGCGAGGCGGCTGTGGATGTGGTAACAGACGTGGCACGCGCCAGCCTCGGCCTCATTATATCGGTCGCGCTTGCAATCGGCTTGCCCTGGCTCGCGACGGGCAAGATGCCTCAATTCTAACAAACGCCAGTGGGTGTTTGACAAAGCCCTGGCGCCGCTACGCCAGGGCTTTTCCGTTCGCGACCCGAACCGATCGACTAGAAGCGCAGGACCGCCGAGATCGACAGCACGTCCGCGTCGCCATCGTCTCCGTCGAACTTCGTGAAATCGCCGCGCAGGCCGAAGCGCTCCGTGATGAAGTATTTTGCGCCGACGCCGTAAGCCACGCCATCGACATCGCCCGAGCCGCTGCCAAGACCCGGCAACGAAACGTCCAGTTCCGACGTGGCATAGCCGACACGGCCGTGCAGCTGGAACTGGTCGGAAATTGGTGCACGGACAACACCGAAAGCGCCGAGGGAGTTCGAAAGCTCGACCGTCCCGGCGCCCAAATCATCATCCTGGATGCCGAACGAGGCTTCGCCCTCGACACCGAGATTGTTGGTGAAGAAGTAGGTGCCGCGACCGGTCAGGGCACCGACATTGGCGCCGTCGGTATCGATCTGCGAGTAGCCGCCGCTGAGCTCGAGGCCCTGCGCGTGAGCGAGAGGCGCGGCAAGCGCGAGGGCGGCAAGTGAAAAGACTGCAAGTTTCATTTTCGGTTTCTCCTTGGTGTGCGCACGAGGCACGAGGGGCGCTTACCAAGGATTGTCCGGTCCGGGACATTTCAAACCCGTAATATCTGCATACAAACAAAGAGTGTGGCTTCGCCAACACGTTCCTTACTGCAAGTTCATCAGATCTGGCGCAGTTCAGGCCTTGTGCCAGACGGTGACCTTCGTGAGGAACGCGAGCGTTTCCCGAACCTTGAGGAACCCGGCCTGCTTCATCGCTGCATTCATATCCCAGCCGAGATAGCCCTTGTAATAAGGCTCATGGAAGCCATGCGGGAAATACTCAAGCAAACCGTCCAGCGCCGGATAGTCACCGAACTGGCAGCTGTCGGCCAACACGACTGTTCCATCCGGCGCCAGAACGCGGGCAAACTCGCCAAGTACGCGGGGCCGAATTTTCGGCGGCAGTTCATGGAACAGGAAGATCGAGACGATGATGTCCCGGCTCGAGTCAGGTAGCGGCATCGATTCGGCTGCGTCATGGATGATTTCCGCTTGACGCCAGGCGCCAAGGCGCGCGCGTGCGGCTTCGGTATAGCTTGGCGACAGATCCAGCCCGCTCACGTTAAGGCGCGGATAGGTCTCCAGCACCTTCTCGAGGAAACGGCCGTTGCCGCACGCCACGTCGAGCAGGCTGACCGCGCGCTGGTCACGGCCCTTCAGGGCGCGGGATATCTCGGCGAGCGCAGCCCTGCGCATGGCATCGGCTGTGCCGGCGAACAGCGCTTCGACCTGCGTGTCATAGATACCGGCGCTTTCGTCGGTGAACCAGCCGCCGGATTGGTAGTGGAAGTTCTGAAGGTAATAGGCCGGATAGCGATTGGTGCCTTCGGGAACCTGCGCGCGCACTTCTGTGCCATCGCGGGCAAGGCGGCGGCGGTCAACCTCGGCCACATCGGCCTGGAAGGCCTGCGCCGACCGCAACGCGCGCGGAAGTTCGGCAAAGCGAAGGTCACGCGGAACCGGATAGAGCCCTGCTTCGGCGTTCAGGCGGTCCTGAATAAAGAGGTCGAAATAAGCCTTGCGCAACACTGCCATGTCCGGACGGCCCCGGGACGGCTTGAAATCCGGCTCGCCCGGCCTGTCGAACCCGTGCGCGCGGCGCCGGGCGGCCTGCATCTGGGCGGCGTACCAGGCCGATCGCACGCCCTGTTCAGCGGCATAACGGGCCCGGCCAGCAGCTTTTGAGGCGGTATCGAACAATCGCATGAAGTCAATATGTGGCGCAGCGGCGGGCCCGTCCAGCCTGAAGACGGCCTTCAGGTCCCGTTCAGGCAGGTTCACGCAGATTACCCCTCAGACTGGCGGGGAGACCGCCCGGAACAGGAGTTTGGTGATGTTGAAATATGCAGCCCTTGCGGCCGGCCTCGGTGTGGCCGCGTTTTCGGTCCCGGCCGAAGCGCATGCGCAATATGGCAATTCCTACGGTCAGGCGCCCCTGCGCAATGTGCAGTGCGAGCGACAGCGGTCGGATGATGGTGTGGCCGGCGCTCTGGTTGGCGCTGTCACCGGCGCGCTGATCGGCGGGGCGATCGGCAACAATATCGAGAATGACGAATACTACACGCGTTACAATCGCCGCGGACGCCCGGTCGGCCACTACAGCGAAGGCCGCAGCGAGTCCGGCAATGTCGCGGTCGGCGCCGTTCTCGGCGCGCTGGCCGGCGGCATTGCGGGCAACTCGATCGCCAAGAGCACCGGTCCCGAATGCCAGGTCGCCTATGCGCCGTCCTATGGCGGCGACTCATCGCCATATGGCAGCATTCCGCGCACGACGGACGGCCTTTATGGCGGCCCTGAAGTGATGGGCGGCCCGTCCTATCCGCAAGGCGGCTACGCCCCGCCGTCCCAGCGCTACCCGGCGAGCGGCCCGTCTTATCCATCGGCGCCGAGCTATCCGTCCTACCCGGACTATCGCGGCGAGCCGTCACGCCGCGATTGCCGCGTGATCCAGCGTGAGACACGCCTGCCGGACGGCGACATCCAGCGCGACCCGGTGACCGCCTGCTATGACGAGCGCACCCGCGAATGGCGCGTTCAGGACGGCTATTCGGACGACAGTTACGGCTATTGAGGCAGGCGGCGGGCGTGAAGCAGCGCTTCGCGGTTGCCATCGCCGCCGGTGATCGGACTGGCGGTCCATTGAAGGACCGGCCAGCCTGACGCGCCGAGCCAGTCTGACAGGGCCGCCTGCGCTGCTGCCACGGCTGTTTCGTCCTTCACGATGCCGCCTTTTCCGACATGATCGCGGCCGACCTCGAATTGCGGCTTGAACAGTGCGATGAGGCCGGCCTGCGGCGCGGCGAGCGACAGCGGCGCGGCGAGCAGTTTGGCGAGCGCGATGAAGCTCGTGTCGCAGACGATGAGTGCTGGCGCTCCGGATAGATGCGCTGACGTAACGGAACGTGCGTCGAGGCCCTCAAGCGCGGTGACGCGTGCATCAGCGGCGAGGCTTGGATGAAGCTGGCCATGGCCGACATCGATGGCGGTCACATGCGCGGCGCCGCGCCGCAGGAGCACATCGGTAAACCCACCCGTCGATGCACCGATGTCGAGACAGGTCAGTCCGAGCGGGTTGATGGCGAATATGTCGAGCGCATGAGCGAGCTTCACGCCGCCGCGCGACACATAAGGATGCGCTGGCGCCGCCGCGATCTGCGCGCTGCTCGACAGAGTTTCGGATGGCTTGGTGACGGGCTTTCCGTCCGCCGAGACGAGACCGGCTTCGATGGCTGCCCGCGCCGCTGCGCGGCTCTCGAAATGGCCGAGCGCCACGAGCATCTTGTCGGCGCGGTCCATGCGCGGGCTTTCGGTGTCTGACATTCCGGTTCTTTGCCCTATACTCAACCGGGAATCGACAGGAGTATCGACATGCTGAAGCCGTTTCTCATCGCCGTCCCGGCGCTCGCCCTCGCCGCCTGCAGCCTTGCGGGCCATGACGGACACAAGATGCACGGCGAGGACCATGCTGGCCATATGATGCACGTGCCGGCAGACGGCGGACCATCCGCGATGAAAGCGCCCGCGACGGCCACGGCATCGATCCTCGGGGCATCCGGCGCCGAAATCGGCACGGCCCGGTTTGAGCAGGGACCGATCGGCCTCCTGATCCGCATGGAGATCGCGCCCGGTGGCCTGACGCCAGGCTGGCACGGGCTGCACCTGCATGAGGTTGGGGATTGCTCGGACGTCGGCGCCTACCAGTTGTCGGGCGGGCATCATGGCAAGGAAGCCGGCGCGCATGGATTGATGAACCCTGACCGCGGCCCTGAACCGGGCGACCTGCCGAACGCCTGGGCCGCCGCAGATGGCAGCGCGGGATACGAAGCCTTTACGCTGCTGACTGATCTCCTGCCAGCCCTCGGCGGCGACGGCCTGTCGATCATCGTGCACGCGAACGAGGACGATCACCGCTCGCAGCCGATTGGCGGCGCGGGCGCGCGGGTCGCTTGCGGCGTGGTTGTCAAGACAAGCCCCTGAACCGGGCTTGTGCTGCCTGCGGGCAGAGCTCATCATGTCCGGATAACCGTCCGGGGAGGACACCAGACATGATCGACTTCACCCGCCGCTCGGCCCTGCTTGGGGGCGCTGCGGTCGCATCACTTGGGGCTTGTTCACCAAATCCCGTTACCGCTCCGGCGCGCGCCAGCGACAGCCCGCCACCCGGTGCCGCGCGTCCAGCGGCCACTGTTTTCCGGGACGGACTTGGTCTTGCAGCCGCCATCGCGTCAGGCGAGACGACGGCGCTTGCCGAAATCGAGGCGGCAATCGCCCGGGCGGCGGCCATCAATCCCGCAATCAACGCGATTGCCAGCGCGATTCACGACGCCGCCCGTCAACAGGCTGAAACCGTCAGCGGACCGTTTGCGGGCGTGCCAAGTTTCATAAAGGACCTCGTCGACTGGAAAGGTGCCGAGACCGGGTATGGCAGCCGAGCCTTCAAAGGCAACATTGCCGCCAAAGATCACCCGTTTGCCGCCAAATGGCGCGAGGCCGGGATTGTGGCGCTCGGAAAATCGACCACACCGGAAATGGGCCTGACGTCGTGCACCGAACCTCTGGTCACGGGGGCAACACGAAATCCGTGGGATACGGCGCGCAGTCCGGGCGGATCATCCGGCGGCTCAGCCGCCCTGGTGGCTGCACGCGTGGTGCCGTTCGCCAGCGCCAGCGATGGTGGCGGTTCGATCCGCATTCCGGCAAGCACATGCGGCCTGTTCGGCCTGAAGCCCTCGCGAGGGCGAATCCCGTCGGAGGAGGTGGGGCCCAAGCCGCCGGTCGAGCTTTCGGTAAACCATGCGGTCACCCTCAGCGTTCGGGACTCGATTGCCTTGTTCCAGGCAAGTGAAGCCAACGATGGCACCTACCCAGCGCTCGGCCCGATAACCCCTCTGACGCAGCGGCTCCGAATCGGGTTTGCGCCCGACGCGCCGGCTGGAACAGCGGTTGCCCCGGAAACCCGCGCCGCGCTGGAAGACACGGCACAGCTCTGCCGCGAACTCGGCCACACGGTCGTCGATTTCCGGGTGCCGATGGACGGCCCGAAATTCCTGGACCTCTTCCTTCTTTATTGGGCGGCGGGTGCGGCAGATTTCGCACAAGCTGCAAGTGCATATTCCGGCAAGCCGGTCGGACCGGACATCGTTGAACCCTGGACGCTCGGCCTTGCGGGCATGTTCCTCTCCCGGCAAGCCGAGATGCCTGAAGTGATTGCCTATCTCAAAGGGTTCGAAGCCGAGTATCATTCGGCCTTCCAGACCGTCGATGTCGTGCTCCAGCCCGTGACGGGCAGCCCGGCCGTGCCGATTGGCGAGCAGGCTCCGGACGGCGATTATGAGGCGGTCATGGAAAGTGTGTTGCGCTTTGCCGCCTTCACCGCGCCCGCGAATGCAGCCGGGGCGGCCTCGATGAGCGTCCCCCTCGGCTGGTCGCCCTCAGGATTGCCGATCGGGTCGATGTTTTCAGCCAAACGGGGGGATGACGGGTTGCTGTTCTCGCTGGCGCTCGAACTGGAGGCTGCACGCCCCTGGATCGACCGGCGCCCGCCCGTGTCGGCCTTCTGACCCCGTTTGCGCGTTAACCACGCGCGGCGCCTGGTTTACGAAGTGGCGGCAATCCTTTGCCGGACAGAAAGGCGTGTCCGTTAATAAAAGCGGGCGGGGAACGTGACTCCTGCGTCACGAAGCCCTATTTTACAAATGCTCCCAGAAAGACACCCTCCCGTGAACCGCTCCGTCCTTATTGCGATCAGCATATTTGCTCTGATACTTTTGTACTTTGGCGTTCGCAGCGCGATGCGGGGGTCGGTCAGCAGCAACCACGAGGAAGTCGTCGCCGTATCCGCGAGCGACAGTACCGAGGCGATTGTTGTTACGGTGGGCAGCAAACCTCACCCCATGACGCTGGAGGCGAAAGGCCGGACAGCGCCTGACAAGGTTGTGACCGTAAAGGCCGGAACGGCTGGAAATGTCGTGTCGACGCCAGTGCGCGAGGGCACCTTCGTGAAAAAGGGAACCCTGCTGTGCGGGCTTGACATCGAAGCGCGAAATGCCCGTCTCAAGGAGGCTGAGGCCCAACGCGACGCCGCGCGGATCGAATTCGAGGCCGCCCAGCAGCTCGCCGCCAAGGGCCTTGCTCCAGCCAATCGCGAATTGGCAACCAAGGCCAGCCTCGATGCGGCCGAGGCTGGCGTCAATTCCGCACGTGTCGAGATCGGGCGCACCCAGATCCGCGCGCCGTTCGATGGCGTGTTCGAAACCCGGCTGGCCGAGGCCGGCGACTACCTGTCGCCCGGCGCGCCTTGCGGCGTGGTGGTCGACCTCGACCCGGTGATCGTCTCGGCGGAAGTGACCGAGGCGCAGGCCGGACGCCTGAAGACCGGCCTTGAGGCCATGGCAACGCTGGCCGATGGCCGGACCTTTCCGGCGACGCTGCGGTACGTCGCGCGCACGGCAAGCGCAGAGACACGTACGTTTCAAATCGAGGCGGAACTGAACGCGGGAGACGAGATTGTCGCCGCGGGGGTTACGGCGTCGCTCAGCGTTCCGCTCGGGGAGGTTGCGGCCACCAACATTCCCCTGTCACTCCTGACACTCTCCGACACCGGCACGCTCGGCGTTCGCTTCGTCAGCGCGGACCAGACAGTTGGCTTTGCACCCGTGCAGGTGATTGACGAGGGGCCGGACGGCGCCTGGGTGACAGGCTTGCCCGAAACGGTCAGCCTGATCGCCATGGGACAGGATTATCTGAACGAAGGCGTAAAAGTGACGCCCGTCGCTGGCAGCGGAGCCCGTCCATGACAAGCATAATCGATGGTGCCATCGGGCGTGCAAGGATGGTGCTCGCCATCCTTTTTTGCGCTGTCATCGCCGGCACCGCGACCTATATCGGCCTGCCAAAGGAAGCCGATCCGGACATCGCCCTGCCATTCGTCAGTGTCACGGTGCCGCTACAGGGCGTGACGCCGGAAGACGCCGAGCGGCTGCTCGTCAAGCCGATCGAACAAGAGATCCAGGTGATCGAAGGCCTGAAGACCTATCGCGGCTTCGGCGCAGAGGGCGCAGGCACGCTGGTGCTGGAATTCCAGCTGACGACAGACATCGATCAGGCCGTGCTCGACGTGAAGGACAAGGTCGACCTCGCCAAGCGCTACTTCCCCGAGGATGCCCGCGAACCGATCATCTCGGAATTCAACGCCGCGCAGTTCCCGATGATGGTCGTGAACCTTTATGGCGATGTGCCGGAGCGGGGCTTGTTGCGGATCGCCGAAAAGCTGCAGGAGCGCATCGAATCCTACGAGGGCGTACTGGAGGCGCGCATCGTCGGGCGCCGCGATGACCTGCTCGAGATCCTCATCGATCCGGTGAAGCTCGAAACTTACAATATCTCCTACCAGGAAATCCTCGCGGTTGTTTCGGCCAACAACCGGCTCGTTCCGGCAGGGCAGATCGACAATGGCGATGGCAGTTTCGCCGTGAAGGTGCCGGGGCTGATCCGCACGTCACGCGACGCCCTCGACCTGCCGATCAAACGCACCGAGAACGCCGTCATCACGCTGTCGGACGTTGCGGATGTTCGCCGGACGTTTGCTGATGCCACGAGCTTTGCGACGTTCAATGGCGAGCCAGCGCTACTGATCGAAGTGGTCAAGCGGACCGGGGCGAACATTCTCGACACGGCCAATTACGTGCGCAAGGTCACCGCAGAGGAACAGGACGCCTGGCCGGTTTCGGTCAAGTCCGAGATCACGTCGGACCAGTCAGAAATGATCGGCGACCAACTGGGCCAGCTGCAATCCTCGATCATGACGGCCGTATTGCTGGTGATGATCATCTGCGTCGCGGCGCTCGGGCTTCGCTCGGCGCTGCTCGTTGGCATTTCGATCCCTGCATCCTTCGTGATGGCGTTCCTGCTGCTCGGCGCGTTCGGCTACACGATCAACATGATGGTCATGTTCGGCATGGTGATCGCCGTCGGTATCCTCGTCGATGGCGCGATTGTGGTGACCGAATATGCCGACCGGAAGATGGCCGAGGGACTCGACAAGAAGGCCGCCTATGCCCGTGCTGGCAAGCTGATGTTCTGGCCGGTTGTCGCCTCCAACGCGACGACGCTCGCGGCGTTCGTGCCGTTCCTTTTCTGGAACTCGATGCCCGGCAAGTTCATGGCCTACCTGCCGATCACGCTGATCTTCGTGTTGACGGCTTCGCTGGTGATGGCGCTCATCTTCCTGCCCGTGCTCGGGTCGGTGCTTGGCAAGCGTCCTGAAGGCAATGAAGAGACCCTTCGCGCGCTGGCTTCGGACGCTGACCCGAACGACGCGAAGGGCTGGACGGGCGCTTATGTCCGGACCATCAAAGCCCTCGTGGCGCGCCCCCTACTCGTCACCGGCGCTTCGATTGCCGGGGTGGTGGCGATTTTCATGTGGTTTGGCGCAACCGAGCACAAATCCGAACTTTTCCTCGATATCGAGCCCGAACAGGCCATCGTCTTCGTCCAGGGCCAGGGCGCCGTGTCTTCCGCCGAGAAGTTTGACCTCGTCCGGCGGGCCGAGGTTGCGATCAACGGAATGGACGGTATCACTTCGATTTCGACACGCGTCGGTGGATCGGCCAATTCGGTGGGCGATGGGGTTGGCGGCGCGCCCGTCGATACGATCGGACAGATGCTGATCGATCTTGCGACGGCCGACGGTGTGCATGACGGCCGCCAGACGCTGGAGAATGTGCGCTCGCGCCTTACGGCAGTGCCAGGGCTGCGCTTTCAGATCCAGGCCCGCGAGCAGGGCCCGCCCGCCGGCAAGGATGTGCAGATTGCACTTCTGTCTGAGGACAATCTCGCCCTGCAGGAGACAGCTGCCCGCCTGCGCGCCCATTTCGAAAGTCTCGATACCCTGCACGAGATTGACGACACACGGCCCCTGCCGGGGATCGAATACCAGCTGGAAGTCGACCGCGCGGAGGCCGGCAAGTTTGGCGTCGATGTGGCGCAGGTCGGTGCGGCGGTGCAGCTTGTGACCAACGGGATCCTTGTCGGCCGGTACCGGCCGGATGATGCCACGGACGAAGTCGATATTCGCGTGCGTTTTCCGTCCGATGCGCGCAATGCGTCGGCAATCGACTCCCTTCGCATCGCCACGCCGCAAGGCAATGTGCCGCTGTCGCTTTTTGTTGACCGCGTTCCAGCGCCGCGCGTGAGTTCGATCGAACGGCGCGATGGCAAGCGTGTCGTCGATGTGCGCGCCAACGCGATCGAACAGGGGACAGGCGCCGCCATTGTTGCAGGTATCAAGGACTGGATTGCGACGCAGGACCTGCCCGCGAGTGTCGAGGTGCGTTTCGAGGGTGCAGATGAAGACAGCGCTGATGCTGCGGCCTTCTTTGCGGGCGCAGCCCTCGCCGCGCTGTTCATGATGGCGGTGATCCTGCTTTGGACGTTCAACAATTTCTGGCAGGTTATTCTCACGCTGAGTGCCGTCGTCATTTCGACGGCAGGTGTCCTCGTCGGCATACAGCTCGTGCTTCCTTATATTTCGAGCCTGATGATCGGCACGGGTATCGTCGCGCTTGCCGGCATCGTGGTGAACAACAACATCGTGCTGATCGATACGTATAACAGGCTGCTGGAAGACGGCCGCTCGCCCGAAGATGCGGCAATTGCAACCGCGGCCCAGCGCATACGCCCGATCCTCCTGACCACAGGGACAACGGTCTGCGGCTTGCTGCCGATGATCGTGCAGATGAATGTCAGCTTTGCTGAGGGAGCCATCAATTTCGGTGGCGCTTCCAGCGAATGGTGGGTGCAGCTGGCGACAGCGGTCGTCTTTGGTCTGACATTCTCGACGATCATGATCCTGCTGGTCACGCCGGTGTGGCTGCTGGCGCCCTACCGGATCGGAAAATGGGTGCGTCGCCTTGTAGCGAAGTTTCGGGGAAAGCCGGAGGAAACGTCAGCGACAGGTTTCGCGACGCCCGCCCTGGCCAATGATTCCGGACGGGACGACCGGGTTCTTCCGGCTGCGGAATAACCGGCGCTGCACGAAGGACCATGTTGAGCCCAGCACTGGACACGCGATAGGTGAGGCCGGTGCCGGGATTGGTGCCGGTGGTGAAGGTCTTGGGCAGGGGTCTCCCTTGCGAGGCTAAAAGCTCTCGAGGAGGAAAACGGTCCTGTTCTCGCTGACGGCGCCTTGGACGAGTGATTGGATTTGACGGAGGAAAGTTTCCGCGTCCGCTTGCGACCAACCGTCCATCGTCATCTCTTCCGTCGCGCACCACTGCGCGGCGACCGTCGCAAATCGACCGGGCGGCAGCGAAGCAAGGGCCGATTGAATTCTGGCCGGCAGTTCGTGAACCCATGGCCCCTCGTCCGGGTTGCCTTCGACGGGTACAAACTCGAAGCTCAGCGCAACGATCTCGTCGATGGAGCCTTGCTGCTCCGAAATAATGAAACAGAGCGTTGCGAGCTTGATCGCGTCGACGCCTTTCCAACCTTCCAAAGTTTGCCAAACGGCCGATGGATTGGTTGCTGCAGCGATTGCGGCGCCCGCATCGCGGTCTGCAACGATGAAATCGCTATGATTTCCCATACACTTCACCTGGATTATTCGACCTGACGCGGTGACCCACCCGGGAGCCATCGCGACACACTGTTCATCGACAGCGTTCAGGCTTCGTTAAGCGCGATCGGCAACGCCGAAGTGCATCGGCCCCGCTGCCGCGCGTGTGGGAGGCAAGCCTCGCCTATGCCGGACGGAGGCGGTAAATCGCGGTCGCGGTCATGACGGTCTTGCCGCCCGCAAGCGCCGCGCCTCCCGTGAACAGGATCGTGCGGGTCTTGCGGTCGATCCGCGGCTGGAAACTTATCGCCGGGGCGGAGGTGGTTTCCGCAACATCGGTAACATCCAGAGACACCGAGACCAGTTCCAGGAGGTCTGGCGCGCAGGCCGTTTCTGCGTCGGCACGGATCGCCTGCATGAGTGACAGCGCAACGCGCTCGTCTGGGCGGAGTGCGTCTGTATCGGTCATTCTGTTTGTCGCCTGTGCAAGCCCGCGGCCCCTCTAGCGCCTGGCGCCGGAATTGAAAAGAGCCGCCCTGAGGCGGCCCTGTTCGCTTTGGAGAGGCAAAGCGTTAGGCGGCGCGCGCGGCGGCCGTATCGCCCTTTGCGGGATCGTGCGCGATCAGATCGCCAAGATGACCAAAGCCTTCGACGCCCTGCGTGCGCTCCATCCAGGTACCAATCGTCGGCAGCAGATTTCCGATCGCGACGTGATCGAGGCCGATCCTGTGGAGGGATGCAAGCATTTCGACGGCGACGAGGCGGCGCCCGCCCGGCGTCTGCTCGATCAGTCTTGCGATCTCGCCCACCGGTGCACCAATTTCCGATCCGGTGCGGGCGGCAAGAGTGCGGGCGCCGGGAACCGTCCTGAACATCACCGGTGCGGCGGGCGAACCCTGCCGCTCAGCTGCATTCAAAATTATGCCCAGCGCCTGCTTAGCAGTGGAGTCCACGAGGCCATTGGTTTTAGCGATGTGCGCTATGAGATCATTCAACATAAGCGTAGGCACTCCTAAGATTAATGGCCTCGTGACCTCCATTAATCCCGGGCGTGGTTTCTGGAATCCTAACCTCGCAAATGTTTTTTTGCCTGTCGAAAAGAAAGGGATTAATCGCCATTAGGGCGGGATAAATAAAACCCGCTGTTTTGTTTACCCTTCGACGGAATCGAGAGCAGAGCATGGTCAGGATCGGGATTTTAGGCGCGGCGAGGATTGCACCGGCTGCGGTCATTTCACCCGCTGCGCGGCGTAAGGATTGTCAGATTGTCGCGATCGCCGCGCGCGACCGCGGGCGGGCAACCGCTTTCGCAACTGCGCACGCAATACCGGCAGTTCACGACTCCTATGAGGACCTGATCGCCGACCCCGCGATTGACCTTGTCTACAACGCCTTGCCACCCAACAGGCATGCGGACCTGACAATCGCCGCGCTGGAAGCCGGAAAGCATGTTCTGTGCGAGAAGCCCTTTGCCATGAACGCGCGCGAAGCCCGGCAAATGGTGGACGCTGCAACAAGATCCGGCCGGCATCTGATCGAGGCCTTCCACTACCGGTTCCATCCTGCATTTGTCGACGCACTAGATAAAATCCGTACAGGAACGATTGGTGCAATTAAGGATATCGATGCCGAGTTTTCCGCTGAAATCGCCTACCGGCGGGATGAACTGCGCCACAGGCCAGATCTCGGCGGCGGGGCGTGATGGACCTTGGGTGCTATCCCTGCCACTGGGTTCGTATACTGACGGATGAGACACCATCTGTGGTGAATGCAACTTCATATGAGGGCTCGCCAGGCATCGATCTGGTGACAATAGCCAACCTTGTTTTTCCGAGTGGGGCGACCGCGCGGCTAAGAACGTCCATGGAGCGCGGCGCCGACCGCGTGGCTATATTCAAGGTGACCGGCACGAATGGAATATTGACCTTTATCAATCCATTGTCGCCGCATCGTGGCCACGAAATTTCACTCCGCCAGAATGGCAAGGCGAGTTACTATTCAGTCGATGGGCTAACCACGTACGATCACCAGCTCAGCCATGTGCTTGATGTGCTTGCGGGCCGAACAGTGCCCCTGACAGGCGGGGAAGACGCCGTGGCCAACATGGTTCTGATCGATTCGATCTACTCGGCCGGAGGCCTCGGCGCGCGGGGGACGTCCGCCTGATACCCGCTGCTCAGGCGGCATCTCTTGCCAGATCGATCCATTCCTCGACTTCTGCCTCGGCCAGCACATCGTCATCGCGAATGATGCGTTCGCCTTCCGGCGAGGAGAGGAACTCTGACGCCAGGATGAAGAGCGTGCGCGCCGGCGCGGCGGCAAGTTCATCCCGGTTGGTGATGCCGGCGCCGACGAGGATCTGCGCATCGTGCACCCGCAGGCCCGGCACGGTCATCATGAGGCGCGCCTGATGTTGCCAGTCCGTGATGACGGCGGCATCGATATAGTCGATCTCCAGGATATGAGCGGCCGCGTCAGGATCGCAATCCATCAGGTCGGCGACGGTCGTGATACCGGCCTTGCCGAGGCGCTTGGCGGTCTTGCGACCGATCGAGGGTGCTTCGACGATGGGATCTTCGCGGCGCAGGGACGGCCGGCGGCCAGAAGCGCTGACCGTTAGCGCAGGCGAAGCGGGGGGCATCGGCGCGGCGGGCGCGCGGGCGGGCTCAG
>JBGSVY010000153.1:0-23507 GCA_041752715.1 Hyphomonas sp.
CCGCGAGCGAGGCGCGCGGGCTCGGATGGTGGTCGGGCGGCGTGCCCTTGCCGGTGATGTCGGCCCCGACCGACAGCGGCACGCCCGACGCCGAAGCCGCGATCACCGTTACCGGATCGCGCAGCGAGGCGTCCGATACCAATCCCGAGATCACCAATAACCAGAAACAAGGCGTCGACGAGGGCGATATCGTCAAGCAGATCGGCCAGCATCTGGTCATCTTGCAGGACGGACGGCTGTTCGTGGCAGATCTGATGCCCGGCGGCGCCGAGGGCCTCGCGCTGGCGGGACGGTCGGATGTGTATCGGGCGAGCGACGAGGACACGTGGTATGACGAGATGCTGGTGTCGGGACGCACGATCCTGGTGACGGGCTATTCCTACCGCGAGAATGCGAGCGAATACACCGTGCTGACCCTCGGCGAAGATGGCGGCGTGACGCGCGAGGCGACGTTCTACATTTCATCCGACGATTATTATTCCGATGAGAATTACGCGACGCGGATGATCGACGGCAAACTGGTGATCCACACACCCATCTACGTTGCTGGGCGCGGCTGGTGGGATGTGTTCGATCCGCCGGTGATCCGCGAATGGCGGGCCGAAAGCGGCGAAGGCGAACGGGTGGACATCCGGGATGGCGCGGCCCTGTTCAGGGCCGAGGACATCTGGATGCCTGTGCAGCGCGTGTTGCAGCCGGTTATTCACACCGTGACCGTCTGCGACATTGCCGGCGCGACGGACGTCGCAGCGCCGGCCTGCACATCGACGGCCATGGTCGGTTCGGAGACGCATGAGTTTCTCGTCACGAAGGACTCACTCTGGCTATGGATGGCCCCGTCTCCCGGGGAGAGCGAACGCGACACTGGCGAGATCGACGAGGCCGCCTACGAAGCGATGGAAGCGCATTGTACGGAGGGATCGCGCCTGAAGGACGATGCGGTGATCGAGGCGGTTCTGGCGCGCGTGCCGATCGACGGATCGCGCCCGAGCGTGCTTGGCGTGCGCGGCCTGCCGCAGAACCAGTTCTCGATGGACATGGATGACGGGACGTTCCGTGCCCTGCTCGACTGGACCAGCCCTGATTGCGGATGGAACCGGCCGGACAATGCGCCCTTGACGTTCTTCGATACGCCGCTCGCAGCCCTCGGGCCGTCGCTGACACAGGCCGAGCCGGCCCGCTACACTGCCCTGCCGAGCCCCGGCGCCAGCGATTACGAAGCCCGGTTTACCCAGTCGCATCTCGTCTATGGCGCGCGGATGGGTTGGGGCACCTGGCCGCCGGATGAAGGCGATGCGCTGCGCGAGGATGGCGTCGCGATCATCGTTCCGGTGGCGGCGCCAGAGAGCCCCGTGCGTCTTCAGGTGCCGCATGACGTGATCCGCGCCGAGCGCGCCGGGCCCTACATGGCGCTGACCGGCTATCATGACCATCGCGGCCTCAGCGTCTCGCTGATCGACCTGCGCGGCGCGCCGCAACGGGCGGGAACCCTGACGCTGATCGGACGGTTCGAGAGCGAAAGCCGCAGCCATGCGTTTAACAGCAGCATCGGCCCGGACGGATCGGGACTGATCGGCTTGCCGACCGTGCCGCAGAGCGAGGAGGCCGACCGGATGTGGTGGTGGTCGTCGATCTCGGACCTGACCTATCTTGATGTGAGCGCCGACGGGAAGCTGGGGCTGGCGGGCAACCTTCTGGCATCGCGCGCGGACCCGGATGCCGAGAGCGCGACCGGGTATGACTGCGAGGTGTCGTGTGTCGACTGGTACGGGAATGCCCGGCCGATCTTCACGGGCGGGCGGCTCTTGTCGCTGATCAATACCGAACTGATCGAGGGCCGCTTCGCCGATGGACGCCTCACCGAGATCCGCCGTGTGGACCTGACAGCTAAGCCGGAATGAGGCCGGTGAGAGCGATCGCGCAAGCCCTTGCAACTGCACTCCTCAGCACCTGCATGATGGCGCCGGGCGACGCGGGTCTTACGGTCGGCAAAGGCGCTGCCGACTGCCGGGTGGATGTGACGCCCCTCGACCTTCCCCAACCCAGCTATCCAATTGCGGAAGCGCATGAGGGATATGAAGACACGTGCGAAATGCGGTTCGACATCGATTATGCCGGCAGGCCTTTCAATCTCGATACCCGCTGCACCTATGCCGTCTTCCGGGACTCAGCCGAGGCAGCCGTCAGCCGCGTGCGGTTTGATCCGGGGCTCGCGCAAAAGCTCTCGCCTGGCAACCAATGCGCGGCCTACCTTATTGCCTACCGCCTCGAGTAGGACCACCGGGAAAGGCCCTGCCGGCAGCCCTCACGCGTCGGCGCTGGCTTTCGACTGGCGTTTGCGGATGTTCGGATCGAGATGGATCTTGCGCAGGCGGATCGATTTCGGCGTGACCTCGACGAGTTCGTCGTCGGCGATGTAGGCGAGCGATTTTTCGAGCGTCATCTGGAGGGGCGGCGTGAGGCGCACGGCCTCATCCGAACCGGACGCGCGCATGTTGGTGAGCTTCTTGCCCTTCAGAACGTTCACTTCGAGGTCGTTGTCGCGGTTATGCTCGCCGATGATCATGCCGCCGTAAACCTTGGTGCCTGGATGGATCATCATCGGACCGCGGTCTTCGAGGTTCCAGAGCGCGAAGGCAACGGCTTCGCCCTGTTCCATGGCGATCAGCACGCCGGTATGGCGGCCCGTGATCTTGCCTTTATACGGGGCGTATTCATGGAAGATGCGGTTCATGATGGCGGTGCCGCGCGTGTCGGAGAGCAGTTCGCCCTGGTAGCCGATCAGGCCGCGCGTGGGGGCACGGAAGACGAGCCGCGTGCGCCCGACGCCGGAGGGGCGCATGTCGATCATGTCGGCTTTGCGCTCCGACAGCTTCTGCACGACGATGCCGGAATGATCGTCATCCACGTCGATAGTGACTTCCTCGATCGGCTCGAGCTTTTCGCCATCCTCGCCGGTCTGCATGAGCACCTGCGGGCGCGAGACGCCGAGTTCAAAGCCTTCGCGGCGCATCGTTTCGATCAGCACGGCGAGCTGCAGTTCGCCCCGGCCCGAGACGGTGAAGGCTTCGGCATCGGTGGCGCGCTCGACCTTGAGGGCGACATTGCCTTCGGCTTCCTTGACGAGGCGGTCCCAGATAATGCGGCTCGTGACCTTGGTGCCTTCGGTGCCGGCGAGCGGCGAGTCGTTGACGCGAAAGGTCATCGAGATGGTCGGCGGGTCGATCGGCCGGGCGTTGAGCGCCACGGTGACGGACGGATCGCAGAACGTGTCGGCGACGTTCGCCTTGGTCATGCCGGCCAGCGAGATGATGTCACCGGCATGCGCTTCATCGACCGGCACGCGCTCGAGGCCGCGGAAGGCCAGCACTTTGGAAACGCGGCCCTGCTCGACGAGGCTGCCATCGCGGGCAAGCACCTTGATCGACTGGTTTGGCCTGACAGAACCGGAGATAACGCGGCCCGTCAGGATGCGGCCGAGGAAGGGGTCAGCCGAAATCGTGGTGGCGAGGAAGCGGAACGGGCCCTCCTCGACATGCGGCACGGGCACATGGTCGACCACCATCTGGAACAGCTCGTCCATGTTGGCGGACGGCGTTTCATACTGGCGCGACATCCAGCCATTCTTCGCCGAGCCGTAAAGGATCGGAAACTCGAGCTGTTCGTCGGTGGCGTCGAGGTTGGCGAACAAGTCGAACACTTCATTGACGACTTCGTCGGGGCGGCGCTCGGGCTTGTCGATCTTGTTGACGGCCACGATCGGCTTCAGGCCGGTCTTCAGGGCCTTCGACACAACGAACTTGGTTTGCGGCATCGGGCCTTCGGAGGCATCGACGAGGACGATCGCGCCATCCACCATGTCGAGGATACGCTCCACCTCGCCGCCGAAATCGGCGTGGCCGGGCGTGTCGACGATATTGATGCGGTGGCCGTTCCATTCGACCGAGGTGGTCTTGGCGAGGATCGTGATGCCGCGCTCGCGCTCGAGGTCGTTTGAGTCCATCGCCCGCTCGGCGACCTTCTCGTTAACCCTGAAGGTGCCTGACTGCTTCAGGAGTTCGTCGACCAGCGTGGTCTTGCCGTGGTCAACGTGGGCGATGATGGCAATGTTGCGCATCTTTTCGATAGGTGTGGACATGGGAGCGTTGCTTGCTTTCGGGGGCCGTGTTCGGGAGGAGAACGTGGTGTTTTGCGGCCTGCTAGCCCAGATCGGGCGTTTTGGCCATGCCGGGCGGCAGGACAGCGTTCAGCGCGCGCTGTTGGCGGTCAGTCGCAGCTTGAAAGTGCCGCAACAATCGAGCGCGTTGGCGCTCACCCAGACGGGCGGCAGATCAAGGCTTGTCACCCTAAGCCACTCTTCATCGGCAGACCGGTCGAAAACCGGGATCGGATCCCAGCCATTATCGAAGGTCCGCTTGACCTCGAGTTGGGGCACGGCCGTCTCACCGGGGAACCAGAACATCAGCGTGGCGCCGTCGATATCCGGCCAGTCGCCGCTATGACCCTGAAGTTTCAGCCATCCTATCCTCTCGCCGCCTGGCGCATTGCGCAGTTCGGACATGAAATAGATTTCCGTGCTGTAACGGGGCATGAGGCCGCCATCGTAGAGGTCGGAATAGAAGAAGGCCGCGAATGGCGCTGCGCGCAACGGATCGCCGCCACTTACCTGCTGGAGCGGCGCGCGCGTCAGTTCGCCTTCGACGAAACCTTCGGCGAACGACCAGATCGGTTCGGTCGCCGGGCTCTCGGCTGTCCGCCAGTTGCAATCGCCGACACCCGGCGCGAGTGGCGGGCAGACGAGCCTCCCCGACGGCATGAACTGCGCGTCCTGATTGTTCGGGTCTGCGCAGAAATTCGTCAGCAGTTCGAAATCGCTGACCTGCGTCTCGCACGTGCTGTAGTTGCCATCGAAAGCGAAGCCGCTTGCGTCGATGGCTGCGATCAAGTCTTCAGAGAGGCCGGCGGGCAGTCGCGATATCGGGGAGCTCGCTTCGATGTCCGGTGCGCCAGCATCGGTCGCCGCGCCGCGTGCATCGGCGGCTGACGATGGCACCGGATCGTTGGTTGAAACGTCAGGCGCTTGTGTTGCCGCAAGGTCGGCTTGCTGCGACCCCGCCGCTGCGCCACACCCGGCGAGCGCCAACAGGGCAAGCGCGCCCAGAGTCGACTCAATCACGCGCATTCAATTGAATCCCGTCGAACGATCCATGTTTATCCGCGTTCCGTTAAAATACAGGCAACAGTCTCAACGAAGTTTCCCCTGGGCGAGCGGATGACAGCGGCGCGCGAGACGCTATGGTCGCGCCGCCATGACAAATTCAAATGAGATTCCCCTCGGCGCAAAGCCGATCGACCGGGCCGCGCACCATCGCCGTGACGACGCGTGGCTTGCCCGCGCCATCCACCGCGCCGACGCCAACATCCTTCTGCTGCGGGCGGGCGAACCTTTTGTCGGCCCCGATGGCGGGCTTGTCTGGATGGGACCGGACGCATTGAAGATCTCGCCGGCGAGCCCGTCTCTCTTTCTCGGCGAAGACAAAGCGGGCGCACCGGTTTTTGCGCTGGATTTGCCGCCACGGTTCGATCTCGATCAGTCGTTGATTGCTGGCGCCGGGGAGTTCCTCGACTTCCGGATGGCGGCGGCACGCATGCCGGCCATGGATGCAAATTGTGCCTCGACCGCACGAAGTCTGTTTCTGTGGCATGCAAGCCACACCTATTGTCCGAGGTGCGGAGGGCGCAACGGCATCGTTGAAGCTGGATGGAAAGCTCAGTGTGCAGAGTGTGGCGCCGAGCATTTCCCCCGCACCGATCCGGTGGCGATCATGCTGGCGGTACGCGACGGGCACGCGCTGATCGGACGCCAGAAAATGTGGCCTGCGGGGTTCATGTCCTGCTTGGCTGGATATTGTGAACCGGGCGAAACGATCGAACAGGCCGCTGCACGGGAGATGTTCGAAGAGGCTGGAATCGTATGTAATCCAGCACTTGCGGAGTATGTGGCGTGCCAGCCCTGGCCTTATCCGTCATCCCTGATGATGGGCTTCATCCTCCCGGCACAGAGCAGCGAGATCGTTATCGACTCCGCCGAACTGGAAGCCGCACGATGGGTATCGCGCGACGATGTCAGGAAGATTCTGGCCGGCGAACATCACGAACTTTTCTGTCCGCCATCGACAGCGATAGCCTTCCACATCCTCAAGGAATGGGCGTCGCGGGACGATTGACCGTGTACGGACATATACAGGCTTCGTGCAAGATTGTGAATTTCGGGAGTTGATTTCCGGCGAATCACACTATTATTGGCGGGCCACTGATAGGAGATCGGAAATGGCAATTGCAAAGAAACCAGCCGCCAAAAAAGCGGTCGCTAAAAAACCAGCCGTCAAGGCGCCAGCGAAGCCTGCAGCGAAGCCAGCCGTGAAGGCTGCGCCGAAAGCCGCAAAGAAGCCAGCAGTGAAAAAAGCTGCTCCGGCGAAAAAGCCTGCTGCGAAAAAGAAGTAAGTCTACGGACTGCTTCAACATGAAACGGGCGAGCCAAGCTCGCCCGTTTTTTTATATTTAAAATCAGGGATATTTCCCGACTTCTTCACGCATCAATTCAGCTCGCGTCACGCTTGGCAAACAGAGCAGACATGAAAACGCCCGCACGGATGCGGGCGTTTCTTATTATGGAACCGGGGGGGGGGCGGGATCGGCTTACTTGCTGATCACAGGCCATTGGTCATTGGCCTTCGAGATGAAGCCCGGAATGTCCTTTTCCCATTTGCGCTGCACGCTGCCATTGTAGTTCAGGTAGAGCTTGCCATCGACGATCTTCCAGTGCCGGGCGTCGCCCTTGGCATGGTAGCCCTGGCTGACGGCCCAGGCGCAGTATCCGCCATATTGCGGGGCATAGGCGGCAGGATCGGCCTTGAACGCATCCCGGTTGGCGGCGGAGGCGAACTGGAATGTGGCGCCCATGTAGCTGGCGGTGAACTCTTCGGAGCCCTTGGCCGGTGCACCGCTCTTGAAATAGGCGACAGGATCATAGCCCTGCACGGCGATGGCTGAGCCTTTTGATGTGTAGATGGCTGGCTCTGCGAAAGCCGCAGGCGCAGCGACGATGACGGGCGCAAGGCCGACGGCGAGGGCGAGGAGGATGGGACGGAGGTTCATGGGATTTCCTTTCAAGGGGTGATCAGATCAGGTGGGCTGGTTCAGGCCGGCTGCAGACCGTTGGCGGACGGCGCAGCGGATGGCAGGAGCACGGCGCCGATGCTGCGGACGAGCGCGATGAGCGTGTCGCGACCGGCAAAGGCCATGGCGATCGAGGTCAGCCAGACGACAACGGCCATGAAGAAGAGGCCGCCGCCGTCATTGTTCGGATCGATGCCAAGCGGGGTGAAGAGATGGAAGCTGACGGCGCCGGTCATGACGGCGGCGGCAATCAGGGAGCCGATCGTCCGCAGGCGCTTCAAGGCCGGCACGAGGCTCGCGATCAGGAGGGCGGAGGCGACAAGTTCGGCTGTTCCGATCACGTACTGGCTGAACAGGCCTGTCTGGGCGAAGAGGCCGCTCGCCCCGAAGCCGGCGGCCCAGGCGTCGAGCTTGCCGAAGATGACCTGCGTTTCGGGCGCATTGGTAAACTTGAAGCGCAGCGAGTCGAGGAAAACGACGGCGGCGGTGAGGCTGTAGGCGACGGGCGCGTAGGCCTTGATCTTGTCGAGCATAGTGGGGGTTCCCTTGTTCTTAACGTGTCTCATGGCGCGTGTGCACTAAGCAAAGCAACGACGCGTGATGGTGGATGACGTTCGCGTGAGTGCACAGTGAGCGGAAGGCAGGCGCGCCTCCCGCTCGCCGCGATCAGGCGGGTTCGCGCAGCGTCCGCGAAGGCGTCCAGGCGAAGGCTTCGAATTGCGGGTTCAGCGGCGTTTCGCCGATATGGTTCACGTAGTTGGTGATCGACTTCATCGCGACATTGAGAATGACGCCGAGCAGGGCCGCGTCGGTCCATCCGGCGGCCTTGAAGGCGGCCACATCGGCATCCGAGACGAAACCCCGCTGGCTGACGATTCTCTGGGTGAACGTGCGCAGCGCTTCGAGGCGCCTGTCGGCGAGGGGACGCCGGTCACGCACGGCGGCGATGATGGCGTCGTCCAGATGCTGGCCCTTGGCGACGGCCGAATGGGCGGCGACACAGAAGTGGCAGTCATTCTCGACGCTGGTCGCGATCTGGATGATCTGTGTCTCGAGGGGGGTGAAGCCAGCCTTTCCGGCAAATCCGCTAAGGGCAAGATAGGCGTCAAGCACGGCCGGGTTTCCTGCAAGTTCGCCGAGGACATTGGGAATGAAACCGAAGGACTTGCGCACGCCCGCGAGGGTGGCGCGTGCTGCTTCCGGCGCGGTGGTTTCATCATGGATCGTGAGTGTGGTCATCTGATCGCCTTTGAGAGGGTCTTGTTCGGCGCGGGATCATCCCGCCTTTCGTCCGATTCGCCGAAGATGACCCTTTCCTGCCTCTCGCGGAACGGCTGCACTTGCCATATGGTCCATGCGGAAACTGCATGGCGGGGCGCCTGATGGACCGGATTGATGCAATGCGACTGTTCATCCGGGTGGCTGACGCCGGCAGTTTCTCGCGTGCCGCGATTGATCTCGAACTTGGCCAACCCACCGTCTCGCGCCGCATCCAGGATCTCGAAGCCGTCCTCGGGGCAACACTTTTCCAGCGCACAACGCGCGCGCTGAGCCTGACCGAAGCGGGCCAGCGTTTCTATCACCGGGCCATCGAGATCCTCGGGGAGTTTGATGCCGCCGAAGCCGAAGCCCGCGGACTGGAACACGAGCCGGTCGGTGTGCTGCGCCTCTCCTGCGCGGCGTCGATGGCGCGGCTGGTGATCGGTCCGCTTATCCCCGAGTTCATGGCGCGCTATCCGAATGTTCGCATCGACATCATGATCGACGATACCTACACAGACCTTGTTGGCGAAGGTGTCGACCTCGCCTTCCGGATCGGCCCGTTGCAGGATTCCACCCTGATGGCCAAGAAGCTGGGCGACGCGCCGCGCGCGCTGTGGGCGTCGCCCGTCTATCTCGCCCGCGCCGGACATCCGCAGCACCCGTCGGACCTTGCCCAGCACGAAGCCCTTACCTTCCGTCAATTGCACCAGACCGAATGGCGGCTGACCAATGGCACCTCGACCGAAGCGGTCAAGGTGGAGGGACGGTTCAAGGCCTCGTCGGGCGAACTCCTCCGGCAAGCCTGCGAGAACGGGCTCGGCATTCTGCTGGCACCGACATGGCTGGTCTCGGACTGCGTCGCGAATACCACGCTTGTCCGTGTGCTTCCCGATTGGGCGACCGAGCCGGGGCCCGTGCATGTCGTCTGGAGCGCGGGCAAGTTGCGCGGCAAGTCCAAGCTGTTCGTGGACCACATCGCGGAGCGGGTCTCATTCAGCGATACAGCCTAACGCGCGCCTTAGGACGACTTCATCGTCAGGCCGATGCGCTTGCGCGCGATGTCGACCTCCTTGACGCGGACCGTGACCACCTGCCCGGCTTTGACATGGGCGTGCGGGTCCTTGACGAAGGTGTCGGCAAGCTCGGAGACGTGCACGAGGCCATCCTGATGGACGCCAATATCGACGAAGGCGCCGAAGGCGGTGACATTGGTGACGACCCCTTCGAGGCGCATGCCGGGCTTTACATCGCTGATCTGCTCGACGCCGTCCTTGAAGGTCGCGGTCTTGAATTGCGGGCGCGGATCGCGGCCGGGCTTTTCGAGTTCGTTGAGGATGTCGGTGATGGTCGGGATACCGAAGGTGTCGTCGGCGAAGGCGGCGGGCTTGAGTTTCGACAGGAAGCCCTTGTCGCCAATGATCGACTTGACCGGCCGGCCGGTTTCCTTCGCGATCCGTTCGACCAGCGGGTACGCCTCGGGGTGGACGGACGACCCGTCGAGCGGGTTCTTGGCATCGCGGATGCGCAGAAATCCGGCGGCCTGTTCAAACGCCTTCGGGCCCATGCGGGGCACCTTCTTAAGTTCGGCGCGTGACTTGAACGGGCCGTTGGCATCCCGGTAGGCGACGATGTTGTTCGCCAGCGTTTCGTTGAGGCCGGAGACACGGGCAAGCAAGGCGGCGGACGCGGTGTTCACATCGACGCCCACAGCATTGACGCAATCCTCGATCACCGCGTCGAGCGACTTCGACAGCGCCGACTGGTCGACATCGTGCTGGTACTGGCCGACACCGATGGCCTTCGGTTCGATCTTCACAAGCTCTGCGAGCGGATCCTGCAGGCGGCGGGCGATCGAGACAGCGCCGCGCAGCGACACGTCCATGCCGGGAAACTCCTTCGCTGCGAGTTCGGAGGCAGAGTAAACAGACGCCCCGGCCTCCGAAACCATCACGCGGGCGAGTTTGAGGTCGGGCAGCTTGACGGAGAGATCGGCGACGAGTTTTTCGGTTTCGCGTCCGGCCGTGCCATTGCCGATGCTGACAAGATCGACCTTGTGCTTCTTGCAGAGCGTGGCGAGCGTTGCCATCGCGCCCGCAACATCCTTGCGCGGCTCGTGCGGATAGATGGTGGCGGTCTCCAGCACCTTGCCGGTCGGATCGACGATGGCGACCTTGCAGCCCGTGCGGATGCCGGGATCGATGCCCATCACGGTTTTCGGCCCGGCAGGCGCGGCGAGCAGCAGGTCTTTCAGGTTGAGCGAGAAGACGCGGATGGCTTCGGCATCGGCGCGTTCCTTCAGGCGGGCGACGAGATCGGATGTGCAGGATTTTGCGAGCCGTGTCTTCCAGGCCTGCTTGGCGGTTTCGGCAAGGAAGGCATCGGCGGGGCGGCCCTTGTCGGCGATGTTGTATTCGCGCGCGATGAGGTCGATGGCGGGATGCTGGCGGCCGTCCGGGTGCGGCAGATCGAGATTGATCTTCAGCACGCCTTCCTCCTCGCCGCGCATCAGCGCAAGCGCGCGGTGCGACGGCATCTTCTCGATCGGTTCGTCGAAGTCGAAATAGTCCTTGAACTTCGCGCCGGCCTCTTCCTTGCCCTTGACGACGCCCGAGCCGAGGCGGCCACCCGTCCAGACCTTCTCGCGCACGGCGCCGACGAGCTTCGGTGTCTCGACGATGCGCTCGATCAGGATGTGGCGCGCGCCTTCCAGCGCTTCTTCCGGTGTCATCTTCGTCTTCGCACCCTTGGCGAAGGCAGCTGCGAGGTCTTCGGGCTTCTGGTTCGGGTTGACCAGCAGCTTGTCGGCAAGTGGCTCGAGGCCCGCCTCGATGGCGATCATCGCCTTGGTGCGGCGCTTCTGCTTGAAGGGGGCGTACAGGTCTTCGAGGGCAACCAGCGTCGGCGCAGCATTCAGGTCGCGTTCGAGGGCGGGGGTCAGCTTGCCCTGCTCGCGGATGGATTTGAGGATCGCGTCACGCCGGTCGCCGAGCTTGGTGAGATAGGCGAGGCGCGCGGCGAGGTTTCTAAGCTGGGTGTCGTCGAGGCCGCCCGTGCGTTCCTTGCGGTAGCGGGCGATGAAGGGAATGGTCGCGCCCTCGTCGATCAGCTCCAGCGTGGCCGCGACCTGGCGGACCTCGACGCCGAGTTCCCTTGCGATGATCTCGGCGATGGAGGGGGTCTTGAGCGAGGCAACGGACATGGGCGGCGCTTTCGTATCGGAGAGTCAGGAACGGGTCTCGCGGGCAACCATGGCCGCCGCGCGAGCCATGTGTTCATGGCGCCTTAATGGTTCACAAGAGGTTTCCATCGCGCGGCGTCAGGCGCCAGCACTGGCCGCCTTCGGGAACACGCCGATGATCTTCAGCGAGGTGGAGAAGAAGCCAAGTTCCTCGAGCGCAAGCTGGACCCGGCGCTCGTCGGGATGGCCTTCGATCTCGGCATAGAACTGGCTGGCGGCAAACGAGCCGCCGACCATGTAGCTTTCGAGCTTGGTCATGTTGACGCCATTGGTCGCAAATCCGCCCATCGCCTTGAACAGGGCGGCGGGGATGTTGCGCACCTCGAAGATGAAGGCGGTCTTGGCCGGGCCGTCGGCATGGTCGATGTCGGCAGGATCGCGCGACATGATCACGAATCGCGTCGTGTTGTGGGCCGCGTCCTCGATATTCTCGGCGAGGATGGCCAGGCCGTAGACCTCCGCGGCAAGGCGCGGTGCGATTGCGGCAATCGACGGATCCCCGGCTTCGGCGACTTCGCGGGCAGCGCCGGCGGTGTCGGCTGCGGTGACAGACTCGATGCCCCGGCTGCGCAGGAAATTACGGCACTGGCCAAGGCCCATGATGTGCGAGCGCGCCTTGCGGATGCCCGCAAGCGTGGCGCCCGGCAGGGCCATCAGCTGGAACCGGATCGGCAGGTAGAACTCGGCAACGATGTGCAAGGGCGTGCCCGGCAACAGGTAGTGGATGTCGCCCACCCGCCCGGCAATCGTGTTCTCGACGGGAATCATGGCGAGCTCTGCTTCGCCTTTCTCGACGGCGGCGAAGCAATCCTCGAAGGTGCGGCAGGCCAGCGGGGTGTAGCCGGGATAGGCCTCGCTGCAGGCGATATGCGAATTGGCGCCGGGCTCGCCCTGATATGCGATCACCTTGGCCATGGGCGCGTCCTCTGTCTGGTGGGGCCTGGATGCGTCGCATCGCCGCGAGTGGAGGGGAAGCATCCCCCGCCGGTACCCGTTATATTGTCTGCATCCCGATAGCGTGCCACAAGGCGCGCGCCAAGCCGCTATTGCGACCAAGAATCAAAGGACCGCCCCCGATGTCAGACCTCGGCCTCAACAAGTATCTCGGCGCAGGCCTCGCGACAGCGCTCGGCCTGATGGGCCTCGTCCAGTTGCCGGGAATCGTGTTCGGCGGCGATGCGGGCGCCCATCATGGCGACGACCATGGCGAGGTGCTGACGCTAAGCCAACAGATGTGCAGCCGTTTCAGCTATTGCGTCGAGATCGCGGAAGCCGCTTCTTCGGCCCCCGTCGCCGAGGCTGTTTATGACCTCGGCATGATGATGCTGAGCGCTGAGGCAACGATCGGGCAACGCATCTTCAACGGCCAATGCGCAACCTGCCACTCGATCGACAACGGGGGCGCCAACGGTACGGGCCCCAACCTCTACAACGTTGTCGGGGCAGACAAGGCCGTCCATGCCGGGTTCAATTATTCCGGTGCACTTGCAGCTGCGGAAGGCAATTGGTCTTACGAGAATCTCGATGCGTGGCTCAAGAACCCGGCCGCCTATGTCAAAGGCACCTCGATGTCCTTTGCCGGTATCCGCAAGGATGCCGATCGCGCCAACGTGATTGCCTACCTGGCCTCGAATACACAGAGCCCACCCCCCTTCCCGGCGCCCCTCACGCCGGCCGCTGCTGCAGATGACGCTGCGCCGGGCGATCTGCCCGCAGCGCCACCTGAGGGTGAGGCCCTGCCAGCCGATAGCGCCGCGCCAGCGACCGAAGAACCTGCGACAGCTCCGCCGGCGACAGAAACCCAGCCGACCTGACCCTTCGACGGCAACAGCGCGGACGCACCAACGTGACGGCTTGCTCCCGCGCGCGATCGGGTCATATTGAATCCGGGTATGGGTCGCATTCTGACCTGATCGGGGTGGTATGGGCAGCGCAAACTGGCAGGACTGGACAGGCCGCACGTCGGTCGAGATCGGGACGATCGCGCTTGAGCCTGCGTATCGTCTCGCGGCGACGCTGGGCCACCCTGATCCCGCGGGCCTGCGCATCGGCGCTGAACTGCCGCCTCTCTGGAACTGGATCTATTTCGTGGCGGTGGCGCCGGCCGCCGAAATTGGGGCTGATGGTCACCCGAGGCGCGGTGGCTTCCTGCCACCCGTAGACCTGCCGCGCCGGATGTGGGCGGGTAGCCGTTGCAAATTTCATGGCCCTTTGCGGATTGGCGATGAAGTGACCAAAGTGTCCAACATCGTGAAGGTCGAAACAAAGTCCGGACGGGCGGGCGAAATGGTGTTCGTCACTGTGCGCCACGACATCTCGCGCGGTGGCGCAACCCTCTACGAAGAAGAGCAGGATATCGTCTACATGGCGATCCCGGAGCAGTTCTCACCGCCTGATCCTGTGCCGGTTCCCGATTGCGCTCACGTCCGTGCGGCGCCCGTCGATGCTGTTGTGCTGTTCCGCTTCTCGGCCGTGACCTTCAACGGCCACCGGATTCACTATGACCGCGATTATGCGATGGCGACGGAGAAGTATCCGGGGTTGGTCGTCCATGGGCCGCTGCAGGCGATCTGGCTGATGGAGGCGGCGACGGCCTGGTTTCCGGATCGCCGTGCCGCGACCTTCCAGTTTCGCGGCCTGCGTCCGCTTTTCGATTTTGACACGGTCAGCCTGCATGGCGCGCCCAATGCGGACGGCGGGCTCGACCTGTTCACGGCGAATGCGGACGGCGCCATCGGGATGAAAGCCACGCTGACCTGGACCGCCGGCGCCTGAGTCCGGATGCAAGACAATAACGGCTCGAAACGAGCCAAAGGGAGGACGCATGGTCAAGATACTCGAGGGCCTTCGCATCGTCGAAGGCTCAGCCTTCGTGGCGGCACCGCTCGCCGGCATGACGCTGGCCCAGATGGGCGCTGACGTGATCCGCTTCGACCGCATCCGCGGCGGTCTCGACTACGGGCGCTGGCCGGTGACAGACAAGGGGCGCAGCCTCTTCTGGGCAGGCCTCAACAAGGGCAAGCGCAGCCTCGCGGTCGATATGACCACGCCGCGCGGACAGGAAGTGATCACGCGCCTGATCTGCGAGCCGGGTGAAGGCAAGGGCATTTTCCTAACCAACCTCCGTGTGCGGGGATGGATGGATTATCCGGAACTGAAGAAGCACCGTGAAGACCTGATCATGATGTCGGTGATGGGCGATCGTCATGGAGGGCCGCAGGTCGACTATACTGTCAACCCGGCGGTCGGATTTCCCATGGCGACAGGTCCGGAAGGATCGAGCGAGCCGGTCGGTCACGTCCTGCCCGCCTGGGACTGCATCACGGGTAAACAAGCCGCGCTCGGCATCCTCGCGGCAGAGCGCCACCGGCGGATCACCGGAAACGGCCAGCTGGTCGAGGTGGCCTTGAAGGATATGGCCCTTGCGATGCTCGGAAACCTCGGAATCATCGGGGAGGTGACGGTGAATGGCTATGACCGGCCGCGCATGGGAAACGCGCTCTATGGCGCATATGCGCAGGACTTCGTCTGCAAATGCGGTGGCCGGGTTGTTGTCGTCGGATTGACGTTGCGCCAGTGGGACAACCTCAAAGCGGTGACGCATACGCAAGCTGCTTTCGATGAACTCGGCGTCAGGCTAGGTGCAAACCTGAGCCTTGAAGGGGTTCGGTTCGAGCACCGTCACGCCATCACGCAAATCCTCCAGCCATTCTTCGACACGCGGCGCATCGACGAGTTCGAACAGAGCTTCAACGAGCGGGGCGTGACCTGGTCGCGCTATCGCACGTTCAAGGAAGCGGTCGAAAACGACCCGGACATTTCGACCGACAACCCGATGTTCTCGATGCTCGAACATCCCGGTATCGGAACATATCTGACGCCCGGAAATCCGATCCACTTCTCGGACGCCGAACGCATTCCGCCCAGCCGGGCGCCCAGCCTCGGGGAAAATACCGACGAGATCCTCACCGAGCTTGGCTATAGCGATGGAGAGATCGGGCGGCTGCACGACGACCAGATCGTCGCCGGGCCGCGCTAGCCGCGAGCCAGCCACGGCGGCATCTCGCCTCGTGCAAGAGCCACGTCGATGCGCCGGGCACCGATCGGCGGACCATAGATCGGCGCAATCCGCTCGATTGCGTCGACGAGGACCTCAGACGCAACGGCCATATGCCATGCGTTGGCGTGGAGAAGGGTTTCGGGATCTCGCATCAGACCGGAATGACCCTCCCAAAAAACGATGTCACCGCGGCGAAGCGCGCCCGGGACGTCCCAGTTCTCAATCGGCAGACCGGCCCAGGCAGCCTGCATATCGCTGTCGCGGGGTAGCATGACACCGGCGGCTTCAAAGACCTGCTGGCAAAGCCCTGAACAGTCGAGCCCGAGACTTTCGCGGCCGCCCCAAAGATATGGCGTGTGCAAGTACCGCTCGGCGATGGTGACGGGATCATCTTCAAGCTGGTCGACGGCCATGATGTGACGGGCATGGACCCACCCTGCCCGCTCGAACTCGGCCCACTTGCCCTCGACACGGCCAGTGGCCACGAGCCTCGCGCCAAGGCAGAGCATGAAACGGGGGGCCGCTTTCAGGTCCGGCTCGGACTGGCAATAGGTACGAAGCGCCGAAACCTTGTGGGTGACGGTAAGGACGGGCGCCGAAAGCGCCTCCATGAGCACCCAGCCGGTATAACGATCGCGTGGCAACTGGCAGAGACCGAACTCACCCTGTTCCTGGAAGACATTGACGATTTCGCCGTGCAGGGCCTGTGTGACCAACAAGGCGTCGGGCGCGGGCGCATCGCGGACTGCAGCCACACCTGCCGTCACCTGATACGCAACAGCTGTTCCGGATGGCCGGGCGAGGCGTGGATCGTCAAATGCAGGCATGGGCTCGCCTTGGGGTTGCGCCGCTCAGGCCACGGCAGCGGACCGGCGGGGCGGCAGTTTGCGACCGGTTACTTCGCCTGCAGTCGCCGCAAGAACAAAGGCTGCGAAGGCCCGCAAGTACGCCATGCCATCGGCCGTGCGTTCGATAAAGATTGAACGCAGGTCAGAATCGTCGGGCAAGCGGCGGATGAAGCCGAGCCGTTCGAGGGCGTCGAGGGCGCGCGTGACGGCCGGCTTGGCGATGTCGAGCTGGTCGGCAAGGCCTCGGACGGTATGGGGGCCGGGCGTGAGGGCAACCGTCATGAGGATGGCCTGTTGGCGGGCGGTCAGGTCCGGTGCATCCGAGCGCACCGAAGCCGTCACCGCCCTGCGCCAGAGTTCAAGGCCTTCACGCTCGGTCAGTTTCATTGAGTCATCGCTCCACGCGCGGGGCCGAAAAATCGCCCGCTGCACGAATCTCGAGTGATTTGCCCCCCTCGTCCAGACCCGGCGGACGGTTGGAAGCACGCCTTGCCCCTTCACATTACTGCCGAAACGCATGAAATAGGGTTTATGGCCCAAGCGCACGTTCACGAGCATCGAAAGTCCGGGGCGCCCTGCAGCCCCCAGGATACCGAAACTTTCCTGAACCAGGCCGAAGCGCAAGTGCTGCGCCAGGGTCTCAGGATGACGCGAATCCGCCGCAAGGTGCTGCGCCTGTTGCTCGAGAATGGCGGCCCGGCGAAGGCTTATGACCTGCTGGCCAATCTCGATGGCGAAGGCGCGGCGAAGCCGCCGACCATCTACCGGGCGCTCGATTTTCTTCAGGAAACCGGACTTGCCCACAAGATCGAGAGCCTCAATGCCTATGTTGCCTGTGGCCACACGAGCCATAGCCATTCAGCCGTTTTCCTTATCTGCGACACCTGCCAGACCGCTGAGGAATTGCATGCCGTCTCAACAAGCGAAGCCTTGGCGCAGGAAACCCGCCAAGCGGGCTTCAAGATGACGCGGGCCGTTGTTGAGGTTCGTGGCACGTGCCGGGCGTGTGTCGCGTGATCCCACTCTGGCAAGGCAGTTGCAACCAGTGGGATTGCGACGAGATGGGGCACATGAACGTGCGCGTCTATGTCGAAAAGCAACTGGAGGGCCTCGTTGCGTTCAGCCATGCGGCGGGCATGCCGAACGCTTTTCGTCCCGAATCGCCATCAACAATCGTGCCGATCGACCAGCACATCCGGTTCATCCGCGAAGTGCTGCCCGGACGCCCGCTTTCAATGAGGGGTTGCGTTCTGGACATCGGCGCGAGTGACGCTGTGATCTATCAGGACTTGCTGCATGCTGATGGAAAACTTGCCGCCGCCTTCCGTACACGGATCGCACATGTTGATACCGCAGAAGGCACCCAGTTCGACTGGAGCAGGCGGGTGCGCGAGAAGATGAAGGGCCTGACGGGCAAAACGCCCGCCGAAGCCAAGCCACGCTCGATTGAGCCGGACGCGCCGGGCCGTGCACTCGAGGCGATTACACTCGACACTGTGTCGGGCATCGGTGCGCCAAGGATCGGCATGGGCGCTGTGCCACCCGAACATTGCGGCGCCTTCGGCCAGATGCACCCCTCCTGGGTGATTGGGCGGATTTCAGATTCGGTACCCAACCTGCTGCATGGCTGGCGCAGCCGGGTTGGTGAGCAGGCGGGCGGCAAACGCATGGGCGCAGCCGTGCTGGAGTATCGCATCCGGTATCATCGCCTGCCGCGGGCTGGCGACCTGTTCGTGGTTCATACGTCGCTCGGCGCCGTGACGGAGAAAACCCATTCGCTGGTTCACTGGATGATGGATCCGCTGTCGGCCGGACCTTGGGCGACGTGCGAGGCGGTCGCGATCTCGCTGGATCTTGACGCTCGAAAGGCTGTCGCGGCGCCGCCGGAGATGCTGGATGAACTTGAACAGATCGCGCCACGGGGCCTGACGATCTGAGGCCATCCTAAACGTATCTGGAGAGAATATCGGCCAGTGCCGGGATCTGATCCGGATGCAGACCTGCGATATTGATCCGCCCCGAGGATGGCATGTAGACGCCGTGCTTCTCGCGCAGGTCGGCCGCCTGGGCAGGCGTCACGGGAAGCTGCGAGAACATACCATTCTGGGTGGTCAGCGCGGCGAGCTTGTCCGAACCCGTGGCGGCGGCGAGAGCGCTGGCAAAAGCCGCGCGCAAACCTTTCATGCGGGTCCGCATGGCTGCCAATTCGACCTCCCATTCGGCGCGCAGGCCCGGATCACCGAGAATCGTTGCGACGATCCCGGCGCCGTGTGCGGGCGGCATCGACCAGGTGGCCCGGCCATTGTCTGCGACATGCGTGGATGCAGCCGAGATTCCGGCCGCAGTCTCGCCAAGCACGAGGAAGCAACCGGTGCGCTCGCGGTAAAGGCCGAAATTCTTCGAGCAGGAATATGCGATCATCGCCTCGCCTGCCGCCGCCATGAAGGCCCGCACGCCAGCCATGTCTGCCTCGAGACTATCGGCAAAGCCATGATAGGCGACGTCGAGCAGCACAACGAGGCGCTTTGCGTGCGCAAGTTCGCCAAGTGTCGTCCAGAAGCGAAGGGGAAGGTCGATGCCGGTCGGGTTGTGGCACGGGCCCTGGATGATCACGCCGTCGCCTTCATTGGCGCCCATGAGTGCATTCAGGATGCTGGTTGGCGAAAGTGATCCGTCCACGGCGTAGTCATAGTCGGCCACCTCGAGACCAAGCGATTTCACGACGTTCGGATGGTTCGGCCAGGTCGGACGCGAGATCCATACCCGGCGCGTGCCGGTCTTGCGCATCAGACTGACGCCCTGAAAGAGCGCGCCACAACCGCCCGGCGCTGCGAACGAAAGCACCCGGCCCTCGGCCCGCGCCGGGTGATCTTTTCCGAACACAAAGTCCTCGATGTGCATGCAGAACGCGGTGTTCCCCCGCTGACCCTCGTAGACCTTGGTGTCTTGCGCCGCGATCAGCGTCGCTTCGGCTGTCTTGACTGCGGAGAGGATCGGCGTGGCACCATTCATGTCCTTGTAGACGCCGACACCGAGATCGTACTTCACGGGGCGCGGATCGGCCCGGAACGCAGCCATCAGGCCGAGGAGAGCATCGGGCGGTAGCGACGTGAGACCGTCGAAATGGGACATCGGTGAGGCAGACCTTCTGGTTGGTTTTGAGGAAGGCGTAACGGCTTTAGAGTGGGACCGAAATCCCCGGTCGATTTAAAGCCTTTGACGCCGGTCAAGGCCGCACTTCAATCGACCAGCGTGGCTTCGGTCTTCGCCTTGACATCATCCATGGTGACGCCGGGCGCAAGTTCGATCACCTTGAGCCCGCCGGGAACGACATCCATTACGCAGAGATCTGTGATGATGCGGCCCACGACGCCCTTGCCGGTGAGCGGCAGGGTGCATTGCTTCAGCACCTTGGATTCACCGGCCTTGTTGGCGTGGTCCATGACGACAACGATGCGCTTCACGCCGGCGACGAGGTCCATTGCGCCGCCCATGCCTTTGACGAGCTTGCCGGGGATCATCCAGTTGGCGAGGTCGCCGTTCTCGGCAACTTCCATCGCGCCGAGGATGGCGATGTTGATGTGGCCGCCACGGATCATCGCGAAGCTGGTGGCGCTATCGAAGAAGCTGGTGCGCGGCAGCGTGGTGATCGTCTGCTTGCCGGCATTGATGAGGTCGGCGTCTTCCTCGCCCTCATAGGGGAACGGGCCCATGCCGAGCATGCCGTTTTCGGATTGCAGCGTAACGTCCATGCCTGGGGGAATGTGGTTCGCCACCATCGTCGGGATGCCAATGCCGAGGTTTACGTAGTAACCGTCGTGCAATTCCTTCGCGGCGCGGGCCGCCATGTCGTCGCGTGTCCAGGGCATCAGAAAGCCTCCCGCTTGCGTGTGGTGCGTTGCTCGATTCGTTTTTCGAATGTGCCCTTGACGATGCGTTGGACGAAGACGCCCGGCAGGTGGATATGATCCGGGTCCAGATCACCGGCGGGAACGATTTCCTCGACTTCGGCGACGGTGACCTTGCCAGCCATGGCCATCGGCGGATTGAAGTTGCGGGCGGTCTTGTTGAAGATCAAGTTGCCTTGCGTGTCGGCCTTCTCGGCCTTGACGATCGAGAGGTCGGCGACGAGGCCGGTTTCGAGGATGTAGGTCTCGCCGCCGAACTCGCGGTGTTCCTTGCCTTCGGCAACGAGCGTGCCGACGCCGGTCTTGGTGTAGAAGCCGGGGATGCCCGCGCCCCCTGCCCGGCAGCGCTCGGCCAGCGTGCCCTGAGGGTTGAACTCGAGCTCGAGTTCGCCGGAGAGATACTGGCGCTCGAACTCCTTGTTCTCGCCGACATAGGACGAGATCATCTTCTTGATCTGGCGTGTTTTCAGCAGGAGGCCGAGGCCGAAATCATCGACGCCGGCATTGTTCGAGATGGCAGTGATGTTTGTCACGCCGCTATCGCGCAGGGCGACGATCAGGTTTTCCGGGATGCCGCAGAGGCCGAAGCCGCCGGCCATCACCGTCATGCCATCGAAGGTGAGGCCTTCGAGGGCGTCCTTCGCCGATTTATAGACCTTGCTTGCCATTCGGCCTGTCACTCCCTGGTCGCGTTACCGCTGCTGCCTTGCCACTAGCATAAACTGCGGCGTCTGAATGCCCTAGTGTGGCGAAAGTTTCAACAGGTGTTGAAGGCGCTCAAACGGCTTCCACGGTCTGCTCGATGGCGCCGAAGATGGAATGGCCGGATGCGTCGTTCATCTCGATGCGCACCACGTCTCCGGCTTTCATGAAGGGTGTTTTCGGGGCGCCGTCGCGGGCGGTTTCGATCATCCGGATTTCGGCGATGCAGGAATAGCCAAGCCCGCCTTCGGCAACGGGTTTGCCGGGGCTGCCATCTGCGCCTTTGTTGGACACCGTGCCCGAGCCGATGATCGTGCCGGCCGACAGCTTGCGGGTCTTGGCGGCGTGGGCGACGAGGCGGGGGAGATTGAAGGTTGCGTCGACGGCGGCGTTGGCGCGGCCGAAGGGGGCGCCGTTGAGATCGACGCGGAGCGGCAGGTGGACGAGGCCGTCCTGCCAGTTGGGGCCAAGCTCGTCCGGCGTGACGGCGACGGGCGAGAAGGCACTGGCGGGTTTGGACTGGAAGAAGCCGAAGCCCTTGGCGAGTTCGCCGGGGATTAGCCCGCGCAGGGAGACGTCGTTGCAGAGGAGGACGAGCTGGATGTGGAGGGCGGCCTCTTCCTCGCTGACGCCCATCGGCACGTCGTCTGTGATGACGGCGATCTCGCCTTCCATATCGAGGCCCCAGGCGGCGTCTGCCAGCGGGATGGCATCGCGCGGGCCGAGGAAGCCATCCGAGCCGCCCTGGTACATCAGGGGGTCGTAGTAGAAGCTTTCGGGCACGGTGTCGCCGCGGGCGGCGCGGACCAGCTCGACATGGTTGATATAGGCCGACCCATCCGCCCACTGATAAGCGCGCGGCAGCGGGCTCTCGCAGTCATGCTCGTGGAAACGGAAGGTGGGGACGGAGCCGAGCTCCACCTGCCCCGCCAGGATCTCCAGCTCCGGCCCGTAGATGTTCCACTTGTCGAGCGCGGCCTGCAGCGTTGGCGTGATGCGGGCGGCGTCGGTGGCGCGGGTGAGGTCGCAGCTGACGACGACGAGGCGGCCATCGCGCGTGCCGTTCCGGAGGGTTGCGAGTTTCATGGGGGGTCCTTCGAGGCTGTCATCCCGGCCAGCAAGCGCAGCTTGCGTAAGCCGGGACCTTCTATCGTTTTTGGGATTTTTACCAGCAGCAAGGTCCCGGATCGCGCTGCGCGCGTCCGGGATGACAGGGCGTCAGGATTCTTCCTTGATCTTCTCGTGCAGCCAGGCCGCATGCCTTGGCGCTTTCTTGGTGGCGGTCCATTCGTCGATCATCGGCTGGGCGACGGACTTCAGCTGCGCGAGCTGGTCCGGTGTCGAGATGTCGGCGGTGAGTTCGAGGCGGTGGCCGTTCGGATCAAAGAAGTAGATCGACTTGAAGATGCCGTGATGCGTCGGGCCGAGGACGTCGAGGCCGAGGCTCTCGAGGTGCGCTTTGGCAGCGAGGAGTTCGTCGAGCGAGCCAACGCGCAGCGCGATGTGCTGGACCCAGATTGGCGTGTTCGGGTCGCGGCCCATTTCGGGCTGTTCGGGCAGCTCGAAGAAGGCGAGCACGTTGCCGTTTCCGGCATCGAGGAAGATGTGCATGTACGGATCATAGGCGCCGGTCGAGGGCACATGGTCCTCGGCAATCGCCAGCTGGAACTCCATGCCGAGCGTCTTCTGGTAAAACTCCACCGTCTCCTTCGCATCCTTGCAGCGATAGGCGACGTGGTGGACGCCTTTGAGTTTTGGAGCCGTCATTGTGCCTTCTCCTATTTGAACCGCCGGAACAGGTGTTGGATCAGCTTGCCGATTCCGAACCCGGTGATCCCGCCTACCGGCAGGCCGGTCAGAATGCCGTACATGCGCGCCAGCGTGAGCGCCTCTTGTTCTTCGCCCACATCCATGCCCGGCACGATCATTGAAGTCTCGAACAATCGGATCGCGATGAAGATGGCGATCACGCCGAACACAACACCCGTATGGGCCGCGAAATCGTGTGATCTGACTCTCATGTCGTTCTTCTCAGAGCCCTTTGTTCATTCTGCCGCCAAGAAGTGCCAGCCTTCGCTTAGACCTTCTCCTTCACGCCGATCACGCCCCGCTCAACCTGGTCGCGTTCGATGCTTTCGAACAGGGCCTTGAAGTTGCCTTCGCCGAAGCCTTCCTTGTAGTCGCCCTTGCGCTGGATGAACTCGAAGAAGACCGGGCCGATCTGGGGCTGGGCGAAGATCTGCAGGAGGAGGCGCGGGCTCCCGCCCTCGGTCGTGCCATCGAGCAGGAGGCCGCGCGCCTTGAGGCCG
>JBGSVY010000154.1:0-1963 GCA_041752715.1 Hyphomonas sp.
CGCGCCGGCCTCATCGCTCTCGGCCTGGTCGACCGCCGTATACGCCGCGGCGTTGATCACGATCGAAGGCTCGGCCGACCGAAGCGCCGCTTCGATCGATGCCGGATCGGTGAGGTCGAGGCCCGGCCGCCCGAGGGCAACCACATCGACATCGGCAGCTGGCGCCGTGTCCATGAGCGCGCGGGCAACCTGTCCGCTGCCACCGGCCACAAATACCCTGATCCTGGACATGACGCTCTACTCGACTGCTGAAGGCCCGACCGGATCGCGCTCTAGGCCTTGACGCCCGCAGGCAGTCCGAGACGTTCGCCTGAATAGACCGACTTTCGCAGCGGCCGCCACCAGCTTTCGTTGGCCAGATACCAGCGGACCGTCTTTTCGAGCCCGGATTCGAAGTTCTCCTGCGCGCGCCAGCCGAGTTCGTCTTCGAGCTTGGTCGCGTCAATCGCATAGCGATGATCGTGTCCCGGGCGATCGGCCACGAAGGTGATCAGCTCGCGGCGGGAGCGGTCTGCCGGCTCGAGACGGTCGAGCGTGTCGCAGATCGCTTCGACGACCTGGAGGTTGGTTCGCTCGTTGCGTCCGCCGACATTGTAGGTCTCGCCGAGACGGCCCTTTGCCGCGATCAGGGCGAGGGCCCGGGCATGGTCTTCGACGTAGAGCCAGTCGCGGATGTTGTCGCCCTTGCCGTAGACGGGCAGCGGCTTGCCTTCGAGAGCGTTGAGCGTGACCAGCGGGATCAGCTTTTCCGGGAAGTGATAGGGCCCGTAATTGTTGGAGCAGTTTGAGACCACGACCGGCAGGCCGTAAGTGCGATACCAGGCCTTGGCGAGATGGTCAGACGCCGCCTTGGACGCCGAGTAAGGCGAGGACGGATCATAGGGTGTCTCTTCATGAAAGAGCCCGTCAGCGCCGAGCGAGCCATATACCTCATCGGTTGAGACATGCAGGAAGCGGAAAGCGTCCCGCTGGACGGCGGGCAGTTTCGACCAGTAGCCCCGCGCGGCTTCAAGTAGCGTGTAGGTGCCCACAACGTTCGTTTCGATGAAATCGCGCGGGCCAGATATCGACCGGTCGACATGGCTTTCAGCGGCGAGGTGGAGCACATGGTCGGGGCGGACCTCCTCGAAGATGCCATTCATCCGGGCGGCGTCGCAGATGTCTTCGACGCGCAGCGTGCAGAGCCCGGAACGCTCAACTTGAGCGATATTTTGCCGGTTCGCGGCGTAGGTCATCTTGTCGATGACGGTCACTGAGGCGCCGAGATCGTGCACTAGATGGCGCACGACGGCAGACCCGATAAAGCCTGCACCGCCGGTCACAATGATCCTTTTCAATTCCCGCTCCTGAATGCCCACTGTGCCCGGTCAAAGAACTGTGCGCGGGCTAGTCAGCTTCGGAATAGGCAAGCTAGGCGCGAATGGCAACTTAAGTGTTCAGTCATGTATCGACAGTTTCAATGCTGCTTACCCATCGGGCCGGGCGAAGGTTGCGCAGACATCAGGTGGGACATTGACGCTGGGCACCCAATCACAGTTGTGCCAGAATTGAATCGGGATAATGGACTTTCCAAGGGACACTTCCCATGCACCTTGAGCGCCGCATCCTGATAACCGGCGGCGCCGGGTTTATCGGGTCATACCTGTGCGAGCGGTTGCTCGAGTCGGGCGCGAACGTCATCTGCGCCGACAACTTCTTTACGGGGACGCGGACCAACGTCGCGCATCTGTTGGGGCATCCGCGCTTCGAGCTGATGCGCCATGACGTTTGCTTCCCGCTCTATGTTGAAGTGGACGAGATCTTCAATATGGCTTGCCCGGCCAGCCCGATCCACTACCAGTTTGACCCGGTTCAAACGACCAAGACCAGCGTGCACGGCGCCATCAACATGCTGGGCCTTGCCAAGCGCGTGAAGGCGAAAATCCTGCAGGCGTCGACCTCGGAAGTCTATGGCGACCCGGCG
>JBGSVY010000155.1:0-2798 GCA_041752715.1 Hyphomonas sp.
GTCCCAGACGACTGCTTCAATCCCCTGCGCCTGCAGGCTGTTCGCCTTGGCGGAGGCCCGCACCGTACCGCCGACGCGCCAGCCACCTGCCCGCAGGCCCGGCGCAAGCTGCATCGCGCTATAGCCAAGCCCGAACACAAACAGCACAGATGGCTGACTTGTCATTTGCAAATCGCGCTCCGCCCGGCTCCTAAGACGTGTGATAGCGTTGGCCGAGGGGATTGCCCATGTCGTTTGTTGGATTGGCCGTCGCCAGCCTCGCAATGTTGCAATCACTTGGCGGGCAACTCGCCGCGGCTGAAGCTGAGCGGCTCGAGGCGTGTCTAGCGAAAATTGAGACCGATCCCGAAGGGGCCTACGAAGATGGCCTCGCCTGGTCTTTCCAGGGCAACCGGCCCGGCGCCCGCCAGTGCACTGCGCTCGCCCTGATTGGGATTGGCCACCTCAGCGAGGGCGCTCGGCGTCTGGAGGCACTCGCAACCTCCACGGATGCTGGTACGATGGAACAACGCGCCGTTTACTTTTCCCAAGCTGGCAATGCTTGGCTTCAGGCGGGCGTTCCGGCGGCGGCGGTGACGAGTTTTTCCAATGCGCTCAAGGTGCTGCCACGAACACCTGACCTGCTGATCGACCGGGCCAGCGCGCATTTGATGACGGAGTCGTGGGATGCGGCCATTGCCGATCTCGATACTGCGCTTGACGCGGCTCCGGGCAATGCGGTCGCCCATCAGATGCGGGCAGAGGCTTACCTCAATGATGGCAACCCCGAGAAGGCGCTCGAGGATGTCGAGGCGGCGATGAAGGCCGATCCGCGCAATGTCGATACGCTGGTTGTGCGCGGACGGGTCCGCGAGGCGATCCGCATCAAGGCCAACACAGACGCGCGTTAGGCCTTTGCATAGCGCTGTTGCAACATCAGCCAGACGGCCCGCAGGCCGCAGGCCGCGCCGCCTTCGGGGCGTCCGTATTTCGACTTGCGCCAGGCCCAGACATCGAAATGCGCCCAACTGCGCGCCGTGACGAACTGTTTCAGGAAAACGGCAGCCGTGATTGAACCCGCAAAGCTGCCCGCGGAATTGACGAGATCGGCAACCGGACTTTTCAGGTCGGAGAGATAAGGATCCCAGATCGGCATGCGCCAGACAGGATCCCCGGTTGCAGCCGAGGCATTGAGAATGTTGGCGGCCAAGGCCTCATCATCCGTGTAGAGCGGGGCAAGGTCTGCCCCAAGCGCGACACGTGCTGCGCCGGTGAGGGTGGCAAAATCGATCAACAGGTCGGGATCTTCCTCGCAGGCCCGCACCAGGGCATCGGCGAGGATAAGCCGGCCTTCCGCATCGGTATTGTCGATTTCCACGGTCAACCCTTTTCGGCTGGGCAGGATATCGCCCGGCCGGAACGCATCGCCGGCAATCGCATTCTCGACGGCGGGAACATAGAGTTTCAGCGAAACGGGAAGACCGGCGCCCATGACGAGTTCGGCCAGCGCGATGGCATGGGCCGCCCCGCCCATGTCCTTCTTCATGATGCGCATTCCGTCGCCAGGCTTGATGTTGAGCCCTCCGCTATCGAAGCTGACGCCCTTGCCGACCAGCGCGACGCGCGGATGGTCGGGGTCACCCCAGGCGAGTTCGAGAAAGCGCGGCCGCTGCACAGCGGCGCGGCCGACCGCGTGGACGAGCGGATAATTCTCGCTGATGAGCGCGTCGTCCAGAACGACCTCGAGACGGGCGCCGAACCTTTCGGCGAGCTGTGACATCTCAAGTTGCAGGGCCGCTGGCCCCATGTCCCCAGCAGGGGTGTTCACCATATCGCGAAGATGGGCGATCGCGGCGGCCTCGCGCGCCAGCTCGTCAAGCGACTCAGAGTTGGGGACGACGAGGCGGGGCGGCCGGGAGCGATCCTGAAGGTAGCGGTCGAACCGGTAGGCTCCATCCGCCCAACCAGCCGCGATCTGGGCAAACGGCAGGCCGCCATCCTCGGCGATCCGGTAATCACCTGCCGGCAGACGGGCCGAGAGGGCGGCAACGGCGAGCGCATCCCTGCCCTTTCCGAGACCAAAGAGGACATGCGCAAGGGCGCCGTCGGGCCCCGGCACGAGGACTGTCTGCCCACTGGCGCCCGTGAAACCCTGCCCATCCGCAATGGCGCGGGCATGAAGAAACATGGCGTCGGAAAGGATGTCCTCGGCCCCCCCCGGCACAAGCCAGATGCTGGCCGGGCTGTTGGCCTTGGCAGTGAAGAAGTGGTGCATCGAGAAGCCTCTTTGGGCAGACTCGTTAATGCGCGCCGCCTTGGCGTTAACTGAAACTTGACCCGCGCAATGTCAAACCCTGATCCAGACGACTGCAATCACGACAGGGAGTCCGCTCATGTCCAGCGCCAATGCGTCCTTCACCGCCCTTATGCTGGCGATCGTGGCGGGCACCGGCGCCTGCGCCAGCCAGCCGAAGCTCACCGCCGAAGAGGCCGAGCTCGCCCGGGCGATGGAGGCGGCGATGCGGCCCGCAAGCGCCGAAGAGATCGCCGCCGCCAACCGGGCCGATCCGCTGACCAAGGCCAATTTCTGGTCTAAGGAATTTGCCAAGGACCCGGAAAGCCTCACCGTGTCGATCAGTTTCGCGTCCGCCTTGCGCGAGCTTGGCAGTCACCAGCGGGTGATCGAAGTCGCGTCGCAGGCCCTGATCGTCCATCCGGGCAATGCCGACCTCCTTATGCTGCTTGGCCGCTCGTTTGCGAGTTCGAACGATCCGCGCAACGCGGCCCAGGCCTTCGGGCAGGCCGCGCAGGCCGAGCCC